>NZ_LAVK01000639.1 GCF_001083795.1 Streptomyces sp. SBT349
GTGCGGCGGCGGGGGAAGAGGAGGGCCGCCGTGCCGAGGGCCGTCCACGCCAGCAGGACGGCCAGCGGCTGCGCGACCGCCGCCCCGTCGAAGAACGCGACCGAGCGGAGCAGCGTCGCCCCCGCCCCCGTCGGCAGCCACGCGCCGAGCGTGCCCACCGGCTCGGGAAGCATCTCGGGCGCCGACCCGGCGCCCGACCACGGGTTCCCGAGCAGCATGACGACCAGTGACCCGACGCCCAGACCGGCCGGGCCGAGTCTGGCGGCGGCCCCGGCGACGGTCGCCGCCCCGGCGGCCACGACGAGCGCCAGCACCGCCGCCACCGCGAGCCATGTGCCGCCGAGCACGTCGAGCCACCCCTGCGCGATCGCGGCGCCGACCGCGCCGGTCAGCGCCGCCGCACCGATCAGCGTCAGCAGGGCCCGGCCCCGCCGCAGCCCCAGGGCCGTCGCCGCCGCGCCGGTCGCGATCCCGGCGAGGGCCAGCGGCAGCACGGCGGAGGTGAACGCGGCGCCGCGCGGGTCGGCCGCCGGGGCGGGCACCACGTCGGTCACGGTGACCCGCGCCCCCTCGGGTGCCTGCCGCGCGCCGAGGTCGGCGAGCAGCTGCGCCACCGACGCGCCGCCCGCGCTCGCGGTCAGCACCTCGGACGACTCGCCGCGGCCGACCAGGAACGCGCCGTAGACCTCGCGGTCCTCGATCGCCCCGCGGGCCGCCGCCTCGTCCTCGTACACACGCACCTCGAACGCGCCGTCCTGGGCGCGCAGCTGACCGGCGACCCGCTCGGCGGCGGCGGCCGGTCCCGCGACGCCGACCGGCAGCCCGTCGGGCGCGGTCCTGGCCGCGGGCCAGGCGAAGGCCCACAGGGCGAACGCCACGACCGCGGGCACCAGCAGCGCCACCAGCAGCGCGGAGCGGCCCGGCGCGGACGAGGGCGCGTACGAGGGCGACGGCGCGGACGGGGGGAAGGGCGATGGCATGCGTGCCCCATCTCCTAAAAAGAAGGATCGTTCGTTTTCCTATGTCCACACCGTGAACCCGGGGCCGTGCGATTGTCAAGAAGGAACGTTCGTTTTACGATCCCCGCATGGCCCGCGTATCACCCGAGCACCTTGAGGCCCGACGGCGCCAGATCCGTCAGGGCGCCGCCCGCTGCTTCGCCAGGAACGGCTTCCACGGCACGTCCATGCAGGACGTGTTCAAGGAGACCGGCCTGTCCTCGGGCGCGGTCTACCGGTACTTCCCGAGCAAGGAGGCGATCATCGCCGACCTGGCGGGCGGGGTGCTCGACACGGTCAGGGGCGCGTTCGACGACGCCCTGAGCTCGCCGCGCGTCCCGTTCCCCGACGAGATCCTGGCCGACGCGCTGGAGCGGGTGGAGTCGGTGCTCGGGTTCCCCCCGCCGCTGGTGGTGCAGGTGTGGGCCGAGGCCTTCCGCGACGAGAAGCTGGCCGAGGTCCTGCGGGACCTGCTCGGCAGCCTCATCGGGGCCTGGAGCCGGGTCGTCGTCGCCTACCAGGAGAAGGGGATGATGTCCCGCGACGTGGAGCCCGAGGCCGTGGGCCGGGTGCTGGCGGCCTGCGCGCAGGGGTTCATCCTGCAACGCGCCCTGCTGGGCCACCTCGACTTCGACGTGGTGAGGGCGGGGCTGCGCGGGCTCATGTCCATCTCCCCCTCCCACCCCCCCCCCCCCTCCCACCC
>NZ_LAVK01000640.1 GCF_001083795.1 Streptomyces sp. SBT349
GCGAGAGATCGGGGGCCCTTACGCTGGCCGGCGGATCGGGCCCCTGGGCCCCACCGCGTTTTCCCCGATCGGGCCCCCGATCTTAGAGGCTCGCCCCAACGGGGCTGCCTAAAGCATCGGAAACCGCCCCAGCCACGAACGGCCAAGCGGGCCGCAGGCCGAACTCACAGCTTCCGCAGCCGAATTCTCCGGACGACGTGCGTCTCCGACTTCTGGAGTACCAGCCTCGCCCGCCCTCGCGTAGGGGCGATATTCGTCAGCAGGTTCGGTTCGTTGATGGTGCGCCAATTGTTCTCGGCGTACTCCATCGCCTCCTTCTCCGGCACCGCCGCGTATTTCCTGAAGTAGGAATCCTCGTTCTGGAACGCCGTCTCGCGGAGCTTCCTGAAGCGGTCGAGATACCAGCGGCGGATATCCCCGGTCCGCGCGTCCACGTACACCGAGAAGTCGAAGTAGTCGGCCAGGCCCACCCGTCCGGGCGGCGCGGGCTGGAGGACGTTCAGCCCCTCGATGATCAGTATGTCGGGGCGGCGCACCGTCAGGCGGGCGCCCGGCACGATGTCGTAGGTGAGGTGCGAGTAGACCGGCGCGTTCACCTCCTCGCTTCCCGCCTTGACGTCCGCCACGAAGCGCGTCAGCGCCCGCCGGTCGTACGACTCGGGGAAGCCCTTCCGCTGCATCAGGCCCCGGCGTTCCAGCTCCGCGTTGGGCAGCAGGAAGCCGTCCGTCGTCACCAGTTCGACCCGTGGGTGCTCGGGCCAGCGGGCCAGCAGCGAGCGGAGCAGGCGCGAGACGGTGGACTTGCCGACCGCGACGCTGCCCGCCACGGCGATGACGAACGGGGTGGAGGGCTGCGGCCCGCCGAGGAAGGTGCTGACCGCGCCGCGGAGCTGTTCGGTGGCCCCGACATAGAGGTTGAGCAGGCGGGACAGCGGCAGGTAGACCTCCCGCACCTCCGTGAGGTCGATCACGTCGCCGAGGCCGCGGAGCCGTTCCACCTCCTCGGCCGTCAGGGGCAGCGGAGTGCGGTCGCGCAGGGCGCTCCACTCCGCGCGGTCGAGATCGACATAGGGGGTGTGCTGCTGGAGCGAGGTTGCCACGCCGCCATTCTCGCCGCCCGGCTAGTCTGCCCGCATGTGCGGGATGGTCGGTTACGTGGGAGCGCAGGCGCGGTCCGCCCTCGAGGTGGTCCTGGCGGGGCTCGGCCGCCTGGAGCGGCCCGCGCACGACTCCTCGGGGGTTGCGGTACTGGCGGACGGTGGCCTGGCGGCGGCGCGCACGGCGGGCGGCCTGTCCACGTTGCGCGGCGTGCTCGAACGGCGCCCGCTGCCGACGGGCGCCAGCGCCATCGGGCATCTGCGTCGGGCGACGCACGGCCCGCCCACGGAGGGCAACGCCCATCCGCAGCTCGACAACGCGGGCCGGGTGGCGGTGGTCCACGACGGGCGGATCGGCAACCACCGGGAGCTGCGCGCCCAGCTGGTGGCGCGCGGGCGTCCGCTGGCCTCGGAGACCGACACCGAGGTGGTGGCGCACCTGCTGGCGGAGGCGTTCTCCTCGTGCGTGGACCTGGCCGAGGCGATGCGCCAGGTGTGCCGTTCGCTGGAGGGCTCGTTCGCGCTGCTCGCGGTGCACGCCGACGAGCCGGACACCGTGGTGGGGGTCGGGCGCGGGATGCCGCTGGTGGTGGGGCTCGGGG
>NZ_LAVK01000641.1 GCF_001083795.1 Streptomyces sp. SBT349
CGGCGTCGGGTAGTCGAAGACGAGGCTGGCGGGCAGTTCGACGCCGGTGGCGGCGACCAGGCTGTTGCGCAGTTCGACGGCGGTCAGCGAGGTGAAGCCCATGTCGCTGAACGCGGCGTCCGGTTCGACGGCCTCGGGGTCGGCGTGGCCGAGGACGGCGGCGATGTGGCGCCGTATCAGGTCCAGCGCCCTGGCCCCCCGCGCCTCGGGCG
This sequence comes from Streptomyces sp. SBT349, assembly GCF_001083795.1. GTDB lineage: Bacteria > Actinomycetota > Actinomycetes > Streptomycetales > Streptomycetaceae > Streptomyces. The sequence continues at coordinate 213 of NZ_LAVK01000641.1, forward strand.
CGAGCCCGGCCAGGTCGGCGCCCAGCGGCGAGGCGGCGGCTCGGGCCCCGTCCGGGGCGGCGGCGCCCGAGGCGGCGGACGCGCTGGGCGCGCCGGTGGAGGCGGGGAGGCCGAGGTGGGGGGCGGTGGTGGTGAGCCCGGCGTCCAGCCAGTAGCGGTCGCGGGTGAACGCGTAGGTCGGCAGCGGCACGCGGCGGGGCGCGAGGCCGGCGTGGAACGCCTGCCAGTCGGGCCGCCGCCCGGTGGTGTAGAGCCGGGCCACGGCCGTGGTGACGTCCGCCACCGGCTCGCCGTCCGCGCGCTGCGCGGGCACGAAACGCGCCTCGGCGCCGGCGGGCAGGCAGTGCTGGCCCATGCCGGACAGCACGCCGTCGGGGCCGAGTTCCAGGTGGGTGGCGACGCCGTGGCCGTGCAGCGCGGCGATCCCGTCGGCGAAGCGCACGGTGCCGCGCATGTGCCGCACCCAGTAGTCGGGGGTGGAGAGCAGCTCGGGGTCGGCGAGCGCGCCGGTCACGTTGGAGACCAGGGGCACCGCGGGCGGCGCGTAGGTGACGCTCTCCGCGACGGTCCTGAACTCGTCCAGCACGCCGTCCAGTCGAGGCGAGTGGAAGGCGTGGCTGACCTTCAGCCCGGTCGTCCTGCGGCCCCGCTCCCGCCAGGTGCCCGCGATCCGGGCGACCGTGTCGGCGTCGCCGGAGACCACGACGGAGGAGGGGGCGTTGACGGCCGCGAGCGACACCAGGTCCTCGTGTCCGGCCAGGGACGGCGCGATCTCGGACTCGCTCGCCTCGATGGCCGCCATCGCCCCGCCCGCCGGCGCCTTCGCCATCAGGCGGCCGCGCGCGATCACGAGCGCGCAGGCGTCGTGGAGGCCGAGGACCCCGGCGATGTGCGCGGCGGCCAGTTCGCCGACGGAGTGGCCGAGGACGGCGTCGGGCCGCACGCCCCAGGAGGCGAGGAGCCGCGCCAGGGCGACCTCGAACGCGAACAGCGCGGGCTGGGCGTACTCGGTGCCGCCCAGCGCGTCCGCCTCGGGCGTGCCGGGCTCCGCGGTCATCAGGTCGCGCAGCGACCGGCCGAGCGACGGGTCGGCGTGGGAGCAGATCTCTTCGAGCGCCTCCGCGTAGACGGGGAACGTCCGGGCCAGGGCGGCGCCCATCCCGGGCCGCTGGCTGCCCTGCCCGGTGAAGAGGAACGCGAGCTTGCCGCGGCGGGCCCTGCCGGTCCAGAGCCCGGGGGCGGGGTCGCCCGCGGCCAGGGCGGCGGTCGCCGCGAGGAGTTGGTCGCGGTCCTGGGCGACCAGGGCGGCCCGGTGGTCCATCGGGGTACGGGTGACGGCGATCGAGTGGGCGAGGTCGGCGAGCCGTTCCTCGGGCCGGGCCAGCAGGTGGTCGCGGAGCCGTTCCGCCTGGCCGCGCAGTGAGGCGGCGGAGCGGGCGGACAGCGCGAACGCCAGCGGGCGCGGCGCGTCGGGGCCGCCGGGTG
>NZ_LAVK01000642.1 GCF_001083795.1 Streptomyces sp. SBT349
GACCTCCGACTCCCCCTCGTCCGCGGCGTGCCGCAGTCCGTGGCGCTCGCCCGGCTGGAGCGGGTTGAACTCGTCGATCAGCAGGCCCAGGACCTCGCGGAAGGCGCCCGGGTGGCCGCCGAGGCGGACGCGGTCGTCGCCGTCCGCGATGCCGGAGAAGTAGGACATCAGCAGGTGGCCGCCGTCCCGCACGTAGCCGGTGAGGTTGGCGGCGGCCCGGTCGGTGGTCAGGTAGAGGTTGGGGACGACGACCAGGCGGTAGCCGGTGAGGTCGTCGGTCGGGCGCACGAAGTCGACCGGGATGTTGGCGTGCCACAGGGGCCGGTAGTGGGCCAGCACCTGGGCGCGGAAGTCGAGGTCCGCGGAGGGGCGCCCCGGCAGTTCCAGGGCCCACCAGCTCTCCCAGTCCCACACCATGGCCGCCTCGGCGCGCGTCCGGCCGCCGCCCAGCGGCGCCAGTCGGCGCACCTGCCGGCCGAGCTCGACGACCTCGCGCCAGGTGCGGGTCGCGGCTCCGCCGTGCGGGAGCATGGCCGAGTGGTAGCGCTCGGCGCCCTGGGCGGAGGCGCGGAACTGGAAGAACATCACCGAGTCGGCGCCCCTGGCCACCGCCTGGAGGGAGCGGACGCGCAACTGACCCGGCGGCCGGGCGGAGTTGCGGCGTCGCTGCACGTTGGGCCCGGTGGCGGACTCCATCAGCAGCCAGGGTTCGCCGCCGCGCAGGGAGCGCATCAGGTCGAAGTTGTAGGCCGCGATGATCTGCCCCTCCTCGTCCCACGCGTTGGGGTAGATGTCGAGGGCGACGACGTCCTCCTCGGCGGCCCAGCGCCAGTAGTCGAGATGCTTGAACGGGCCCATGAAGTTGGTCGCCACCGGGATGTCGGGGGTGTGGCGCCGGACGATGTCCCGTTCCGCGGCGAAGCAGGCCAGCGACGCGTCGCCCGAGAACCGCGCGAAGTCCAGCACCTGCCCGGTGTTCGGCCCGCCGAGCAGCCGGGCACGCCCCGTTCCGACCTGGTCGAACGAGTCGTACCGCTGGCCCCAGAACGCCGTGCCCCACGCGTCGTTGAGCGCCTCCACGCTGCCGTAGCGCCGCGCCAGCCAGCGGCGGAAGTCGGCCGCCGACGCCGGGCAGTGGCAGTAGGCCAGGCCCGGGTACTCGTTGCCGATGTGCCACATGGCCAGCGCCGGGTGCCCGGCGTAGCGCTCGGCGAGGCGCTCGGTGATCCGCTCGGCGTGGTGGCGGAAGACGGGCGAGGACGGGCAGTAGTGCTGCCGCGCGCCGAAGGCGATGGTGCGCCCCTCGGCGTCCACGGGCAGCGTCTCGGGGTGCTCGTGCGCCAGCCACGCGGGGGGCGCGGCGGTGGGGGTGGCCAGATTGGCGGCGACTCCATTGTCGGCGAGCAGGTCCATCACCTCGTCCAGCCAGCCGAACGCGAACTGCCCCGCCCGCGGCTCCAGCAGGCCCCAGGAGAACACGCCGACGCTGACCAGGTTGACCCCGGCCTCGCGCATCAGCCGCATGTCCTCCTCCCAGGTCTTCCGCGGCCACTGCTCCGGGTTGTAGTCGCCGCCGAAGGCCGGCGAGCCGAGCCGGGCCCGCAGCCGGTCGAGGCGGTCCAGCCCGTCGCGGGAGTCTTCGGTGTGTGCCATGGGTGCTCCGTAACGAGTGCGGTGGGGCGGCCGGTCGGTGGGGC
>NZ_LAVK01000643.1 GCF_001083795.1 Streptomyces sp. SBT349
GCACGAGCGTCTCCTGTTCGGTTCCGGGGGCGGGGCGCGACGGGGGGGGGTTCAGGCGGGGGTGAACATCAGGAGATCCGTGTGGATTGGCCGGTGGCGCCACTCCGGCGTCGTGCTCGCGTCGGGAGCGTCGTCGGTGGGGTGGAGGCGGTTGCCGCTGGCGGTGGCGTGGACGGTGAGGATGTGCTGGCGGTAGACAAACCCGGCGGCACGCGCGCAGGCGATCAGCCGGCCGCACGGGTCGATGAGTTCACCGTTCTCGCGGTGCTGCTGACGGCACGCGGTCAGCAGCATCCCGCCATGCCGCAGAAGCCGGTGGACGCGGTAGAAGAAGCCCGGCAGCCCCTCCTCCGGCCCTCCGGTGAGCGGCCCGCCCGGCTCGGCCGCCGCCGCCAGTTCGGGAGGAAGCTGCGCGAGGACCCCTGGGCACCCCGATGCCACCCCCGAAGCCTGGCTCGTCGGTAGATGGCGGGCACGAGCGTCCATGCCCGCTTCCGCGTCGGCGATGTCGAGGTGCAGCAGCGGCCTCGGCTCACCTCCGGGCCGCCGGGTGAACTCGGATCGGATCCGCCTGATGGCCCAGTTCGGGACCACAAGCCCCGGGTGGGCTGGTTCACTGCTCACCTCACTGGAGGCAGCGGGAGCAAGCCAGACCGTGGGCGGAGGGCCCGCGGTGACACGAACGGAGCGCTGATGCGAATGGGTCATTCCAGCAAACGCGCCCGGCAAGGTCTCATGTGATTCGCGCTGACACCTCTATAGAGACTTCACAGCGTGCACTGTGTCGTCGCCAAGCCGGTAGTTCCCTCGATCGGACCTTTCGACCTGCTGGCAAAAGCACTGATCACAGACCGATCTGCCATCGCTTGACCATGGCAGATCGGCGCTCGTCTCACTGACGCCGATGGTGGCGCCCCGTCCACGAACGACGCGGGGGGAATCCGCCTCGACCATATGGCTCCCGTCGGCGCGAAGCACTTCGTGCGGTCGCACAAGCGGCCCATGCCGCCGAGGCCGCACCCGATGTCGACCAGGCGGTAGGGACCGGGCTGCCCGGTGGTCGCCCGGATTGCGGTGTTGAGCGGGCTGAGCAGGTGAATGACGCGTTCGCCGATCCGCAGTTCCTCGCTCAGGCGCTGGAGTTCGGTGTGCACGCCGATGAGCAGCCGGTCCACGGCGTGCGAGTCGAGCACGCCGATCCCGTCCACGGGCAGCCGGGCGACGATCCGCACCGCCCGCTCGTCCCCGCTCTCCCGGAGCCGCCGGACCACATCGGCGCGTGCATCCGTTCCGCGAGCTCACGGAACACGGGGAAGCGGTCCGCCACCGGGACATCGTCCGTTCGGAACACCCATCTCCCTCATCCGGCATCCCTAAGACCGATCAACGAAGGATAGAGACGGCTATCGCTCCCAGCCGCCGGCCATCAGCCGTCGTTGATGGAGTCGTTGATGGAGTCGTCGATGGAGTCGTCGGTATCGCCGGTCAGGCCGCCGAGGTCGATCTCCAGCCACGAGAGGGTCCACGCGAGGTACAGCAGCAACAGGAGCAACAGCACGCTCATGACGATCCGCCGTCCTCGCCGTCGCCGTCGAGGGGGCGGAGGGGCCGGGGGGTGCGCGCCGCTCTGCCATCCGGGACCCGGCGTCGTGGGCCACGGCGCCGCGCCGGGGGGCCCGCCGACCCGCGGGCCACGG
>NZ_LAVK01000644.1 GCF_001083795.1 Streptomyces sp. SBT349
CCACACACCACACCACCACCCCCGGAACAACCTCCCCCAACTCCACCGCACGACCCAACGACCCCATATCCGCAAACCGCACCACCTCCACCCCATCCACAACCAACCCCTCAACCACCGACTCCGAACCCACCACCACCCACACCCCCCCACTCACCTCAGCGCTATCCCCAGCAGCACCACCAGCCAGCTCCACCCACTCCACCCCGAACAACGACTCACCCACACCCGAATCCACCACCCCCAACAACCCCACATCCACCGACCGCGCCACCATCGAACCCACCACAGCCACCAGCTCACCCACCGAATCAGCCAACTCAACCCGCACCGCATCACCGCCAACACCCGTCAGACGCACCCGCACCGCGCCAGCACCAGACGCCAACAGCCGAACACCACGGAAGGCGAAAACGAGCCGGGTTTGCCCGTCTTCGCCGTCTCCTGCTCCAGTGCCCAGCAGCGACACCTGAAGCGCGGCGTCGAGCAGGGCGGGATGGATCCCGAACCGCCCGGCGTCCTGGCGCAGCTCCTCCGGCAGCACCACCTCCGCGAACAACTCCCCACCCGACCCACGCCACGCCGCCCTCAACCCCTGGAACGCCGGACCATAGGCATAACCACGCCCGGCAAGACCCTCATAAAAGCCCTCCACATCCACCGGCCGAGCACCCACCGGAGGCCACACACCACCCGCATCCCACACATCCGAACCCCGGCCCGAAGCACCCCCCACCAACACCGCCACCGCATGACACGTCCAGGGATGATCGATATCCTCCTCAGCCAGCCGGGAGTAGACCATCGCCTCACGACGGCCATCCGGCTCTCCAGCCCTCACCCGCACCTGAATCTGAACCCCTCCACGCTCCGGCAGGAGCAAAGGTGCCTGAAGGGTGAGTTCCTCGATCTCGTCGCAGCCGACCTCGTCGCCGGCGCGGATCACCAGGTCCACCAATGCGGTCCCCGGCACGAGAACGGTTCCGTGGACGGCGTGATCGGCCAGCCAGGGATGCGTCGACAGCGACAGCCAACCCGTCAGCAGCCACTCGTCGCTGTCGGCCATCCCCACCGCCGCCCCCAGCAGAGGATGGTCCGCCGCTCCGAGCCCGAGCCCTCGTACGTCTCCTGCGCCGCGCGAACGACCGGCGTCCAGCCAGTACCGCTCCCGCTGGAAGGCGTAGGTGGGCAGGGTGACGTGGCGGGGGTGGTCGCCGGGGAAGATCGCGTTCCAGTCCAGGTCCACCCCGTGAACGTGGGCCTGTGCGGCACTAGCCAGGAACCGTGCCATCCCGCCCTGATCCCGGCGCAGGGTCTCCACCACCGCGCACTGAGCCCCCGCCTCCGCCAGCGTGTCACCGATCCCGGCGATCAGCACCGGATGAGGGCTGGCCTCGATGAACACCCCCGCACCCGCCTGCGCCAACGCCGCCACCACCGGAGCGAACCGCACCGGCTCGCGCAGGTTCCGCACCCAGTACCCGGCGTCGAGGGTGGCGGTGTCCACCACCTCACCCGTCACCGTGGAGTAGAACGCCACCCGCGACGACACCGGCACCACACCCGCCAGGGCCCGCAGCAGCTCCTCGCGGATCTCCTCCACCTGCGGACCGTGCGAGGCGTAGTCCACCCCGATCCGCCGCGCCGAGCTGGTCCATGCCGGTGCGGTTGATGCCCTGCTCGCGACACAGCCG
>NZ_LAVK01000645.1 GCF_001083795.1 Streptomyces sp. SBT349
GTAGTATTTGTAAAAGAGACACCTCCTCCCGCGGGAACCCCCCCTTCGCGGTGACCCCGGCCCGGGGCCGCCCCTGGTCCGCCCGCCCGGGCGAGGCCCCCCCCCCCCCCCGGCCCCCCCCCCCCCCGGCCCCCCCGCCCGCCGCCCGCCTCTCCGTCGAGACCCTGCTGCGACACGACTACCTGGAAGAGGCCCCGCCCGCCGCCTGCGCCTGAACTCCCCCCGGCCCTCAGCCCTCAGCCCCCCGCCTTCCGCGCGGGCGGGGCGCGGCGCCGGGTTTCAGGAGTGACACAAAGTGGGTATCGGCGGCCGGACTGTCGGTGGCACTGCGTAAGGTTCCGTGCAACCGCCGAAGTGGCGGCCGAGAGGCCGGAGAAGGGTTCAGCGCGTGAGTCTCAACTTGTCCAAGGGACAGGCGATCAACCTCCAGAAGTCCGACGGGGGCACCCTCACCGCGGTGCGGATGGGGCTCGGCTGGCAGGCCGCCCCCCGCCGCGGCCTGCTCGGGAGGCGCTCGCGCGAGATCGACCTCGACGCCTCGGCCGTGGTCTTCGCCGACAAGCAGCCCGTCGACGTCGTCTTCTTCCAGCACCTGGTGAGCGACGACGGCTCCGTCCGGCACACCGGTGACAACCTGGTGGGCGGCGCCGGGCAGGGCGGCGACGACGAGGCGATCCTCGTGGACCTCCAGCGGGTCCCGGTCCACGTCGACCAGATCGTCTTCACGGTCAACTCCTTCACCGGGCAGTCCTTCGCGGAGGTGCAGAACGCGTTCTGCCGCCTCGTCGACGAGACCAACGGCCAGGAGCTGGCGCGTTACACCCTCACCGGCGGCGGCCAGTACACGGCGCAGGTCATGGCCAAGGTGCACCGCCAGGGCTCCGGCTGGCAGATGACGGCCATCGGCGAGCCCGCCAACGGCCGTACCTTCCAGGACCTGCTGCCGGCGCTGATCCCCTACCTGTGACGGCCCCGACCGCCTGATCCCGGGCCCGGCGGCACACGGTCGCGCCGGGCTCATCCCCCCCGAGCACCCCCCGAGCACCCCCCGAGCAAGGGAACGAGAGAGGCTCCACGATGACGGCCGAGTTGATCCGCGGGCAGAACCACCCCCTGCCGGAGACGCGCCTGGAGATACGGGTGTCGGCGGGACAACCGATCGTGGCCGGGGTGACACTCAACGACGACCGGGGCCAGATGCGGGACGCCTCCTGGATAGCCCACCCGGCGTCCCCCCGCCTCCCCGGCATCGAGGTCTCCAAGCAGGCCGCCGCGGACCACCGTCTCGCCGTGGACCTCGACGCCCTGCCCGAGGGCGTTCACCGGGTGAACGTGATGCTCGCCCTCCCCACCGGCGTGGGCGGGCCCGCCGTCTTCGGCGCGGTCGCGGCGCCGTTCGTCGCCGTCACCGGCCTGGACGGCACGCCGATCGTCACCTACTCCCTCGTGGACCTCGCCACCGAGTCCGCCGTCGTCGCCGTCGAGCTCTACCTGAGGAACGGCGCGTGGAAGGTCAGGGCCGTCGGCCAGGGCTTCGCGGGCGGCCTCACGGCGATGCTCCACGACCAGGGTCTCCCGCAGGCCCGGGAGCTTGCCGCCACCATCAACGCGTCGGTGGCCACCACCATGGCCCGCTCGGTGGCCGCGCCCGGGCCCGCGCCCGCGCCCGCCCCGACGCCCACCGGACCC
>NZ_LAVK01000646.1 GCF_001083795.1 Streptomyces sp. SBT349
TTTTTTTTTTTCAAAGCAAAAGACGCCATACGAGTTTCGCTTTATTCTCGGGGGCTCGGAGATGTGTAAAAGAGACGGGGATACGGCCCGCCGCGCGAGGCGCGGCCCGCCCCGGGGCCCATGGCGCCGCGACCGGCGGTGCCGGGCGAGTTCCGCCTGGGCGGGCCGGTGCTGCTGCTGGCGCTGTGCGCGGCGACGCTCGGCACGGTCGTCGCCTGGGAGCACGAGCCGCTCGGCACCACGCTGGTCATCGGCCTCTCCGCGGCGCTCGCGGTGTTCGGCGCGGGCCTGGTGGTGAGCGCGTTCTTCGGCCGCCTCGGCGGCGGCACGGTGGTCGCGGTGGTGCTCACGGGCATGATGCTCGGGGGCGCCTCGGTGCTGCCCGACAACATCACCACCAGCTGGGCGGACACCCGGTGGCGGCCGGTCGCGGCCTCCGCCGTCCGCGACGGCTACGAGCTGGGCAGCGGCAACGCCGAGCTGGATCTGGGCGGCATCAGGCTGGAGGAGGGGCAGACCGTGTCCACAAGCGTCGAGGCGGGGGCCGGTCAGATCCGGGTGATCGTGCCGACCGAGGCCCGGGTGCGGATCACCGCGGAGGTCGGCATGGGCGCGTTCACCTATGACGCGCCGCGCGTGGACAACGGGGACGCCCGCGACGAGAGCTGGGGCGGCGTCGGCCAGGAGCGGACGGAGACCTACCTGCCGCCGGACGGCGTGGAACCCGTGGGCACGGTCGAACTCCGCGTGGAGATGGGCCTGGGGCATGTGGCGGTGGAGCGCGCGTGAACGGGCACAGCGGCATTCCCGCGCGCAACGACCGGCCGCACCGCTTCGAGCCCGCGCGGCTGGTGCTCGGCCTGGCGGTGCTCTGCATCGCCGGGCTGCACCTGCTGCGCGCGACCGGCGGCCTCGACATCCCGCTGCCGGTGCTGTTCGCGCTGCTGCCGTTGGCACTGGTGTGCACGGCGGTGGTCGCCGTGATCACGATGACGGCGCGTCGCGGACGGCGCGGGCCCGGTGCGTTGCCGCGGGGCTAGCCGAACAGGCGACCGCTCCGGCGGGCCTGCCGGGCGGCGATGACCCGTTCGAGCGCGAGCGGGCCGCCACCGGCCAGCAGCAACGTCAGAAAGCCCAGCAGGTAGGGCAGGTCGGCCCCGAGGTAGTACGGGTCGGACGACCAGCTGACCGTCAGCCAGAACGAGAGCGCGAGCAGCGCGCCGCCCGCCGCCGCCCAGCGCGTCAGCAGGCCGATCAGCACGCCGATGCCGACGGCGATCTCGGCCACCGCCGTGCCGTCGAGGACGATGCCCGGATGGTCGAGCGCGAGGTCGGCCAGCCAGCCCGCCGCCGCGTCCTCGCGTGAGGCGTCGAGCATGCGTTCCATCATGTCGGTCGACATGGAGTCGCTGAACGGGCCCGCGTTGGTGAACTTGTCGATGCCCGCGTAGAGGAAGGTGAGGCCCAGGAAGAGCCGCAGCGGCAGGAGCGCGAGACGGACGGCGCTGTCGCGCAGGCCGCCGCCGGGGCCGCCCGTGCCCGGGAGAGGGCCGCGGGCCGCGGGGCCGCCCAGTTGTTGCGTCACTGACATGTGGTCCGACCTTTCGTCATCGGGTGGGGGCCGGTGGGTCGGTTGGCAGGCCGGTCAGTCTGCCACGGCGGGAGGGGCGCCGGTCGC
>NZ_LAVK01000647.1 GCF_001083795.1 Streptomyces sp. SBT349
TTCGTCGGTAGCGTCAGAGGTGTATAAGAGACCCCCCGCCCGGCGCCCCGGAACCGGCGGGGGAACTTCTGATGAACGGTCATGCGCGGGGCGTGCGAGACCACTCCGCACGCCCCCGCCCCCCGGTATCGTCACCGCACGCCGCGCGCCGACCGCGCGCGGCGTGAACAACGGGGGCAACGGGGCCAGGGGGGCTCGTGATCACACTCAGCGTCGAGGACATGCTCGCCATGGCCGGCCTCGTGGCCTCGGTGATCGGCATGCTGACGCGCCGTTACTGGCCGACCCAGAAGCGCATCGGCTGGCGCGCCCAGCTCAACCTGCCGATCCGCATGATCCCCAAGGAGGCCGAGGGCCGCGTCGAGCTGACCCTCCGCCACCTCGGCGCGGACGTTCCCGACGCGAGCATCGCCCTGCTGCGCGTGGAGAACGCGGGCGTCTCGCAGATATCCGAGGACGACCTCCACGACCCGCTGCGGTTCGTCTTCGAGGACCGTTCCATCCTCACCGCCGAGGTCATCGACGCCAGCGACCCCACCATCACCCGGCTGCTGCGGGAGGGCGGCCTCACCGTCCACGGGGACACCGTCACCCTCCCCAAGGTGCCGCTCAACCGCAAGGACCACTTCAAGGTGCTGGTCCTGCTCACCGGCGGCGGGACGGCGGTCGGGCTCCAGGGGTTCATCAACGGCGGCAGGCTGGTCGAGGGCCACTGGCGGCGCAGGGCCCAGATGGCGACCAGCACCCTGGTCGTGCTGCTGACCGCCTCCGTCACCCTGCTCGCCGCCTCGTTCGTCCTGGGCAACGGCGGCGGCGCGCCCGCCCACTGCGCCGAGGGCGAACTGACGGTCAACGGCTCGACGGCCTTCGAGCCCCTGCTCACCGAGATCAGGGACGCCTACGCCGAGGACTGCCCCGACGCGGACATCACGATCGAGGCGGACGGCAGCCTGGAGGGCATCCGCGCCCTGACGGAGGCGCGCGATCGCGGGGACGGCTCCGAGGACGCGCTGATCGCCGCCTCCGACGGGCCGTCCCCCAACCTCCCCGAGGGCCTGGTGGCCCACGACGTCGGCATCATGATCTTCAGCGTCGTCCTCAACGAGAACCTCCGCGTCTGGGACCTTACCCAGGACGAGCTGCGCGGCATCTACACCGGCGAGATCACCAACTGGTCGCAGATCGACGAGCGCTTGGACGAGCCGGTCCGCGTGGTGGGGCGCGACGGCGACTCCGGCACCCGCGTCACGTTCGAGGGCAAGGTCCTCCACCCCGAGCGCGAGCAGGTCTTCTCCTCGCACGACTGCGAGCGGCCCCGCTCCGGGTTCGCCGGGGAGGGGTACATCCGCTGCGAGCGCGAGGGCACCGAGGAACTCCTCACCGAGGTCGACCGGCTGCCCGGCGCCATCGGGTACGCCGAGCTGTCCGCGGTGGGCGACTACGACAACGTCGTCGTCGCGCACATCAACGGCAACGAGCCGAGCGTCGCCCGCATCGTCCAGGAAGGGGAGGACGCCTACCCCTTCTGGGCCGTGGAGACCCTCTACACCGCCGGACGGCCCGAACCCGGCTCGCTCGCCGAGGCGTTCATCGCGTACATGAGCGGCGACGAGGCGGAGGCCATCCTCCTCACCGAGGGCCACGCCCCCTGCGCCCCCCGCC
>NZ_LAVK01000648.1 GCF_001083795.1 Streptomyces sp. SBT349
CCCCGGCCCCGCCCACACACGCGGGAGTGGCTGCGCATCGCCGCCGCCCTGTCCGCGCGACTGCCCGAACTCGCCGAACGCGAGGACATCCTCGTCTCCTGCGAACACCGAACCCGCTCCGGGGCACCGGCCGCGTTCTTCCCCACCCTGGCCGAACTGGAAATCCACACCGCCCTCTTCGCCCCACTGCACCCGGCCACCATCAACCCCGCCCGGCCAGGCGACGAGGAGCGCTACCCCGTCGCCTGGGGCGCCTTCATCCATGAGGCCGCACACGCCGCACACACCCGATGGGCAACACCCATCCCGCTGCGCGGTACCGCCCTGGACACGGCAGGACAACTCCTGGAGGAATCCCGCGCCGAACACGCGCACCTGGGCCGCCGCCCGGGGGACCGCCGATACCTGCGCGCGGCCGTACACACCCTGGTCCTCGCCGACTTCACCAGCGACACCCCCACCGACCGGTGGCAGGCCGCCTGTGCAGCAGCGCTGATCCTCGCCCGCCGGGACGCCGGGATCCTCGACCCCGACGAGACCCAACCCCTGGAGACCACCGTCACGAAGGTCCTCGGCGAGGATCTGCTGGCGACCCTCGCCGAGATCTGGACGGCCGCCCATGCCACGGGGGACGAGGACGAGCAGGCCATGCTCGGCCACGCCCGCGCGTGGTGCCAGGCCCTCGACGCCGACCCCAACGCGTCCGAACCCGCACCGGACCCCACCTGCCCCGTGGGCGAGCTGGCCGACGCGATCGGCAAGACCATCGCTGCGGTGGCCGCGAACGACGCCGCCCAAGCCGCAGCCCAGGCACGGGTCGAGGCCGCCCGTACCGCACGCAGGCAGGCCAAGTCGGCTCAAGCGGCACGTGCGCGGCAGGCCGCGAAGACGGCGGAGCGGGTCTTCTCGCCGGGCGCGGGCCCCTACAACCCCACCAAGACCCGTAGGCGCAGGCCCGAACGCTCCCCGGTGATCGGTACCCGCCCGCCCACCGCCGCCGAGAAGTCGGCCGCCGGACAACTCGCAAGAGCGCTGCGGGCCGCCGCCCACCGGGAACGCACCACCACCCACATCCCCTCGGCGGCACCGCCCGGACGCCTCAACATGCGCCAGGCCCTCGCCCGCGACGCCCAGCTGGCCGCCGGTGCCACGCCGACCGCGACCCCCTGGACGCGCACCGTGCACCGGCCTAACCCGACCCCGCCGCTCAGGGTGGGAATCGCCCTGGACGTCTCCGCCTCCATGCACGCCGCCACCGAACCGATCGCCTCCGCCGCCTGGATCGTCGCCCGCGCCGCAGCCCTCACCGACCCCGACTCGCTCAGCGCAACCGTCGCCTACGACACCTCGGTGACCGCGATCACCGCGCCCGGCCGCACCCCACGAGACGTCACACGGCTCGCCGCGCGGGGACTCGGCCACAGCCTCGCCGAAGCCATCGACGCCCTCACGGCGGGAGTTGACCTCACACACCCCGGGGCGGGCCGCCTGCTCGTCATCGCCTCGGACGGCAACTACGCCGACGACGAAGCCGAACCCGCCACCGAACGCATCACCGCCCTGCGCGCGGCAGGGTGCGCCGTGCTGTGGCTCGCCTTCGACCCCGACCCCCAACCCCTCCC
>NZ_LAVK01000064.1 GCF_001083795.1 Streptomyces sp. SBT349
GCCGAGCGGGAGCCCCTGGCGCCCCTGCGCACCTCGGTCGCCAGGCGCTCCCGCTCGGCCTCCTGCCGCAGCTCCGCCATCCGGGCCCATACGTTCTCGATCTCGTACACCATCGCCTGTGTCTCCTCAGGGCCCCGGCCTCCCGGCCGGTCACCGGGCTTCCCGGTACCCCAAGACTCCGCTCCAAGGAGGGGGCGCCACATCGGGTGACTTCCGCAACTCCCCCGGTCCGAGGGTCCTTAGCGAGCCGTCGGCTGGGTACTTAGGCGGCCGGGAGGTCCGGCACACGCACCCGCGCGCGCCGTCCTCGGCGAAATCAACGGCCGCTCGGCGATCCGCGACCGCCGTGTCCCGCGGCTCCGACGACGCGGAAGGGCCCCTCGCACGACAGGTGCTGTCGCGTGAGGGGCCCCAGGACCGGACCTCGGGGGGCTACGGGCGGCGGTTCAGCCCTCGACGCCCAGGCGTTCGAGGATGAGCTGCCGGGCGCGGCCCGCGTCCGCCTGGCCGCGGGTGGCCTTCATCACCGCGCCCACCAGGGCGCCGGCCGCGGCGACCTTGCCGCCGCGGACCTTGTCGGCGATGGCCGCGTTGGCGGCGATGGCGTCATCCACGGCCTGGCCGAGGGCGCCCTCGTCGGAGACGATGCGCAGCCCCCGCTTCTCGACCACCTCGTCCGGGCCGCCCTCGCCGGCCAGCACGCCCTCGATGGCCTGCCGGGCCAGCTTGTCGTTCAGCGCGCCCTCGGCGACCAGGGCCGCGACCCGGGCGACCTGGGACGGGGTGATGGGCAGGGTCGAGAGCTCGACGCCCAGCTCGTTCGCCCGCCGGGCCAGCTCGCCCATCCACCACTTGCGGGCGGACGCCGCGTCGGCGCCCGCCTCGACCGTGGCGACGACGAGCTCGACGGCGCCCGCGTTGAGCGCGGACTGCATCTCGTGCGCGGAGATGCCCCACTCCTCGCGCAGCCGGTTCCGCCGGGTCAGCGGCAGCTCGGGCAGACCGGCGCGCAGCCGCTCCACCCACTCCTTCTCGGGCGCCACCGGCACCAGGTCGGGCTCGGGGAAGTACCGGTAGTCCTCGGCCTCCTCCTTGACGCGGCCCGAGGTGGTCGTGCCGTTCTCCTCGTGGAAGTGCCGGGTCTCCTGGACGATGACCCCGCCGTCGTCGAGGACCGCGGCGTGCCGCTGGACCTCGAACCGCACGGCGCGCTCCACGCTGCGCAGCGAGTTGACGTTCTTGGTCTCGCTGCGGGTGCCGAACTTCTCCCGGCCGTGCGGGCGCAGCGACAGGTTGACGTCGCAGCGCATCTGGCCCATCTCCATCCTGGCCTCGGAGACGCCCAGCGCGCGGATCAGCTCGCGCAGCTCGGCCACGTAGGCGCGGGCCACCTCGGGGGCGCGGGCCCCGGCGCCGGTGATCGGCTTGGTGACGATCTCGATCAGCGGGATGCCCGCCCTGTTGTAGTCGAGCAGCGAGTGCGAGGCGCCGTGGATGCGGCCGGTCGCGCCGCCGATGTGGGTGGACTTGCCGGTGTCCTCCTCCATGTGGGCGCGCTCGATGTCGATGCGGAAGACCTCGCCGTCGGCGAGCTGGATGTCCAGGTGCCCGTTGTAGGCGATCGGCTCGTCGTACTGGGAGGTCTGGAAGTTCTTCGGCATGTCCGGATAGAAGTAGTTCTTCCGGGCGAAGCGGCACCACTCGGCGATCTCGCAGTTGAGGGCCAGGCCGATGCGGACGGCGGACTCGACGCCCGTCGCGTTGACCACGGGCAGCGCGCCGGGGAGGCCGAGGCAGGTGGGGCAGGTCTGCGAGTTGGGCTCGGCGCCGAGGGTGGTGGCGCAGCCGCAGAACATCTTGGTCTTGGTGCCGAGCTCCACATGGACCTCGAGGCCCATGACGGGGTCGTAGGACGCGAGCGCGTCCTCGTACGACACCAGGTCGGTGACGGTCACTGGGGTACTACCTCTCGGATGCTCGGTGTGCTCGTGCCTGCGGTCAGTCGGGGAGGACGTCGGGCCAGTCCCCGTCGTTCATGCGGCGCAGCTCGCGCGCCAGCAGGGCGACGCCGGTGATGATCGAGGCCGCCGAGACGACGGCGTCGGCGAGCTGGAGCGTGTCCCCCTCCTGGCGGGCGCTCTTGAGCCGCCTGACCACGCTGACGGTCCCGAAGAGCGTGGTGCCGAGCGAGAGATACAGGCTGGCCTTGGACTTGGGCTTCTTGCTCATAGTGCGGGTGCCTCCTCCAGGATGGAATGTCCCCAGCGTGCCTGGAACGCCGCCTCGACGGCGGCTCCGACGCGGTAGAGCCGCTCGTCGGCCATGGCGGGGGCGATGATCTGGAGGCCGACGGGCAGGCCGTCCTCGGGGGCGAGGCCGCAGGGCACGGAGAGCGCCGCGTTCCCCGCGAGGCTCACCGGGATGGTGCACAGGTCGGCTCGGTACATCGCCATGGGGTCGTCGGCGCGCTCGCCGATCGGGAACGCGGTGGTCGGGGTGGTCGGCGCCACGAGGACGTCGACGTGGTCGAACGCCCGCTGGAAATCGCGGACGACGAGCGTGCGGGCCTTCTGGGCGCTGCCGTAGTACGCGTCGTAGTAGCCGGAGGAGAGGGCGTAGGTGCCGAGCATGATGCGGCGCTTGACCTCGGCGCCGAAACCCGCCTCGCGGGTGAGCGAGGTGACCTCCTCGGCGGGCCTGGTGCCGTCGTCGCCGATGCGCAGGCCGTACCGCATGGCGTCGAACCTGGCCAGGTTGGACGAGCACTCGGAGGGCGCGATGAGGTAGTACGCGGCGAGCGCGGCCTCGAAGGAGGGGCAGGACACCTCGGTGACCTCGGCGCCCAGGTCGCCCAGCAGGGCGACGGCCTCCTCGAAGCGGCGCATGACGCCGAGCTGGAAGCCCTCGCCGCCGAAGTCGGTGATGACGCCGACGCGCAGGCCCGCCGCCGTGCCGTTCCTCGCGGCCTCGACCACGGGCGGGACGGGAGCGTCGATGGAGGTGGAGTCCAGCGGGTCGTGCCCGCCGATGACCTCGTGCAGCAGCGCGGCGTCCAAGACGTTCCTGGCGCACGGGCCCGCCTGGTCGAGCGAGGAGGAGAAGGCGATCATGCCGTAACGGGAGATGCCGCCGTAGGTGGGCTTGACGCCGACGGTGCCGGTGACGGAGGCGGGCTGCCGCACGGAGCCGCCGGTGTCGGTGCCGATGGCCAGCGGCGCCTCGAACGCGGCGAGCGCGGCGGAGGAGCCGCCGCCGGAGCCGCCGGGGACGCGGGTGAGGTCCCACGGGTTGCCGGTGTGGCCGAAGGCGCTGTTCTCCGTGGAGGAGCCCATGGCGAACTCGTCCATGTTCGTCTTGCCGAGGATGACGACCCCGGCCTCCTTGAGGCGGCGGGTCACCGTCGCGTCGTAGGGCGGGATCCAGCCGTCGAGGATCCTCGAACCGGCGGTGGTCGGCACGCCCTCGGTGGTGAAGATGTCCTTGAGCGCCAGCGGCACGCCGGCGAGCGGGGAGAGCCGCTCCCCCTCGGCGCGCTTGGCGTCCACGGCGCGGGCCTGGGCGAGGGCGCCCTCGCGGTCCACGTGCAGGAACGCGTGCACCTTCTCGTCCACGGCGTCGATCCGGGCGAGGTGCGCCTCGGTGACCTCCACGGCGCTCACGGATCCGTCGGCGACCCGGGCGCCGAGCTCGGCGGCGGTCAGCCGGATCAGGTCGTCCATCCCGCTCACTCCTCCCCCAGGATCTGCGGCACCTTGAAACGCCGCTGCTCCTGGGCGGGCGCGCCGGAGAGGGCCTGCTCGGCCGTGAGGCCGGGCCTGACCTCGTCGGGGCGCATGACGTTGGTGAGCGGCAGCGGGTGGGAGGTCGGCGGAACGTCCTCGGTGGCGACATCGGCGACGCGGGCGACCGCGCTGATGATGTCGTCGAGCTGTCCGGCGAAGTGGTCGAGCTCTTCTGCCGTCAGCTCAAGGCGCGCCAGCCGGGCGAGGTGGGCGACCTCCTCGCGCGTGATGCCGGGCATGGGGCGATCCTCTTGCTCGTCGCGGGCTGGTTTCACCGCCAATCCTAGGGCGACGGCGACACGCCCCGCGCACCGATTCCCACCGGGCCGGGCGAAGGGCCGTCACCGGGCGGGAGAACGGTCGGCGCCGCGTGCTCGGCGGTCAGCGGACCGGCTCGGCGCCCGCCGGATCGGCGGGGGCGAGCTCCGGCCGGGGTGGGGTGGATCCGGCGGAGGGAACGGGGTCCCGGGCGCGCAGCCAGGCGGTCATCTCGGCCGCGGGCATCGCGGCGGCGACCAGCCAGCCCTGGACGGCGTCGCAGCCCAGCGCGCGGAGGCGTTCCCACGTCTCGTCGTCCTCGACGCCCTCGGCGACCACGACCAGGCCGAGGGAGTGCGCGAGCTCGACGGTGCAGCGCACGATCTCGGCGTCCTCGCTGTCCACGACGAGGCGGGCCACGAAGGAGCGGTCGATCTTCAGCTCGCTGACGGGCAGGCGGCGCAGGTGCACCAGGGAGGAGTAGCCGGTGCCGAAGTCGTCCAGGGACATCCGCACCCCGTGCCCGGTGAGCCCGGCCAGGGTGTCCGCGGCCTGCTGCGGGTCCTCCAGCATCGCGTGCTCGGTGATCTCCAACTGGAGCGAACCGGCGGGAACCCCATGCCGGGCCAGGCGCGCGGCGACGGCGCCCGCGAAGCCGGGGGTGTGAACGTCGCGGGGCGAGACGTTGACGGCGACGGGGACGGTCAGGCCGCCGGCGCGCCAGCGGGCGACCTGTCCGAGGGCCGACTCCAGCACGTACTCGGTCAGGCGCGGCATCAGTCCGGAGGTCTCGGCGATGGCGATGAACTCGTCCGGCGGGACCCGCCCGCGCTGGGGGTGGTCCCAGCGCAGCAGCGCCTCCAGACCGGCCACGACGCCGTCGAACTGGACCTTCGGCTGGTAGTGCAGCTCGACCTGGCCGGTGTCGAGCGCGCGGCGCAGGTCGCCGAGGAGGGCGAGGCGGTCGGGGGTGTTGCCGTCGCGGCTGGCGTCGTAGACCTCGACGCCGCTGCGGTCGCGCTTGGCCGCGTACATCGCCACGTCGGCGCGGCGGAGGAGGCCCTCGCCGCCGGGGGCGTGGTCGGGGAAGACGGCGACTCCGGCGCTCGCCTCCACCACCAGGGTGAGGCCGTCGAGGTCGAGGGGGGCGGAGAGGGAGCCGATGAGGGTGCGGGCCGCGCGCTGCGCGCTGGTCGCGGAGGCGATGCGGGGCAGCAGGACGGCGAACTCGTCACCGCCGAGCCTGGCCGCCTCGGCGCCGGGCGGCAGTCCCTCCTGGATGCGGTCGGAGATCTGGAGGAGCAGCCGGTCGCCGGTGAGGTGGCCGAGGGTGTCGTTGACCGAGCGGAAGCTGTCGAGGTCGATGAGGACGAGCGCGGCGCGTTCGCCGGTCCTGGCGGCCTCCTCCAGGGCGTTGGAGGTGCGCTCCAGGAGCCACTGGCGGTTGGGCAGGCCGGTCAGGGGGTCGAGGAGCTGGTCCTCGTCGCGGGCGCGGGCCATCCAGAACGACGAGTCGAGCGCGATCAGCGGGACGGCGAACAGCGGGAGGAGCAGCGGGCGCTCGACCGCGACCACCACGATCAGAGGGGCTATGGCCAGGAGGGCGAGGGCGAAGAGGCCCTGGCGGAGCAGGTCGCTGGCGGCCAGGGAGGGCAGCCCTCCGGGCGGGTTGGTGGACAGCCACAGCAGGGTCCGGGAGATCAGCAGGTAGGCGCAGGCGCCGAGGAGGAGCTGGGGCAGGGTGGAGGGCTGCCAGTCGGCGGGGAGCCAGGGGCGTTCGATGCTGGGCCTGGTGCCCCAGGCGGCCAGGGCCAGGGCCGCGGCGCCGACGCTCAGCACGTCGATGGCGCCGTGCAGCAGGGCGTCGGGCAGCCGGTCGCGGCGGGCGGCGCCGACCAGGGTGACGACGGCGAGGCTGACGAGCACGGCGGGGATCCAGCCGTAGAGGAGGAGCATGGCCAGCGCCAGCGCGGCGCCCGATCCTGAGCCGCCCCGGGAGCGGTCGCGGCCCATCGCCACCAGGTAGGTGACGATGACGCCGGTGAGGATGCCGAAGCCCCATCCCGGCCGCTCCCCCGGGAACAGCGCGCGGCCCTCGACCAGCACCCGGAGCACGCCTATGAGGGCCGCCACGCCCGCTCCGGCGAGAATCGCCGGGCGGAGGTAGGGGAAGAGACGAGCACGCTCACGTCGCGGGGTCCGGCTCCCCGATGGGGGTGGCTGCATGCGGGATCCCTCTCGGCCGGTGACGCCCGCGCCCGAGGCGGGCGCAACTCCCCACCCTAGGCCGCCTGATGGTCCGCCGGGCAGGGAACGATCAGGCCCGCCGCACCGCACTCACGTGCGACTATGTCGTTGGCATATGCCCGGAGCACTCCTCGAGCCATCCGCCCCGCACGTCAGGCGGGTGACGGCTCGTCGGGCACGACCGCGGCCTCCCGGGCGGCGTCCGGGCCCCGTTCCAGGAGCACCGTGAAACCGGCCTCGTCGAGAACCGGAACTTTCAACTGGACCGCCTTGTCGTACTTGGATCCCGGGCTGTCGCCCACGACCACGAAGTCGGTCTTCTTGGAGACGGATCCGGTGACCTTGGCGCCCCGGCTCTGGAGCGCCTCCTTGGCGCCGTCGCGGGTGTGCCCCTCCAGCGTGCCGGTGACCACCGCCGTGATCCCGGCGAGCGGGCGCGGGGGCGCGCCCTCCTCCTCCGGCTCGGCCAGCCGCACCCCGGCGGCCCGCCAGCGCTCGACGATCTCCCGGTGCCAGTCGACGGCGAACCAGTCCTTGAGCGAGGCGGCGATCGTCGGGCCGACGCCCTCGGTGGAGGCGAGCTCCTCCTCGCTCGCCTCGGCGATCCGGTCGAGCGACCTGAACTCCCGGGCCAGCGCCTCCGCGGCGACCGGGCCCACGTGCCGGATCGACAGGCCGGTCAGCATCCGGGCCAGGGGCCGCTGCTTCGCCTTCTGGATACTCTCCAGCATCGCCAGCGTGTTCTTCTTGGGCTCGCCCTGCTGGTTGGCGAAGAAGGAGACCACCTTCGGCTCGCCGGTCTCCGGGTCCCGCTTGGGCAGCCCGGTGTCCTGGTCGAGCACATAGGAGGTGATGGGCAGCAGCTCCTCGACGGTCAGCTCGAAGATCCGGCTCTCGTCGCGCAGCGGCGGCTCGGCGGGCGCGAGCGGCTGGGTGAGCGCGGTGGCGGCGACGTAGCCGAAGTGGTCGATGTCCAGGCATCTGCGGCCCGCGAGGTAGAAGATCCGCTCCCGCAGCTGGGCCGGGCACGACCTGGCGTTGGGGCAGCGCAGGTCGATGTCCTCCTCCTTCATGGGCTTGAGCGGGGTGCCGCACTCGGGGCACTCGGCGGGCATCACGAACTCCCGCTCGCTGCCGTCCCGCAGGTCGGCGACCGGGCCGAGGATCTCGGGGATCACGTCCCCCGCCTTCCGCAGCGCGACGGTGTCGCCGATGAGCACGCCCTTGGCCTTGACCACCTCCTGGTTGTGCAGGGTGGCGAACTCGACCTCGGAGCCGGCCACCGTGACCGGCTCGACCACCGCGTACGGCGTGACCCGGCCGGTGCGCCCCACGCCGACGCGGATCTCCACCAGCTTGGTGTTGACCTCCTCGGGCGCGTACTTCCAGGCCAGGGCCCAGCGGGGCGCGCGCGAGGTGGAGCCGAGGCGGCCCTGGAGCGGGACCTCGTCCACCTTGACCACGACGCCGTCGATCTCGTGCTCGACGGCGTGCCGGTGCTCCCCGTAGTAGGCGATGAACTCCTTCACCTCGTCCATGGAGGAGGCGACCTTGCTGGCCCGCGCGGTCGGCAGGCCCCAGCCCTCCAGCAGGTCGTACGCCTGGGAGAGCCGGTCGATGTCGAAGCCCTCCCTGGCGCCGATGCCGTGCACCACCAGCTGGAGCGGCCTGTCCGCGGTGACCTTCGGGTCCTTCTGCCGGAGCGAGCCGGCCGCGGCGTTCCTCGGGTTGGCGAAGGGCTTGTCACCGGCCTCGACCAGCCGGGCGTTCAGCTCCTGGAAGCGCTCCATGGGGAAGAAGACCTCGCCACGGACCTCCACCAGCTCCGGGACCCGGTCGCCGCTCAGGCGGTTCGGCACGTCCTCGATGGTGCGCACGTTCGGCGTGATGTCCTCCCCGGTGCGGCCGTCGCCGCGCGTGGCGGCGCGGGTCAGCCGCCCGTGCTCGTACGTCAGGTTCACCGCGAGGCCGTCCACCTTCAGCTCGCACAGGAAGTGGTACGGGATGCCGCGCAGCTCCTCGCCGACCCGCTCGACCCAGGCGTCCAGGTCCTCGTCGGCGAACGCGTTGTCCAGGGAGAGCATCCGCTCGCGGTGGGCGACCGAGGTGAACTCGGTCTCGTAGGAGCCCGCGACCCGCTGGGTCGGCGAGTCGGCCGTGCGCAGCTCCGGGTGCTCCTCCTCCAGCTCCTGGAGCTCCCGCATCAGCGTGTCGAACGCCGCGTCGCTGATGACGGCCGTCTTCACGTAGTACCGGAAGCGGTGCTCCTCGACCTGCTCGGCGAGGCGGGCGTGCCGCTCGCGCGCGTCGGCGGGCACTGCTGACCGCTGCTCGACAGACCTTTCGCCAGCCACTGTCTCGTCTCCCGTCACTCAGGGTTGTCCGCGAGGGATCTCGCCGCCCGGACGCAGTGCTCCAGCGCGGCCCTCGCGTACGCAGGGGACGCGCCCGCGAGGCCGCAGGCCGGGGTGATGGCAACGGACTCGGCGAGGAGCCCGGGGGACAGCCCCAGCCTGCGCCAGAGCGACCTGACACCACCGACAGTACCGGCCGGGTCTGACAATTCCCCCGGCTCGGCGCCGGCCGCGGGCACGACCCCGGCGAACAGCGCGGTGCCGCCCTCGATCGCCTCGCCGATGGCTTCGTCGTCACGTTCGGTGAGCAGCGCCGCGTCGCAGGAGACCGCGGTGGCGCCCGCCCTCCGCAGCAGCCCGAACGGCACTCCACTCGCGCAGCAGTGCACCACCACGGGATCGTCGCCCGCCACCGCGACCAGGCCGCGCAGCGCCTCCTCGACCACCGCCCGGTCCACCGCCCCGTGGGTCCGGTAGCCGCTGGCCGTGGGCACCCGGCCGGTCAGCACGGCGGGGAGCGAGGGCTCGTCGAGCTGGAGCACGAGGCGGGCGCCGGGCACCCGGCGCCGCACCTCGGCGAGGTGGTTCCGCAGCCCCTCGGCCAGCGACTCGGCCAGGTCCCGCCGGGCGCCGGTGTCGCCGAGCATCGCCTCGCCGTTGCGGCGCTCCAGCGCGGTGGCCAGCGTCCAGGGGCCGACGGCCGCCACCTTCAGCGCGCCCTCGTACCCTTGCGTGAACTCCTCGAGGGTGTCGAGGTCCTCGCGCAGCCAGGCGCCCGCCCGCCGCGAGTCGCGGCCGGGCCGGTCCCCGAGCCGCCAGCCGCTGGGCTCGACGTGCGCCCACATCTCGGCGAGCAGGCCCGCGGTGCGGCCGACCATGTCGGCGCCGGGGCCGCGGGCGGGGAGCTCCGGCAGGTACGGCAACGCGTCCAGCGACCCGGTGACGACGCGCACGGCCTCCCGCACGTCCTCGCCCGGCATCGAGCCGACCCCGGTGGCGGCGGCCGGGCCCCAGGGGAACTTCCACGTATCGCTCACGTTCTCGGTCACGTTCTGCACCGCCACAACGTAAGTCACCGGCCCGGGGCCGCGGCACCCTGCGGGCACCCGCCGACCGGCCGCCGCGGGGGGGCGCGGGCGGTCAGCGGCGGGTCATCCCGTGGGCCGGACGGTCAGGTCGGTGATCTCGCTGCCGGGTGGGAGGTCGAGGGCGGTGAGCACGGTGGTGGCCACGGACTCGGCCGTCAGCCAGCGCTCCGGGTCGTACTCCAGGCCCTCCTGCCGGTGCACCTTCTCCTGCATGGGGGTGGCGGTGCGGCCCGGGTAGACGGTGGTGACGCGCACGCCGTGGCCCGCCTCCTCGCCGCGCAGCGCGTCGGCCAGCGCCCTCAGCCCGTGCTTGCTCGCCGCGTACGCGCCCCACTGCGGGTGGGCGTGCAGCCCGGCGCCGGAGTTGACGAAGACGACATGACCGCGCGCGGCCCTGACCTGGGGCAGCAGGAGGCGGGTCAGCTCGGCGGGCGCCATCAGATTGGCGGCGAGCGTCGCGCGCCAGACCGCCGGGGTCAACTCGCCGACGGGGCCGAGGTCCACGACGCCCGCTATGTGCAGCAGCGAGTCGACGCGGTCGGGCGGGGACTGGTGGCCGAGCGCCCAGGAGAGCCGCTCGGGCTCGGCCAGGTCGCCCACCAGCGTCCGCGCGCCGGGGTACTGCTTCACGAGCTCGCGTGCGCGCCCGGCGTCGCGCGCCCACAGCCAGAGGTCGTCGCCGCGTTCGCCGAGGCGCCGGGCCACGGCGGCTCCGATTCCCGACCCCGCGCCGGTGATCACATGGGTTGCCATACGACCATGGTGTCCTACCCGACGGCAGCGAAGGAGAAGGACCCGTGCGTATCGCAGCGAGCCAACTGGCGGCCGGAGTCTCGCCCCAGGAGAACCTGGCGGTCATCGCCGAACAGACCGCGCGGGCGGCGGCCGAGGGCGCCGACGTGGTGGTCTTCCCCGAGGCCGCGATGGCGCGGTTCGGCATCCCGCTGGGCCCGGTCGCCGAGCCGCTGGACGGGCCCTGGGCGACCCGGGTGCGGGCGGTCGCGGACGCCGCGGGGGTGCTGGTGGTGGCGGGGATGTTCACCCCGTCCGCGGACGGGCGAGTGCGGAACACCCTGCTGATCACCGGCCGCGGCGTCGACACCTCCTACGACAAGCTGCACCTCTTCGACGCGTTCGGCTTCGCCGAGTCGGCCACCGTGGCGCCGGGGGAACGGCCGGTGGTGGCGGAGGTCGACGGGGTGCCGATCGGCTTCGCCACGTGCTACGACGTGCGGTTCCCCGGTCTCTTCACCCGGCTCGCGGAGGACGGTGCCCGCGTGATCCTGCTGCCCGCGTCCTGGGGCGCGGGGCCGGGCAAGCGCGAGCAGTGGGAGCTGCTGGTGCGGGCCAGGGCGCTGGACTCGACCTGCTGGGTGGTGGCCGCGGCGCAGGCGGACCCGGCCACGGTGGGCGAGCCGCCGGCCACCCGCGCCCCGACCGGCATCGGCCACAGCATGGTGGTCTCGCCGCTCGGTGAGGTCCGCTCCCGGCTGGGCGCGGAGCCGGGGCTGCTGGTCGCGGACGTTGACCTGGGGGAGACCGAACGGGCCAGGGCGGCGATCCCGGTCCTGGCCAACCGCCGCCGCGACGTCGTCTGACCTCCGCCGGACCGAGCCGGGTCTGGCCACACCGGATCGGGCCACACCGGGTCGGGCCTCGTCGGTCGGATCGGGGAACGGGGTCTAGCCCGCCTGGCGATCGGCGGTCGTGACGACCGCGCGCTCCGTTCCGGCTATGGTCGCCGAGCCGACGACGCGCGTGCCGTCGTACAGGACGATCGCCTGGCCCGGCGCCACGCCGCGCACCGGCCGGGCGAAACGGACCCGCAGCTCGTCCCCCTCGGCCTCGGCCGTCACCGGCGTCTCGGCGCCGTGCGCCCGCAACTGCGCGGTGTACGCGCCGGGCCCGGCCGGCGGGGTGCCGCACCAGCGCGGCCTGATCGCGGTGAGCGCCACGATGTCGAGGGCCTCGGCCGGGCCGACGGTCACCGTGTTGCTCACCGGGGAGATGTCCAGCACGTAGCGCGGCTTGCCGTCGGACGCCGGGTGGCCGATGCGCAGGCCGCGGCGCTGGCCGATGGTGAACCCGTGCGCGCCCTGGTGGGTGCCCACCTTGCGGCCGTCCTGGTCGAGGATGTCGCCCTCGGCGGAGCCGAGATGGCCCGCGAGGAACCCCTGGGTGTCGCCGTCCGCGATGAAGCAGATGTCGTGGCTGTCGGGCTTCCTCGCCACGGCGAGACCGCGCCGCTCCGCCTCCGCGCGGATCTCGTCCTTGGTGGTCCTGGTGTCGCCCAGCGGGAACATGGCGTGGGCGAGCTGCCGATCGTCCAGCACGCCGAGCACGTAGCTCTGGTCCTTGCTCAGGTCGGCGGAACGGTGCAGCTCGCGGCGCCCGTCGGCGCCGCGCACCACGCTGGCGTAGTGCCCGGTGCAGACCGCGTCGAAGCCCAGGGCCAGCGCCTTGTCCAGCAGCGCGGCGAACTTGATCTTCTCGTTGCACCGGAGGCAGGGGTTGGGGGTGCGGCCCTCCCGGTACTCGGCGATGAAGTCGTCGACGACCTCGGCGCGGAAGCGTTCGGCCAAGTCCCAGACGTAGAACGGGATGCCGATGACGTCGGCGGCGCGGCGGGCGTCGCGGGAGTCCTCGATGGTGCAGCAGCCACGGGCCCCGGTGCGGAACGACTGCGGGTTGGCGGAGAGGGCGAGGTGGACGCCGGTCACCTCGTGCCCGGCCTCGGCGGCGCGGGCCGCGGCGACGGCGGAGTCCACGCCGCCGGACATCGCGGCCAGCACGCGCAGGCGCGGGCCCGCGCCGGGCGGGGGCGGGGAGTCAGTCATCACGGATCCAGGGTACGTCCCGGCCCCGGGCCCCCGCGGACGGTGTCGGCGGGGTCAGGTCAGCCCGGCGGTCCTGGCCCGTTCCACGGCGGGGGCGATCGCCCGGGCGACGGCGGCCACATCGGCCGCCTCCGAGGTGTGGCCGAGGCTGAACCGCAGGGTGCCGCGGGCCAGTTCGGGGTCGGCGCCGGTGGCGAGGAGCACGTGGCTCGGCTGGGCGACCCCCGCCGTGCAGGCGGAGCCCGTCGAGCACTCGATGCCCTGGGCGTCGAGGAGCAGCAGCAGGGAGTCGCCCTCGCAGCCGGGGAACGCGAAGTGCGCGTTCCCCGGGAGGCGGCCCGCCGGGTCCGGGTCGCCGCCGAGCACGGCGTCCGGGACGGCCCGGGTCACGGCGGCGATCAGGTCGTCGCGCAGCGCGCCCATCCGCGACGCGGTCTCCTCGCGGTGGGCGGAGGCGAGCGAGGCGGCGGTCGCGAACGCGGCGACGGCGGGCACGTCGAGGGTGCCGGAGCGGATCTCCCGCTCCTGGCCGCCGCCGTGCAGCACGGGCGTGGGCGTCCACTCGCGGCCGAGCAGCAGGGCACCGATGCCGTAGGGGCCGCCGATCTTGTGGCCGGAGACGGTGAGCGCGGCGAGCCCCGAGGCGGCGAAGTCGACCGGGAGCTGGCCCACGGCCTGGACCGCGTCCGCGTGCATGGGAATGGAGAACTCCCGTGCGACGGCCGCGAGCTCGGCCACGGGGAGGACGGTGCCGATCTCGTTGTTGGCCCACATGACGGTGATCAGCGCCACATCGTCCGGATCGCGTTCGACGGCCTCGCGCAGCGCCTCGGGGTGCACGCGCCCGTGCCGGTCGACGGGCAGCCAGTCCACCCGGGCGCCCTCGTGGTCGGCGAGCCACTGGACGACGTCGAGAACCGCGTGGTGCTCGACGGGGCTGGCCAGCACGCGGGTGCGGCGCGGGTCGGCGTCGTGTCTGGCCCAGTACAGGCCCTTGACCGCGAGGTTGTCCGCCTCGGTGCCCCCGGAGGTGAAGACCACCTCGCTCGGGCGGGCGCCCAGCGCGGCGGCCAGGGCCTCGCGGCCCTCCTCGACGGTGCGCCTGGCCCGCCGTCCCGAGCCGTGAAGGGCCGAGGCGTTGCCGGTGACCGACAGGTGGGCGGCCATCGCCTCGATGGCCTCGGGGCGCATGGGGGTGGTGGCGGCGTGATCGAGGTAGGGCATGGTGAGCTGATTCTACGAGCCGCCGCGGAACCGGCCGCCGGGCGTGGGCGTTCTCCGCTCCGGAAGGGCAAAAACGCGTCAGGGGTCAGCATGGGACAGCATTCCGCCGAGCCGGACCGGGAGCGCCGTAGTGACCCGGAGGGCCCGGAGCCTCGCCGGGGGCCGGGCCGCCGGGCGCTGCTCGTGGGCGGCGCCGCGGGGGCGCTGGCCGTGGGCGGGTTCGTGGCGCGCGACTCCCTGTCGCGCGGGTGGTGGCGGTACTCGGGGGCGGAGACCACGCGCGCCGAGGGTGAGGTGGATCACCCCGGGGCCGAATGGGTGCCCGCCTCCTCCGCGAACTACCGGCAGGCGAACCGGCCCCGGGACTACACCATCGACCGTGTCGTGATCCACATGCCGGAGGCGACCTACCCGATCACGCTGCGGGTCTTCCAGGACCCGAACCACGGCGCCGCAGCCCACTACGTGCTGCGCTCGGCCGACGGGCATGTGGCACAGCTGGCCCGGGAGCTCGACGTCGCCTATCACGCGGGAAACCGCGGGTTCAACGAGCGCAGCGTCGGCATCGAGCACGAGGGGTGGGCGGACGACGCGTCCTATCTCACCGACACGATGTACGAGTCGTCGGCCCGGCTGGTGGCGGGGATCTGCGACCGGTACGGCATCCCGGTCGACCGGGACCATATCGTCGGGCACAACGAAGTCCCGGACGTGATCAGGGTCTGTCCCGGGCCGCACTGGGACTGGGACCGCTATCTGGAGATGGTCCGCCGGGCGGCGGCCTAGCGCTCGGCCGCCACCCGGGGCCGCCACCCGGGACCGCCGTCAGGGGCAGTCCGCCCGCCTGATGACGAAGCCCGTCACCGGCTCGCCGTACTGGTCCGGGTCCGGCACACCCGGGCGCGACGAGGTCTCGTCCGGTTCGACGGGGTCCGGGAGGGATGCGTCCAGCTCCGCCAAGTCGTCCGCGGAGAGGAAGGACGCGCACTCGGGTCCCGTACCGAGCTCCGTCAGCTGCGAGAGGTCCACCTCCACGCCCATGTCACCCAGGTCCTCGACGATGTCGAGCCGGGTGGCCTCGTCCACCTCGTCGGGCGTCAGGAGGGTGAGGGTCACCGTGCCGTCGTCCTCCTGCTCGACCGCGTAGGCGGCGGATTCGGCCCCACCCGGCAGGACGACCAGGGCCGCCCCGGCGGCCAGCGCGGCGGTACCCACCAGGGCGAGCCGCCGGGGAGAGCGGGATGGAGAACGGAACGCGGCGAAACGGGGCCTGGCGCGGGCCGGTTCGGGCCGCGGGTCTGCGGCGGAGGCGCGGCGCACCTCCTCCTTCAGCTCCGTCAGCAGGCGGTCTTCGAAGGTGGATGTCATGCCTTCCTCCCTGAGTAGGTGAGCGGAATGGGGAGCCGGGCCGCCGCGGCGTCGGTCTCCTCGGCGGCGGCGGTGGTGGCGCGCAGCGTCTTCCGCGCCCGGTGCAGGCGGACGCGCGCGGTGACCTGGCGGATGCCGAGGGCTTTGGCGGCCTCGGAGACGCTGAGCTGGTCGACGACGATGAGCTCGATGACGGCCCGCTCCCCCTCGGGCAGCCCGTCCAGGGCCGCGAGGGCGCGGCGGCCCTCGCTCTCGGCGGCGAGCTTCTCCTCCAGGCGCGCGATGTCGTCGGAGTCGAGCAGGCGGCGCCCGGCGATCCGGTCCGTCAGCGCGGCCTCACGGGCGACGCGGCGGCGCTCGGCGTGCACCGTGTTGCGGGCGACGCCGTACAGCCAGGCCGTCTCGGAGCCGAGCTGCGGGCGGTAGGTGTGCCCGGTGTCTATCACCGCGAGGAACACCTCGGCCGTGAGGTCGGCGACCGTGTGCGGATCGGCCACGCGCCGGGCCACGAAGCGTGTCACCGCGTCGATATGGCGCCGGTAGAACTCCTCGAACACCTCGGGGTCCCGCGCCGCCGCAGCCGGTCCGTTACGGCTCCTGGTGGATGTGGTCACGTGAGGCTCTCCCGTCTCTCCGGCCCTTACATCTCTACTTGGCAGGAAGGCCGGAGAGCGTTACCTGGCCTCGTGTCAGCCGTCGGGCGACCAGTCGGGATCCTTGCCCAGGCGCTCCTTGACGCGCTCGCGCACGTCGTCCATGGAGATGCCGGGACCGCGGGGGTCGACCTTGCCCGGCTGCCACTCCAGGTGGCCGATCACCGAGGTGTCGCCCTTCTTGCCCCAGCCGTGCGCCCGGCAGATCGCCGCCGAGGCGCGCACGACGGCGTCCACCTGCTCGGGTGGCCAGGGGTCCTCGCCGTCGCCCTTGTTCACGCATTCGAAGCCGTAGAAGTGGGCGTTGCCGTCGGTGTCCGTGTCGTTGTCGTCGGGCAGGCCGCGTTCGGAGACGACCGCGTCCAGGACGTTCCCGTCGCCGCTGCCGGCGTGGTTGGCCCGGCCGTTGCCGACCAGGTACACCTTGCCGTCCTTGGCGATCACGCCGTGGCACAGCGGCCCCGGCAGGTCGGAGCGGCCCTTGTAGCAGAGGTCGACGGTCGTCTCGGTCTCGGTGGTCGCGGTGTGATGGATCATCACGCCGTGCACCGGGCCCCAGGGACCGGAGCCGTCGCGGTTGTTGTCGCGCCAGGACCGGTGTTCGACGACCTGGACGCCCTCGTCCTTGAGTGTGCCGAGCAGCTTCTCGGCGGAGAGTGGAGTGGCCATATACGACCTCTACGGCGTACGCGTGCGTCACACAAGGGGTTCTCTCCGGCACGGACCGTGACAGCCGGTGAATCTCGTCAACAGCACGCGCTCCTTCAACAATTAAGGTTTCCTCATCCGCTTTTCATGAAGTCCACCGCACTCCGGCGGCAGCCTGGCTCCATGGCCTTCTCGCACCGCATGGCAGCCCTCGCGGCCGTGGTCCTGATACCCGTGGGTATCGCCGGCACGAGCTACCTGCTCAGCGACGACCCCGACCCGCCGACGGTCCCCTCCGACGTCGAGCTCGGCGAGCCGACCACACCGCCGGCGCCGCCACCCACCGAGGAGCCGCGCGAGGAAGTCGTGCCGCGGCCCTCGGCGACCGAGGGATCCCTTGATGACGACGACGCGTACGACCCCGGCCTCGACGACGACGGCGACGGCGACCTCGACGACGACGGGGACGACGGCCCAGACGACGACTAGCGGGGCGGCCCGCGGGCCCTCCCGCGTCTCGGCCCGGTTCCGGATCCTGCTCTGGCTGGTGGTCGTGATGACGGTCGCGCTCGCCACCGTGGTGCTCACGACCCGCTCGATCCTCCAGCGCGACATGAACGAGCGGATCGGCCAGATCCTCACCCAGGAGACCGCCGAGTTCGACAACTTCGTGACCCACGGCCGCGACCCCGACACCGGCGAGCGGTTCACCGAGGCGCGCCAGCTCCTCACCGTCTATCTGCAGCGGCAGTTCCCCGAACCCACCGAGGAACTGCTCGGCTTCATCCAGGAGGACCCGCGCCCGACCGTGATACGCCAGCCCCGCGAGATCCCGTCCCCGCTGCCGCTCCACCGCGACCGGCCCTCCCTGGAGGCGATCGCCGCGGACGACCGGCGCTCGGGGACGCTGCGCCGCGAGAGCGGCGAGGTCCGCTGGGCGAAGGTCCCCATCGCGGCCCGCGCGGGCGAGCCGGCGTCGATGTTCGTGGTCGCGCTCCACGCCGACCGGGCGCAGTCCTCCACCGACAACGTGGTGGGTGTCCTGCTCGCCATCTCCGGCGTCGCGCTGCTGATGACCTGCGCGGTCAGCTGGGCCGTGGCCGGCAGCATCCTCGCCCCCGTCCGCCTGGTCCGTTCGACCGCGGCGCAGCTGACCGAGCAGGACCTCACCCGCCGCATCCCGATCCGGGGCCGGGATGACATCTCGGCGCTGGCCGAGACGTTCAACGCCATGCTCGACCGGCTGGAACGCGCCTTCGCCGTCCAGCGGCGCTTCGTGGACGACGCCGGTCACGAGCTGCGCACGCCGATCACCATCGTCCGCGGCCACCTGGAGCTGATGAGCCAGGGCGAGGGCCCTTCGAGCGTCCAGGAGCGGCGCGAGACGGTGCGCCTGGTCACCGACGAGCTGGACCGGATGAGCCGCATCGTCGAGGATCTGCTGCTGCTGGCCAAGACCGAGCGGCCGGACTTCGTCCATCCGGAGCCGGTGCAGCTGGCCGAGCTGACGGCGGACGTGTTCGTGAAGGCGAGGGCGCTGGGCGACCGGCGCTGGGAGCTGCCGGAGGTCGCCGAGCGCGAGGTGTCGCTCGACCCGCAGCGCATCACCCAGGCCATGGTCCAGCTGGCGCAGAACGCGGTGCAGCACACCGGTCCCGGCCAGACCGTCCGGATCGGCTCGCGGCTCTCCGGCGGGCAGGTCAGGCTCTATGTCGCGGACAGCGGCTCCGGCGTGCCGGCCGAGGACGCGGACGTCATCTTCGAACGGTTCCGGCGCGGCACCGCGGGCAGGCGCGGGGCGCGTTCGGGTGGGGGGAGCGGGGCGGGGCTGGGCCTGTCCATCGTCAAGGCGATCGCCGAGGGGCACCACGGCCGCGTCGAGTTGCGGCCGACCCTCGGCGGGGGCGCCACCTTCGAACTCGTACTGGAGGCCACGTGAACCGCATTCTCATCGCCGAGGACGAGGAGCGCATCGCCTCCTTCGTCGAGAAGGGCCTGAGGGCCAACGGCTTCATCACCACCGTCGCGGCCGACGGCGACGCCGCGTTCGACTACGCGTGCGCGGGCGGCTTCGACCTGGTCGTCCTGGACATCGGGCTGCCGGGCCGGGACGGCTTCACCGTGCTGCGGCAGCTGCGGGAGGCCCGGGTGACCGTGCCCGTGCTGGTGCTGACCGCCAGGGACTCGGTCCGCGACACCGTGGCCGGTCTGGAGGGCGGCGCTGACGACTGGATGACGAAGCCGTTCCGGTTCGAGGAGCTGCTGGCCCGCGTGCGGCTGCGGCTGCGCACGGCGGCCAGGGCGCCGGAGGTGACGGTGCTGCGCAGCGGCGACCTGAGCCTGGACCTGCGCACGCGCCGGGCGCGCACCGGGGACGCGCTGGTGGACCTGACGGCGCGCGAGTTCGTGCTGCTCGAACTGTTCCTGCGCCATCCGGGCCAGGTGCTCTCGCGGGAGCAGATCCTCTCGCACGTGTGGGGGTACGACTTCGACCCGGGGTCCAACATCGTGGACGTGTACGTGCGGGCGCTGCGGAAGAAGCTCGGCGCGGCACAGGTGGAGACGGTGCGCGGGATGGGGTACCGGCTGCCGCAGTGACGCGGGGGCCGCCGGTGGGGCGGGGCGGCCGCCGATGAAGTTGCCCTCATGGAACGTTCATCGGTGCCTCACCCTGAGTTACCAGGCTGATCACGTGCACTTCACGTCCCGTCATGCGATCACCCTGTGGGCGGCCTTGAGCTGCTGCGGGCTGCTGCTGATCCCGGCGAACTTCCCCGGGCTCGGCGGCGACGCACGGATCACCCTGGCCATCTTCGCGCTGGCGACCTGCGCCTGGATCGGTACCCCGGTCGACGACACCTATGTCGCGCTCGGCGCCGGGCTCGCCCTCACGGTGACGGGGGTGACCAGCGCCGAGGCGCTGTTCGGGACGCTGGGCGACGAGACCGTCTGGCTGCTGATCTGCGCGTTCGTGCTCGCCGCGGCGGTGGCGCGCACCGGGCTCGCGGGGCGGGCGGCGGCGTTCCTGGTCGGCGGGGCGCGCACGGTGCGGCAGCTCGTTCACCTGACGACGGCCGCGCTGGTGGTCTCGGCGTTCGCCGTGCCGGCCACCTCGGGGCGTGCCGCGCTGGCGCTTCCCGTCTTCGTGGCCCTGGCCAGGGCGCTGTCGGACCGGCGGCGGGTGGTGGTGGCCCTGGCGCTGCTGTTCCCCACCGTCATCCTGCTCTCCGCGGTGGCCACGCTGATCGGCGCGGGCGCCCATCTGATCACCGTCTCGGTGCTGTGGGAGGCCACCGGGGAACGGATCGGGTTCCACGAGTGGCTGCTGCTGGGACTGCCGCTGGCGGTGGTCTCCTCGCATCTGGCCGCCGAGCTGGTGCTGCTGACCACGACCCGGCGCGCGGACCGGAGGGGAAGGGTCCGGGTCACGCCCGCGGCCGTTCAGGAGCACAGCGATCGACCCGTCACCGGGCCGCTGACGCCGGGTGAGGCGCGGTGCGTCGCGCTGCTGGCCACGGTGGTGGTCCTGTGGTGCAGCGAGCCGCTGCACGGGGTGGCCCCCGCGGTGGTCGCGCTGATCGGCGCGGTGGTCGCGACGGCTCCCACGCTGGGGACGATAGGGCTGAAGGACGCGCTCGCCACCGTGCCCTGGTCGCTGCTGCTGTTCATGGCGGCGACCATGGCCATGGGCGTGGCCCTGGCCGACTCGGGCGCGGCGGACTGGCTCATATCCGGGCTGCCGGGCGGCGGCGCGGTCCCGGCCTGGGCTTTTCTCGCCGTCGTGGTGGGGCTCAGCACGGCCTCCCACCTGGTGCTCCAGTCCCGTTCCGCACGCTCCAGCGTGCTGGTGCCGCTGGTGGTGGCCGCCGCGCCCGCCGCCGGGGTGGACCCGGTGGCCGCGGCGCTCGCCTCCACGGCGGCGGCCGGCTTCTGCCACACGCTGCCCGCCTCCGCCAAGCCGGTAGCGCTGTTCGCCGACATCCCCGGCACCCCCACCTACGAGCCGCGCGACCTGCTGCGGCTCTCCGCCGCGCTGGCGCCGCTGATCGCGGGGCTCGTCCTGGTGTTCGCGCTCGCCATCTGGCCGCTCTTCGGCGTGGCCCCCTGAGGAGAGACCATGATTCCCCCCTACCGATTCGCCGTCGCGCCCAGTGGCCTCAAGGAGTCGCTGTCCGCGTCCGCCGCCGCCGAGGCCATCGCCGAAGGGCTGCTCCGGGTCGCGCCCGGCGCCGAGATCGACCTGCTGCCCCTGGTGGACGGGGGCGAGGGAACGGCCGAGGCGCTCGCCGCCGCGGCCGGCGGACGGCTGGTGCCGTGCTCCGCCACCGGGCCCGTGGGCGCCTCCGTGCCCACCCACTTCGCGCTGCTCGACGGCACGGCGGTGGTCGAGATGGCGGCGGTGGCGGGCCTCTCGCTGGTGCCGCGCGATCGGCGCGATCCGGGCGTCACGACCACCTACGGCGTGGGCGAGCTGATCCGGGCCGCCCTCGATACCGGGGTCGGGCGCGTCCTGGTCGGCTGCGGCGACTCGGGCACCTCCGACGGGGGCGCGGGCGCGCTCCAGGCGCTCGGCGCCCGGCTGCTGGACGCCGAGGGGCGCGAACTGCCCCTCGGCGGGCGCGCGTTGCTCCGCCTGGCGCGCATCGACGCGTCGGGGCTCGACCCGCGCCTCGCCGCCACCGAGGTGCTGGTGGCGTGCAACCCGTACAACGTGCTGTGCGGCCCGCTCGGGGTGGCGCGCGTCTTCGGCCCGCAGAAGGGGGCGGGCCCCGATCTGGTGGAGGAGCTGTCCGCGGCGCTCGACCACTGGGCGACGATCCTGATCCGCGACCTGCCCCCGGCCGGGACCGACCTGCGCACCGGCCCGGGGACCGGCGCCTCGGGCGGCCTCGGCGCCGGTCTGGCGGCGGTGGGCGCCCGGCTGATGCCGCGGTTCGAGGTGCTGCTCGGCCATCTGGACCTGGACGCCAGGCTGGCCCGCGCCGATCTGGTGGTCACGGCCGAGGGGGCGCTCGACCGGCAGACGTCGCTGGGCAAGATCCCCGGCGAGGTGGCACGGCGGGCCAAGGCGCTCGGCATCCCGGTGCTGGCGCTGGCGGGCACGATCGGCGAGGGGGCGCACGAGGTGCGCCTGGTCGGCGTGGACGCCTACAGCGGCATCCTGCCCGCGCCCGTCGCCCTGCCGGAGGCGCTGGCGCGCGGCGCGGAGTTCCTGGCGGACGCGGCGGAACGGGCGCTGCGCATGGTGCTGCTCGGCAGCCGCCTGGCCCGGCCCGTGGTGCCGAGGTGAACGGGCTCGCTCCGACCGCACGCCGGGGACGCGCGGGGCGCGCGGGGCGCGCGGGGCGCGCACCGCGTCCGGGGCGCCAGGGGCGCGCGCGGGCTCACTCCCAGATCTCGGGGCCGCCGCCGCGCCACTCGAAGCGCTCCTTGTCGCGCAGGTCCACGGTGTCCGGGTCGAGGCCCGCCCTGCGCAGGAATTCGAGGAGTTCGGCCAGGGACCTGGCGCGGCCCAGGATCTCCCCGTTCGCCCGCACCCGACGGCCACCCCCCGCGGTGAGCGGGTAGACGACAACGCGAACCCTGGCCATGTGCACAGCCTGCACCCCCGAGGCCCGATCCGCAGCCCCCGCGGACCCGCCCGGGTTGCCGTACGTGGCCGGGGAGCGCTGTACCAGAATGGGGGCGTGTCCTCCCAGCGCAACGCCCCGCCCGCCGCCGCCGGCCCCGGCCGGGGGCCCGAGCTGCGCGCCGACTGTGCCAGCTGCTTCGGTCTGTGCTGTGTGGCGCTGCCGTTCACCGCGTCGGCGGACTTCGCGGCGGACAAGCGGGCCGGGGAGCCGTGCGGGAACCTGGGCGAGGACTTCGGCTGCGGGATCCACGGGGAGCTGCGCGAGAAGGGCTATCCGGGCTGCACCGTCTTCGACTGCTTCGGCGCCGGGCAGCGGGTCTCGCGGGAGACCTTCGGCGGGCGGGACTGGCGCGGCTCCCCCGGCGAGGCGCGGCGGATGTACGCCGCCTTCCCGGTGATGCGCCAGCTGCACGAGCTGCTCTGGTATCTGACGGAGGCGCTCGGGCGGCCGGAGGCGCGGCGGCTGCGCCGGGAGCTGCGGGCGGCGCTGAACGGGATCGAACGGCTCGCGGGCGGCGACGCCGACGCCCTTGCCGGGCTCGACGTGGCGCCCCATCGGCAGGAGGCCGGCGTGCTGCTCGGGCGCGTCAGTGAGCTGGTGCGCGGGGGGGTGCCGGGGCGCGGGAGGGACCACAGGGGCGCCGACCTCGCCGGGGCCCGGCTCGGGGGCGCGCGGCTGCGCGGGGCGACGCTGCGCGGGGCGCTGCTGATCGGCGCCGACCTCTCGGGCGCGGACCTGCGCACGGCCGACCTCCTGGGGGCCGACCTCCGCGGCGCCGACCTGGGCGGGGCCGACCTCACGGGCGCCCTGTTCCTGACCCAGCCACAGGTCACGGCGGCCCGCGGAACGTCCGCCACCCGCCTGCCCGCCTCGCTGACCCGCCCGCCGCACTGGTGAGGGCGCCTGCCGCGGGCTCGACCGGCGGCGGCACACGCCGGGGCACGCACGCCGGGGCCCCGGCCGCCCCGCGTGCGGGCTGGGCCGGGGCCTCGTGACGCGGCGTCCTGCCGGGCCGGGTGCCGTCGGCCTCAGCCGCCGTTCTCGGCCTGGAACATCCAGTGGTGCTTCTCCAGCTCCTTCGTCAGCTGGATCAGCACGTCCTCGGTGACCGTGTCGACGGGGCCCACCTCGTCCAGGCGCTCGCGCATGCGGAGGATGACCGCACCGAGGGCGTCGACCATGGTGCGGACGGCCTGGCTGTCCTGCTGCCAGCCGTCGGTGACCTGGGCGATGCCCGTCGTGGCCGCGACCGTGGCGGCGCGGCCGTCCGGGGAGAGGCCGAGGGAGGCGGCGCGTTCCGCGACCGTGTCCGAGTGCGCACGGGCGGTGTCCACCACCTCGTCGAGCTGGAGGTGCACGGAGCGGAACCGCGCGCCGATGACGTTCCAGTGGGTCTGCTTGGCGATCAGCGAGAGATCGATCAGGTCCACCAGGGCGCCCTGGAGCGCCTCGCCCACGATCTTCAGCGTGGCGTCCGGCAGCGTGCTCTTGATGGCGTACATACAGGCGTCCCCTTTCGGCGCTTTATGCAGATTGGCGACGGGCGGCCACCGTTTCGAGTACCCGCGACACGCCGTCGAAACCGGTCGGAGGGCCACCGCGTCCGGGGACGGCCACCGGCGCCCGGCGGGCTCGACGGCGTGACCGGGCGGGCGGGGCTCAGTAGGGCCCCGGGTACCCGTAGCCGTACGGGGGGCGGGCCGCCGCCCCCGCGGCGGGCGAGGCCGTCGCGTCGCGGTCGTAGAACGGCCGCGCGTTGGCGCGGAGCCACATCGCGACCGGGTCGAACGCGTCCGCCATCGCGACCGTACCGACCGGCAGCCCGTCCGGGATCGCCGCGATGGCCCGCCGCATCATCTGCCGCACGGCCTCGGCCGTGCGCTCGCCCGGATCGTCCACGTCCAGGCCGATCACCAGATACGCCGCGCCCACGGCGGGCCGCACCCAGGCGCGGCGCAGGCTGCGCAGCACCGGCGTGCGCCGGGCGTGCAGCGTGAGCCGCTCGTAGAAGGCGTCCGCGCGGATGCTCGGCTCGCTGATCACCAGCGGACCCGCGGGCAGCCGGTCCAGGCCGCCCGCGATGCGGCGCAGGTCGAGCCAGGGGATGCCGAGGCCCCCGCCGGGAGCGTGCGGGTTGAGCCACAGCCCCCAGTGCTCCGGGTAGAGCGCGGCGGCGATGTCCCGGCCGCCCACCACCTCGCAGCTGCGGGTCCAGCCGCTGGCGCGCAGCTCCCGCTCGGAGGTGACACACGGCGCGTACCCGTGGCCGGCGACCTCGACGCTGCCGTACTGGGCCTCCCGCTCCCCCGGTCCGCCGTGCCACAGCAGCATCCACACCTGGCTTCCCGCGAGGGCGGCGAGCAGTTCCTCGTAGGCGTCCAGCCGGCCGGGGGCGATCCGGGGCAGCAGAGTCTCGACGCCTTCTCCCGCGCTCACCTCGCCGGACCTCCTCGCGCCGCGCCGCCAGCCCTCCGTCACATGCCCGTCACGGCACCCGCTTAGGCGTCCCGCGAGTAGAACGGCTTCACACACTCCCGCAACCAGTCCACCACGGGATCGTCCGCGGCATCCAGGAGCACGAGCTGCACCGGCCACACGACGGGCCGGGCGGCCAGGGCCCGGCCGAGCGCGTCGTTGACCGCGGTCGTGGCCCCGGGATCCACCTCGTCCAGCTCCACGCCGACGAACAGCGAGGGCGCCCCGCCCTCCGCGCTGGCCAGGCCCCGGCGGGCGGTCCGCACGCACCGCAGGGCGGACAGCTCGGATGTCGCGGCGGCCAGGAAGTCCATCGGCTCGTCCTGCCAGTCGGGCTGGAAGAGGCGCATCCGCGCGCCGGTGGGCACGCCGGGCATGCGCCGACCCGGAGTGGTACGGCACAGCTGGGCAACGGCCGCCGGCGGCACGGGTATGCCGACCGTGCCGCCCGGGTTCACCGCGATGCCCACCTGCGGCGGCAGCCCGCGGGCGAACTCCCACGCGGGCGCCACGCTGAACGGCAGGTAGGACGCGCCGCCGAGGTGGAGCTGCTCCGCGGAGCTGAAGACGGGGACGTACACCCCGCCGTGGAGGTCGATGGTCGGCAGGTCGAGCGAGCGGCTCGCGGGACCGCCGCCCTCGGGCAGCGGTATCCACAGGACGCTCCGGCCCAGTACCTCCAGGACACGGGGCCCGGCGTCCTTCGCGCCGAGCACGGCGGCCAGGGTCTCCTCCAGCTCGTTGCTCGGCCAGCCGCCGCCGAAGCCAGGGCCCTGCCGTGGAACGCTCATCTCTCTCGACCACCATCTTCTTCCGGTGCTGCCGGCCCGAATCGCCCGCTGCCGGAACCCTAATGGCTGCCACGACGCACCCCCGGGGGGTTATCCACACCCTCCCCCCATTCGTGCGATGATGTGCCAGCGCTACCACCGCAGAACAACCGCATAACGGCCGTTCGACCACGCGCGGGAGAGCCCCCGGTCCATGTCACCGGGGCGCCGAAGGAGCAAGACCTCCCTTGAATCTCTCAGGCCCAGCACCGCGCGCGGGAGGCACATCTGAAAAGCGGGCCGGCCGCTCCCCGCGGCGGGCCCCACCCACGGTGCAAGCCGCCGCCCGTCAGGGTCGCGGCGAACCTCTCAGGTGCCGATGACAGATGGGGAGGGCGTCACCGCCCCGACCCCGCCTGCCCTCCTGGAGCGAGCCCCATGACGGACGAACCCCTGAAAGCCACCGCGCTCGACGCCACCCACCGCGCGCTCGGCGCCACCATGACCGGCTTCGCCGGCTGGTCGATGCCCCTGCGCTACGGCAGTGAGCGCGCCGAGCACCAGGCCGTGCGGACAGCGGCGGGCCTCTTCGACCTGTCCCACATGGGCGAGATCACCGTCACCGGGCCCGAGGCGGGCCCCGTGCTCGACTACGCCCTGGTGGGGCGGCTCTCGGCGCTGCGCGTGGGCCGGGCCCGTTACACCATGATCTGCGACGCCGAGGGCGGCATCCTCGACGACCTGATCGTCTACCGCCTCGGCGAGGAGACCTTCCTCGTCGTCGCCAACGCCTCCAACGCCTCCACGGTCCTCGGCGCCCTCGCCGAGCGCGCCTCGGGCTTCGACGCGGCCGTCCGCGACGACCGGGACGCCTACGCGCTGCTCGCCGTCCAGGGCCCCGCCTCCCCCGCGATCCTCGGCCGCCTCACCGACGCCGACCTGCCGGGGCTGGCGTACTACACCGGGCTGCCGGGCACGGTCGCGGGCCGCCCGGCGCTGATCGCCCGCACCGGCTACACCGGCGAGGACGGCTTCGAGCTGTTCTGCGCCCCCGCCGACGCCCGACACCTGTGGTCCGCGCTCACCGACGCCGGGCAGGACGAGGGCCTGGTGCCCTGCGGGCTGGCCTGCCGCGACACCCTGCGGCTGGAGGCGGGCATGCCCCTCTACGGCAACGAACTGACCACCGCCACCACGCCGTTCGACGCGGGCCTCGGCCGGGTCGTCAAGCTCGACAAGCCCGGCGACTTCGTCGGCCGCACCCCGCTGGAGGCCGCCGCCGCCCGCGCCGAGGCCACCCCGCCCCGCGCCCTCGTCGGCCTGGTCGCGCACGGCCGCCGCGTGCCACGCGCCGGCTACCCGGTGGTGGACGCCACCGGCGCGGTCATCGGCCGGGTCACCTCCGGGGCGCCCTCCCCCACGCTGGGCCGCCCCATCGCCATGGCCTACGTCGCCCCGGAACACGCCGCGCCCGGCACCGAGGGGGTCGGCGTCGACATCCGCGGCAGCCGCGAGCCGTACGACGTGGTCGCCCTGCCGTTCTACACGCGCCGCGGTGAGCAGTTCGGCCTGCGTGCGCCGCGCCGGCGCCTTGCCTGCCTTGGCCGTGGCCTTGCGCGCCTGCCTCGGCTTGCCGGCCGGGCGCTGCGGCTTGTTCGGCACGGAGGGG
>NZ_LAVK01000649.1 GCF_001083795.1 Streptomyces sp. SBT349
TGTCCCGTCCTCCCCCCGCCCCGGGGTCCCCCTCGGCGGGGGGAGGCACTGACGGGCAACCTACCGGCGGCGGGCGGGCCCCACCAGGGGACCGCGGTCGCATGCCGGACGGGCCGTTGGGTACCCGGAAGCAACGGCCGCCGCACGGCCGGGAAGCAACTAAGAGAGCGTCCCGTTCGTCTTGAGGGATGTGGGGAGAGATGTCGTGCATGATCCCGCGCCGTGAGCGCGCGCCCAGGGGTGTGGCCGGGCAGGGTACTGCATCGCCGGGAAAAAGATGCGCAGCTTGGGAATTCTGTCCGGATTCCCGTCGTTGATTCGTTATGGATGCGGGAGAGGCAAGGGGGCATCCCGGTCCGGTCCGACATTCAAGGACCTCGTGTACTGATCGTTTTGATCACTTCGCAAGGGAGCACGTATGGCAACCCGTGCCGTCGCCCGGCGTCCCGGCACCGATGACCGTGTCGAAACGACGGGCCGTGTCCGGTCCAGCGCGGGCAGCGATGCCACGGAGCGCGACCTGGTCGGGATGTATCTCGACGAGATAGCCCGCACCCCGCTGCTGGACGCGGCGAAAGAGGTCGAGCTGTCTCTCGCGATCGAGGCGGGGCTGTACGCGGAGCGCGTTCTGCGGGGCGATGAGGAGCCGGCCACCGGGGGCGCCGCCGCCACCGCGACGCCCGAGGAGCTTCAGGCGCTCGTCGCGGCGGGGGAGCGCGCCAAGGACGCGTTCATCCGCGCGAACCTGAGGCTCGTCGTCGCCGTCGCCCGCCGGTATCCGCGCAGCGGCCTGCCGCTGCTCGACCTGATCCAGGAGGGCAACGCCGGCCTGGTCAGGGCCGTGGAGAAGTTCGACTACAGCAAGGGATTCAAGTTCTCGACGTATGCGACGTGGTGGATCCGGCAGGCCATCACCCGGTCCATCGCGGACCAGTCGCGCACCATCAGGCTGCCCGTCCACCTGGTGGAGGAGCTGGGCCGGATCCGGCGCTTGCAGCGGGAGTTCAACCGCGAGCACGGCCGCGACCCGGATCCCGGTGAGATCGCGGGCGAGCTGGCGACCACGCCGGAGCGGATCCA
Source organism: Streptomyces sp. SBT349 (assembly GCF_001083795.1). Lineage (GTDB taxonomy): Bacteria > Actinomycetota > Actinomycetes > Streptomycetales > Streptomycetaceae > Streptomyces. The sequence goes on from NZ_LAVK01000649.1 coordinate 1,081, forward strand.
GGATGTCCTGGACTGGGCGCGCGACCCCGTCAGCCTGAACATGTCGGTCGACGACGAGGGCGAGACGCAGTTCGGCGACCTGCTGGAGGACACCTCCGCCGCGTCGCCCGAGCAGTCGGTGATGGTCATGATGCGCCGGGAGGGTCTGGAGGACCTGATCGGCCGGCTCGACGACCGCACCGCGGCCATCATCAGGGCGCGGTACGGGATCGAAGACGGCCGCGAGCGCACGCTGACGGAGGTCGGCAAGCAGCACGGCCTCACCCGGGAGCGGATCCGGCAGATCGAGAAGCACGCGCTGCTGGAGCTGAAGCGCATGGCGAGCGACTCCGGGTTCGACGCCGCCGCATAGGGCGGGGCGGAGAGGCGGCGTAGGGCGGAGAGGTGGGGCGAGGAGGCGGGCCACTCAGGGCCCGCCGCACATGGCGAGGAGACGTCTCATGACGACGTCGAGGAGAGAGTCCCGGCCCGCTACCGGCGCCGGGGCTCCTTGCCGCAGGGGGGCGTTTCGTGGGGTGTTCCGG
>NZ_LAVK01000650.1 GCF_001083795.1 Streptomyces sp. SBT349
TGCCCACCCCCTACTCCCACACGGCCATCCCTCCCCGGCGTCCTCCACCTCAGGGAGTACGGACGGGCCGTTATGTCAGGGCGGGGGTGCGACGGTGCCGAGCCAGAGGGTGTCGCGGGCGCGGGTCATGGCGACGAAGAGCTGCCGGCGGGCGAGTTCGCGGCGTTCGTGGGTGACGTCGGCGTCGGGGGTGGTCTCGTGGAGAAGGACGTCGTGGCGGGGCAGGAGGACGTGGGCGAACTCCAGGCCCTTGGCGCGGCGGTAGGTGCCGAGCTTCACGGCGTCCACCGGGGTGCCCTTGTAGTGGTCGAGGAGGCAGGTCGGGATGTGCGCGCCGCGCAGGAGGCGTTGGTAGTCCCCGACGGCGCGCCGGGTGGGGCAGAGCACCGCGATGCCCGCCCAGCCGCCGTCGGAGGCGCGCTCGTGGAGTGCGGCGAGGAACGCCCGGTCGTGGTCCGCGGCGGTGGGGCGGCTGACGCGGACGACTCCGCCGTCGTGGTGGATGAGGTCCACGTCGCGGCGGCCGGGGGTGCGGAGTTCGTCGATGTCCTCGAACGCGTCGTCCGCGACGACGGCGAGGGCGGCCTCGATCACCTGCCGCGTGTTGCGGTAGTTGGTGCGCAGGACCTGGCCGCGGTCGCCGCGGATGTCGATGCCCGCCTCGGAGAGGCGGAAGCCGCCGGGGTAGACGGCCTGCTGGCCGTCGCCGATGAGCAGCAGGCCGTTGGGCGCGTCGCCCGTGAGGGAGTGCAGGAGGCGGATGCCGACCAGGGTGAGGTCCTGGACCTCGTCGACGACGACCGCGCCGTAGGGCGAGGAGAAGGTCTCCCGGCGCGTCTCGCCGAGCGCGAGGGCCAGGATGTCGTTGAAGTCGTGGACGCGGCGGTCGGCGCGGAGCCGTTCGTACTCCTCGTGGAGGCGCCACACGGCCTCGCGGAGGGCCCGTCCCAGCCGGGTGCGGCGACCGCGCCGGGGGACCGCGGCGTACTGGTCGAGCGTGGTGATGCCCCGGCCCTTGATGACGTGGTCGATCTCCTCGCGCCAGTACTGGGAGCCGGGGTCGACGTCGGCGAGCGGGCCGTCGCGGCCGACGTTCTTCCAGGCGAGGCTGAACGCGGTCAGCGCCTTGTCGCCGTGGAGGTGGGTGGCGACGCCGCGTTCGTTGAGGAAGCCGTGGGCCCAGGAGTGCAGGCTGTGGAAGTGGACCCGGTCGGCGACGGCGGGTGCCATGGCGGCCAGGAACGTGCCTTGTACGCGCGGCAGGTTGTTGGCGAAGGTGACGTACAGGACCTTTTTCGGGGTGCGTCGGGCGAGGTAGGCGGCCCGGTGCAGTCCGACGACGGTCTTGCCGGTGCCCGCCGGGCCGCTGATGCGGGCCGGGCCCGCCCAGTTGCGCCGCACCAGCGGGATCTGGTGCTGGTCGAGGAAGGTCATCCACCGTTCGATGGGCGCCTGCCGCGCCTCCGCGAGCGCGGCCTCGCGCAACCCCCCCGCCTCGAACAAGCCGTCGGCGGGCGGTGCTTCGTCGGGCGGGGCGTGGGGTGGCGGCGGCCCGGGTGGGACGGTGGTCGC
>NZ_LAVK01000651.1 GCF_001083795.1 Streptomyces sp. SBT349
GCGGAGGGGGTCGGCGATGGCGGGGGTGATGATCGTGGCGTTCCCCGCGGGCTCGGTGACGGCGCGGCCCGCGCCGTCGCTGACGCGGATGAGCAACGCCACGAGCAGCCAGTTGGCCACCGTCGAGGAGCCGCCCTGCGCGAGGAACGGCAGAGCCTTGCCGGTGAGCGGGATCAGCCCGGTGACGCCGCCGGAGACGATGAAGACCTGGAGCGCGAGAACGGTCGAGAGCCCCGCGGCGAGCAGCTTGCCGAACGGGTCGGTGACGGACAGCGCCGCGCTGATGCCCCGCTGGATGAGCAGCACGTACAGGAGGATGACCAGCGTGACGCCGAGAAGGCCCAGTTCCTCGCCGACGGTGGCCAGGATGAAGTCGCTGCGGCCCGCGAAGCCGACCAGGTAGGAGTGGCCCTCGCCCAGGCCCGTTCCGGTGAGGTCGCCGGCGCCGAAGCTGAAGAGCGCCTGCGCGGACTGGTCGGATATGAGCCCCGGCGGGCGTTCGTCCTCGGGCAGGAAGATCGCCATCGGGTCGAGCCACGCCTGGACGCGGCCCTTGACGTGCGGCTGGGTGGCGGCGACGACCACGGTGCCGACGGCGGCCATCAGCCCGCCGAGCACGACCCAGCTGGTGCGTTCGGTGGCGATGTAGAGCATGACGACGAAGACGCCGAAGAAGATGAGCGAGGTGCCGAGGTCGCGCTCGTAGAAGAGGACGACGAGGCTGACGGCCCAGACCAGCAGGACCGGGCCCGCGTTGCGCCCGCGGGGCAGGGCGAGGCCGAGGACGCGGCGGCCGGCGAGGGCGAGGGCGTCGCGGTTCGCCATCAGATAGCTGGCGAAGAAGATCACGATCATGACCTTGACGAACTCGCCCGGCTGAACGGACAGCGGACCGACGTTGATCCACCGCTTGGCGCCGAACTGGTCGGCGCCGAAGAACGCGGGGGCCATCAGCAGCAGCATCGCGAGGGCCATGCCGAGGTAGGTGTACCGCTGAAGGACGCGGTGGTGGCGCAGGATCACCAGGGTGGCGATCAGCAGGCCGACGCCGACGAGGGTCCAGATCACCTGGTCGGGGGCGGCGGGCACGGACTGGTAGTTGTCCGGGGGGTAGTGCTCGGCGTAGGCGTGGTCGAGCCGGTCGAGGGGGACGAGGCCGATCCCGGAGAGCAGAACGGTGACGGGCAGGATCAACGGGTCGGCGCGGCTGGCGAAGCGGCGCACGGCGAGGTGGGCCGCGAGGGCGAGGGCGCCGAGCCCGGCGGTGTGGGCGAGCAGGCCGGACGGCGGCTCCTCCTCCATGGCGAGGTTCGCCGAGGTGTGGCCGAACGCGACGATGGCGATCGCGAAGACGATCAGCGCCAGTTCGGTGTTGCGGCGGTGCGCGATCCAGCGCCGGACGGCCGTCTGCCCGATGCGCCCGTCGCGTCCGCCACGACGAAGACGCCGAAGAAGATGAGCGAGGTGCCGAGGTCGCGCTCGTAGAAGAGGACGACGAGGCTGACGGCCCAGACCAGCAGGACCGGGCCCGCGTTGCGCC
>NZ_LAVK01000652.1 GCF_001083795.1 Streptomyces sp. SBT349
GGGGTGCTCGACGTGTGGGGGGGCGCCGCTAGGCCCTGGCGCGTTCGGCCATGGTCCGCAGCACGTCCGTGGTGGGGACGGGGGCCTGCCGCACGCCTCCGAGCCCCTCGTCGAGGAAGGCGGTGTGCGCGGAGACCGCCTCGGTGAACTCGGCGGTGGCGCCCTGGGGCCTGAACCCGTGCCGCACGGCGAGGCGGCGCAGCTCGGGGTCGTTCGCCAGCGCCTCGCCGAGCCGCTGCCCGCCGTCGGTCAGGGGCACGACGGTGTGGTCGCTGGTGGCCGTCGTGTCCGGGTAGAGGACCACCATGTCGCCCGCGTCGTCGCCGCGGATCAGCAGCGAGGCGACCTGCGACTCGTAGGCCAGGACCAGCGGGTTGCCGATGCCGCTGATGAAGTCGCGGAACGGCCCGTCGGAGCTGGACTGCTGGGTGCCCTGGACCTGGACGAGTGTGCGCAGCAGCGGCGCGGTGCGCTCGACGGCCGCGTCGTCCGACACCACCTCGCCCTCGTTGGCGACGAAGGAGGCCGCCGCCAGGTACAGGGCGCCGGAGTTGGAGGTGCGGGGGTCGGTGGTGGAGATGTAGAGGGTGCCGGTGAGGCCGTCGTGCGCCTCGGCGCCGTCGAGCTGCTGCCAGGTGCGGCCCTCCTCGACGGCGGCCAGGTAGGCGGACATGGACAGCAGGCCGCGGCCGGCGCCCTCCAGGGTCGCCAGGCCGTTCGCCGCGAGCACCTCGGCCGCCTGGCGGTGGGCCAGCACCACGAGCGGCGAGTAGAACGGGCGCAACGGGGCGCCGACGTCGTCCCGTTCGGCGCGCAGGGCGTCGGCGGGGCCCTGGCTGGAGGGGAAGGCGAAGTCGTAGCCCGCCAGGTCGGCGTCGTCCATGGCCCAGGAGCCGACCGGCTGCGTGCGCACGGTGAGGCCCTCGTCGGCCAGCGCCTTCACGACGTCGGGGTCGGAGAAGAACTCGGTCTTCTCCGACCCGATCACCCCGCTGACGGTCGTGGCGGCGACGCCCTCCCCGCCCCCCGCGTCGCCGCCGTCGCCGCGGCCGAGAACGACCGCGGCTCCCACCCCGGCGAGCAGCACGACCGCCAGAACCATCCCCCATGCGCGTCTCACACGGTGAAGAATCGTCAATTCGTGCGGCGCTCCGGCGACGGGCGGGTGGCCGGGAGGTGACGTGCCAGTCGCGGTACGCAACGGCCCGCGCGCTCAGCCGGGTCGGGAACCTCCGCGTGCTCCCGGTGGCCCTGATGGTCCTGGGGGTCCCGGGGCGACGGCGACCAGCGGGGTGTACCGGTCGGTGCCCGCCGGCTCGCCGATGGGGCGGCCGTCGACGGCGATCCAGGCGTGGGCGCGGAACGGGTCGGTGCGCACCCCGGCGCACCAGGTGGGCCAGGTCCCCCGCAGGCGGCAGAACAGCGTGGCGGCCAGGGAGCGTTGCAGGCAGGCCCGCCCGGCGCAGCGGACGCTGGCCGCGACGACGGCCCGGCGGGCGGTGGCGGCCTGGTGGGCTGTGGCGGGGGCTGCGC
>NZ_LAVK01000653.1 GCF_001083795.1 Streptomyces sp. SBT349
ACGGGCCCATGACGGCGACCCCCTCGCCTCCGTCCGACAGGCACTGCCCGGTGGCGACGTTCCGCAACCGCTGCGCGATCGCCGGGCCGCTCACGTCCCACTGCTGCCGCGTGCTCCCGGCGGCGACCGGCGAAGGCGCGACGGGCGCCGGGGCGGGCGCGGCCTGCGCCGGGGGCGCCACCCCCTGGTCGCCCGCGGCCCGGCCCCCGCCGAAGCCCCTCTCCAACCGGTCCAGGCGGCTGAGCAACGCCCCCTCGTCCCCGTACGCCGCGGGCAGCAGCACGCGGGCGCAGATCAGCTCCAGCTGGAGCCGCGGCGAGGTGGCGCCCCGCATCTCCGTCAGCCCCGTGTTGACCAGGTCGGCGGCCCGGCTCAGCTCCGCGGGGCCGAGGGTCCCCGCCTGCGCGCTCATCCGCTCCAGCACATCCGCCGGAACATCGATCAGCCCCTTGTCCGCCGCGTCCGGCACGGCCGCAAGGATCAACAGGTCCCGCAGCCGCTCCAGCAGGTCCGTCACGAACCGCCGCGGATCGTGGCCGCCCTCGATCACCCGGTCCACGACCCCGAACGCCGCCGCGCCGTCCCCCGCCGCGAAGGCGTCGACCACCGCGTCCAGCAGCGTCCCGTCCGTGTACCCGAGCAGGGCCGTGGCCATCTCGTAGGTGACCCCATCCTCCCCGGCCCCGGCGAGCAGCTGGTCCATCACGGACATGGAGTCCCGCACCGACCCGGCCCCGGCCCGCACCACGAGCGGCAGCACGGCGCCGTCCACCGGGATCGCCTCGTGCTCGCACACCTCCCCCAGGTAGTCCCGCAGCGTCCCCGGCGGGACGAGGCGGAACGGGTAGTGGTGCGTGCGCGACCTGATGGTGCCGATGACCTTCTCGGGCTCGGTCGTGGCGAAGATGAACTTCAGGTGCTCCGGCGGCTCCTCCACCACCTTCAGCAGGGCGTTGAACCCCGCCGGGGTGACCATGTGCGCCTCGTCGATGATGTAGATCTTGTACCGGCTGGCCGCGGGCCCGAAGAACGCCTTCTCCCGCAACTCCCTGGCATCGTCCACGCCCCCGTGGGAGGCGGCGTCGATCTCGATCACATCGATGGAACCGGGCCCGTTCCGCGCGAGATCGAGACAGGACTGGCACTCCCCGCAGGGCGTGGGCGTGGGCCCCTGCACACAGTTGAGACAACGGGCCAGGATGCGCGCGCTGGTCGTCTTGCCACAGCCCCGCGGCCCGCTGAAGAGATACGCGTGGTTGACCCGGTTGTTCCGCAGGGCCTGCTGGAGTGGCACGGTGACGTGCTCCTGCCCGATGACCTCGGCGAAGGTCTCGGGTCGGTAGCGGCGGTACAGCGCGAGGGAGGACACACCACTGACGATATAGGCCGCCACTGACATACGAAGGGCCCCTCACGCACCCACCAGAGCCCGCCTACCCTTGCTGCCTTCCGGCCCTGGGGGAGTTCAGCGAGATAGCGCCGCGTGAGGGGCTTCCGCCACCCTACCGGATCCACGCCCCCCAGT
>NZ_LAVK01000654.1 GCF_001083795.1 Streptomyces sp. SBT349
CTCTTCGTCGGCAGCGTCAGATGTGTATAAGACACACGCCCCCCCCCCGCCACATACAACTCACCCACCACACCCGGCGGCACAAGCCCAAGCACGTCATCAAGCACATACAGACGCGTGTTGCTCATGGGGCTGCCGATAGGAACCGTGGCGAGATCGGCGTGCGCGTTATCCGTGTACTGGAACGTGGCGAAGGTGGTGGCCTCAGTAGGTCCGTACACGTGGATGATGCGGGTGTCCGGAACGGCATTCCGGGCGCGCTCGAACGCCGCAGCGGAGGCCGAGTTCCCGCCGGTCCAGATCTGGCTCGCGCCACTCAAACACGACGGATCTTCGTCGACCACGAGATTGAAGAGCCCCGTGGTGAGGAAGATGGCCGACACCTTCTGACCGGAAATCGCGGCCCGGAGGGATTCCGGATCGAGCGCCCCCGGGGGCGCTACCACTATGGTGCCGCCCGAGAGCAGGGGGACCCAGGTCTCATAAGTGGACGCGTCAAAGGCGTGGGGCGAGTGCAGCAGAACCCTCTCGTGCCCCGAGCGCCAGCACTCGTCCTCGACGAGGTCCACGACGTTGCTCTGTGTGGCGACGACGCCCTTGGGGCGGCCGGTGGAACCCGAGGTGTAGATGACGTAGGCGGGGTGATGGGGATGCAGGTCGACCCCGGGATTCGCCTGGTGTTCCACCCCTTCCATGACGTCGGGCGTGAGAACCACAACGTTCTCGTGCAGGGACGACGCTCGTTCCCGCGAGACCTCGTCCGCCAACAGCACCAACGGGTGCGTTTCATCGAGAATGCGCTTGACCCGGGCATCCGGATAAGCCTCGTGGAGAGGCAGGCACCAACCGCCGGATTTCGCGACGCCGATCACGGCGACCACGAGATCGGCGGATCTCTCCATCATCAGCGCCACGGCCCTCTCGGGGCCGATGCCGTGGTCGATGAGGAGGTGGGCGAGGCGGTTGGCCCGTGTGTTCAGTTCGGCGTAGGTGAGTTCGGTGTCCTGGCAGACGACCGCCACGTTGTGCGGTGTTGCCGCGGCCTGTGCCTCGAACAGGGCGGGGAGTGTCGCTGGTGGGACTTCTCGCTGGGTGTCGTTCCACTCGATCAGGAGCTGGTGGCGTTCCGGCGGGGAGAGGATGTCGATGTGGCTGATCGGTGTCGTGGGGTGGTGTGCGAGTGCGGTCAGTGTTCGGGTCAGGCGCTGGGAAAGGCTCTGGGCGGTGGTCCGGTCGAAGAGGTCGGTGGCGTATTCCAGTACTCCGGCCAGGCCGCCTCCGTCGACTTCACCCACGCTGAACGACAGGTCGAACTTTGCGCCGGACGGAGTTGCCGGCTGGCTCTGGACTTCGAGGTCGCCGAGGGTGGTGTGGTGCCGGGTGTTGTTTTGGAGGATGAGCATGGTTTGGAAGAGGGGGTGGTGGGTGAGGGTGCGGGGTGGGTTGAGGATTTCGACGAGGCGTTCGAAGGGGAGGTCTTGGTGGGCGTAGGCGGCGAGGTTGGTTTGGCGGGT
>NZ_LAVK01000655.1 GCF_001083795.1 Streptomyces sp. SBT349
GAAAAAGAGACAGCCCCCGCCCCCGCCACATACAACTCACCCACCACACCCGGCGGAACCACATCCAACCGACCATCCAACACAAAAACCTGCGTATTCCAGAAAGGACGACCAATCGGTGGGGTCTCGATATCCACCAAAGGTCCGGTGGAAGTCGCGCAGACGGTGAATTCCGTGGGGCCGTAGGCGTTGATCATCTTCCGGCCGGGAGCCCACCGCGCCACGAGTTCGGCAGAGCTGGCCTCACCGGCGACGATGATCGTCGTGCTCTTGGGAAGGCGGTCCTCTGCGCCCATAGCCGTCAGGACAGCTGGGGGGAGAGTGGCATGCGTGATCGCGTGCTGGGCCATCAAGCCGCAAAGCGGTGGTCCCGCCTGCAATCTTGAGGACAGGGCGAGAACGAGCCGGGCTCCCGTCAGCAGAGCCATACATGTTTCCCATACCGCAGCGTCGAAGCTGGGGGAGGCGAATTGCAGGATGCGGCTGTTGGGTCCGACGTTGTAGCGGGTGGCCTGGTTGGCTACGAGGCTGGCGATGCCTTGGTGGGTGACGGTTACGCCTTTGGGGCGGCCGGTGGAGCCTGAGGTGTAGATGACGTAGGCGGGGTGTGTGAGTGACAGGGGTGAGGTGCGTTCGCTGTCGGCCGGATTGCTGGCCGGGTGACGGGTCAGGGTGTTTCGTACCGTGGGGTCGTCGAGGATCAGGGGCGGGTTGTCCTGCGGTAGTGCGGGGGCGGCGGTGGTGGTGGTGATCACGCGTGCGGGGGTGGCGTCCTGGAGCAGGAACGCGATTCGTTCACGGGGGTACTCGGTGTCGATCGGCAGGTAGGCGGCCCCCGTCTTCAGGATGGCCAGGAGTGCCACCACCATGTCCGCCGACCGTGGAACCGCGACCGCCACCAGTTCCTCGGGGCCGATGCCGAGGTCGATGAGGTGGTGGGCGAGGCGGTTGGCCTGTGTGTTGAGTTCGGTGTAGGTGAGTTCGGTGTCCTGGCAGACGACCGCCACGTTGTGCGGTGTTGCCGCGGCCTGTGCCTCGAACAGGGCCGGCAGTGTCGCGGCCGGGACCTCTCGGCGGGTGTCGTTCCACTCGGTCAGCACCTGGTGGCGTTCCGCCGGGGAGAGGATGTCGATGTGGCTGATCGGTGTCGTGGGGTGGTGTGCGAGTGCGGCCAGTGTCCGGGCGAGTCGGTGGGAAAGGCTCTGGGCGGTGGTCCGGTCGAAGAGGTCGGTGGCGTATTCCAGTACCCCGGTCAGGCCGCCGCCATTTACTTCTCCCACGCTGAGGGATAGGTCGAATTTTGCTCCGGTCAGGGTTACCGGCTGGTTCTGGAGTGTCAGGTTGCCGAGGGTGGTGTGGTGGTGGGTGTTGTTTTGGAGGATGAGCATGGTTTGGAAGAGGGGGTGGTGGGTGAGGGTGCGGGGTGGGTTGAGGATTTCGACGAGGCGTTCGAAGGGGAGGTCTTGGTGGGCGTAGGCGGCGAGGTTGGTTTGGCGGGT
>NZ_LAVK01000656.1 GCF_001083795.1 Streptomyces sp. SBT349
GGTCGGTGGGCGGGCGTGGAGGCGCTGGGTGACCTCGGCGGCGAGCGGGGCCGGGAGCCAGCTGTCGCGGCGCTGGAGCGTCTGGCCGGGGGAGAGCGCGCGGCAGGCGTCGATCACCTGGGCCGGGGTCGGCCTGGCGGCCGGGTCCTTGGCCAGGCAGGCCGCGATCAGGCCCCGCAACGCCTCGGGCGCCGCCGCCAGATCCGGCTCCTCCTGCACGATGCGGTACATCACCGCGTGCGCCGCGCCCTCGCCGAACGGGTGGCCCCCCGTCGCCGCGTAGTGCGTCACGATCCCCAGCGCGAAGACGTCCGTCCCCGGCGTCGCCGACGTCCCGGTGATCTGCTCGGGGGCCATGTACGAGGGCGTGCCCACCCGGACGTCGGTGCCGGTCAGCGCCGTGACGTCGGCTGCCCTGGCGATGCCGAAGTCGATCACCTTCGGCCCGTCGGACGCCAGCAGCACGTTGCCCGGCTTGAGGTCGCGGTGGATGATGCCCGCCGCGTGGATGGACTGGAGCGCCTCCGCGACGCCGCCGACGAGCAGCAGCACCGTCTCGGCGGGCAGCGGCCCGTGCGAGCGCACCACCTCGGAGAGCGAGAGCCCGGGAACGAACGCCGTGGCCAGCCAGGGCGCCGCGCCCTCGGTGTTGCTGTCGAGCACCGGCACGGTGTAGATGCCCTGCGCCCGGCGCGCCGCGCGCACTTCGAGCTCGAACCTCCGCCGGAACTCCGGGTCCTCGGCGAACTCGCTGCGCACCACCTTCACCGCCACCGGCTGACCGCCGCGCGTATAAGAGAGGTACACGCTGCCCATGCCGCCGGAGCCGAGCCGGGCCTGGAGGCGGTATCCCGCCACCTCGCGCGGGTCACCGGGACCGAGTGGTGTGAACTGCGAAGGTGTCCCGTGCGGGCTCATGCGTCCTTCCCCCCTGGGTTACGCGGACGGCGTGAGGTGCATCGTAGGACGCGGCCGGGAACGGCAGAACAGGGGCTCCGATGAACGCGGACGACCACGGCACCGGCCACGGCGCCGACCACGGCACCGCCGGATTCACCTACCGCGACGTCGGCGCGACGCGGCGGCCGGAGGATCTGCCGCCGCCGGGCTACCGGCTGATGCGGCTGCGGAAGCGGGTCGGGCGGGGCGACGCCGACCTGGCGGCGGCCGGGGACGCGGTGGTGCGGTGGCGGATGCACCGCGCCGCCGGGCTCAGGGTGGAGGCGGAGGAGGCGGAGGCCGCCCCCGGCGTGGCGGTGCGGGTCGGGTTCGGCCTGGGCCCGCTGCGGCTGTGGGCGCCGTGCCGCGTCGTGTGGACGGTGCGGGAGGACGGCCGCGTCGGCTTCGGCTACGGGACCCTGCCCGGCCACCCCGTCCGGGGCGAGGAGGCGTTCCTGGTCGAACGGGCGGCGGACGGAACGGTGTGGCTGACGGTCACCGCGTTCAGCAGGACGCTGGTCGCGGTACATGCGGGTGGCGGTGCCGCGGCTG
>NZ_LAVK01000657.1 GCF_001083795.1 Streptomyces sp. SBT349
GCGCTGTTGGTGAAGTCGAGGGTCAGTGTGCCTAGACCACGGACATCGACGGACGTGATCGACTGCTCAAAGAGTCCCAGCGCCGGGGCGAGAGAGAGGCCAGAGCCAGGTACCAGCTCATCCCAACTGCCCGCTGGGGGGCGGAACAGGAACGGCGACTCCACGACCAGCTCGGCATCGACCATGCCGGTCCTGCCCGCAGGGCTCGTTCGCAGGATGAGCCGCACCTGATGATCGAAGGCAATGCGTTCTACTCGGGCTCCGACCAGAGCCGTGGGTATCTTCAACCCGTCTCCTGAACACTGCCGCAACCTCTGTTGTGGGCTATTCGGGTCTGGCCGGACCCACGGCCACCGTAGTTCAGGGCCGTCGGTCGCGGCACCACCCAGCCTGACGTAGACGCAGGTGAACGGCCCTGGACGCACCGCGCAGCGACGCACCAACAGACTCAGAAGCGTGTTGGGTTCACACCCTCACGAGTTCGAATCTCGTATCCTCCGCCCAGCTCTCACCGGGCTGAACGAAGGCCCCGCCGCCATCCACGGCCGGGGCCTTCGTTGTGTTCCGTCTCAGCAGGACGCTGGTCGCGGTGTGGCGCGCGTCGCGCAGCCGCCCGTCCCGCACCCCTATCTGTCGATCGCGGTTCCCTGACCCCACACCTCGGTACCCGACGTCATAGGCAAGACGCACCAGTTCGCGGTAGCGCTCACGGGCGTTCTGATCGCTGATGGTATAGAGGTCGGTAATCATGCCGCGCCGGACAGATTCCATGGCCTGGCGGCATCGGTCGCGGGCGTGATGGCTGAGGCGTGGGGTCTCGGCCGAGACGTCGGGCAACGAAGGTAGCCATGCGTACAGATCGGCCAGCCGTTCGAGCAATGTCCGTGCTGCGTCCGTCGACCTGGCACGCTCTTGGCTCACTTGGTCAAGCCGCAAGCTAGCTGCCGCTTCCGTTGCCGCCAAGGATGCCTGTGCCGCGATCGACCGGTTCGTCTGCCAGCGCGCGACTAACACGGCGATCGCTCCGCCAGCCAAGGTGCCCACCAGCGCACCCAGCGACTGTGTGGCGATGTCTGCCCAGTAGCTCATACTGCATTCCTTCACCGCGGTACAGCAGTCCAGTACCGCAATCACGACAACCCGCAGCGGCTGAACGCGACCTGTGCCAGCCCAGCAGCGACACAACAACCACAGAGACCGGTCCCGGATGGAACTACGGGTCAGAAGGCCAGCGCCTTGGAGCAGAGCGCGTCGTCACGGCTCCCAGTGTTCCTCCCCGCCGGGGCCGACCGTGATGGGTGTGACGCCGCGGCCGGTCAGGTGCCAGGACTCGAACTGCGGGTCCGGGTCCACGCGGAGGCTGGCGCTGTTGGTGAAGTCGAGGGTCAGTGTGCCTAGACCACGGACATCGACGGACGTGATCGACTGCTCAAAGAGTCCCAGCGCCGGGGCGAGAGAGAGGCCAGAGCCAGGTACCAGCTCATCCCA
>NZ_LAVK01000658.1 GCF_001083795.1 Streptomyces sp. SBT349
CACCAAGACCTCCCCTTCGAACGCCTCGTCGAAATCCTCAACCCACCCCGCACCCTCACCCACCACCCCCTCTTCCAAACCATGCTCATCCTCCAAAACAACACCCACCACCACACCACCCTCGGGGATGCTCGCTCGACGGTCCTCCCCGTGGACGTCGAGAGCGCCAAGTTCGACCTGTCGGTCTTTGTGCATGATGTGGGTTCGGGCGAGCTCGCGGGGTCAGTGAAGTATGCGACCGATATTTTCGACCGCGACACGATTGAGCGGTTCTCGGGGGCCTTCGTCCAACTCCTCCATGTCGTCGCAGACAGACCTCACCTGTCCCTGAGTGAAGCCAATGTGCTGTCGGTCGACGAACTCCAGAAGGTGCTGAGCGACGGGAAAGGTAGGGTCTCCCTTTTCCCACCGGCCACTCTTCCCGAGCTCCTGAGTGCGCAGGCGTCCAGGACGCCCGATGCGACTGCGCTGATCTTCGAGGGGGACAGGCTGAGCTACGCGGAGCTCGACTCGCGTTCGTCCCGACTCGCGCATGCTCTGGTTGCGAAGGGCGTCGGCCCGGAATGCATCGTTGCGGTAAGTATTCCCCGCTCACTTGAGCTGCTCATCACCCTGTGCGCCATCCTGAAAGCCGGGGGCGCATACATGCCGATCGATCTGAGCTACCCGGACGATCGCATTCGCTTCATGATCCACGACGCTGATCCCGCTCTCGTGATCACTCGTGAGACGTACGAGGATCTGACGAGCAACCTGCCTCTGGCGGCTGTGAAGAGCGAGCACGCGGACGCCGGCTCTCTCCACCCCCATCACCCCGCCTACGTCATCTACACCTCGGGCTCCACCGGACGTCCGAAGGGTGTCGTGGTTCCTCATTCCGGGATCGTGAACCGCCTACGGTGGATGCAGGACCAGTATCAATTGGAGGCAGAGGACCGAGTTCTACAAAAGACTCCTTCAGGCTTCGACGTGTCTGTTTGGGAATTCTTCTGGCCCCTTCTCGTTGGTGCCACTGAAGTCATCGCCAAACCGGATGCGCACCGAGACCCCTCCTACCTGACCAGCCTCATCAAACGTGAACGCGTCACCACCGTCCATTTTGTTCCCTCGATGCTGGACGAGTTTCTCGGCTCTTCACTGGCTCGGGAGTGCACCACGTTGCGTCGCGTGATATGCAGCGGCGAGGCGCTCTCCGCGGAATCCGCGAGACGCTTTCATCAAACCCTCGGGGCGGAACTGCACAATCTCTACGGCCCTACCGAAGCATCTGTCGATGTGACTTATTGGCATGCGCGTCCGAGCGATGACGGAGTCATGGTCCCGATCGGCAAGCCGATCAGCAGCACCCAGGTTTTTGTGTTGGATGGTCGGTTGGGTGTGGTTCCGCCGGGTGTGGTGGGTGAGTTGTATGTGGCGGGGGCGGGGCGGTCTCTTATTCCCATCTGACGTGCCGACGAAGAGGATGAGGGTGAATTTG
>NZ_LAVK01000065.1 GCF_001083795.1 Streptomyces sp. SBT349
AAAAAGAGCCCGCGCCCCCCGCCCCCCCCCCCCCCCGCAGGCTCCCAGGAGGACCCGCCATGAGCACCAACCGGCTGCGGCCCAGGCGTTCTTGCCTGGCCGTCCCCGGCAGCAATCCGCGTTTTCTGGAGAAGGCCCGGGGGCTCGCCGCCGACCAGGTCTTCCTCGACCTGGAGGACGCCTGCGCGCCGCTGGCCAAGGAGGGCGCCCGTCACGCAATCGTCGCCGCGCTCAACGAGGGCGGCTGGGCGGGGAAGATCCGCGCGGTGCGGGTCAACGACTGGACGACCGAGTGGACCTACCGCGACGTGATCACCGTGGTCGAGGGCGCCGGCGCGAACCTGGACTGCCTCGTGCTCCCCAAGGTGCAGGACGCGCAGCAGGTGCGGGCCCTCGACCTGCTGCTGACGCAGGTCGAGAAGGCCGTGGGCCTGCCGGTGGGCCGCATCGGCGTCGAGGCGCAGATCGAGAACGCCCAGGGCCTGGTGAACGTGGACGCGATCGCCACCGCCTCGCCCCGGATGGAGGCGCTCGTGTTCGGCCCGGCGGACTTCATGGCGTCGATCAACATGAAGTCCCTGGTGGTCGGCGAGCAGCCGCCCGGGTACCCGGCCGACGCCTACCACTACATCCTGATGCGGATCCTGATGGCCGCCCGCGCCGCCGGGCTCCAGGCGATCGACGGCCCCTACCTCCAGATCCGCGACACCGACGCCTTCCGCGTGGTCGCGGGCAGGTCGGCCGCGCTGGGCTTCGACGGCAAGTGGGTCCTCCACCCGGGCCAGATCGACGCGGCCAACGAGGTCTACTCGCCCGGCCAGGACGACTACGACCGCGCGGAGCTGATCCTCGACGCGTACGCGCACGTCACGTCCGAGGAGGGCGGCGCCAGGGGGGCGGCGATGCTGGGCGACGAGATGATCGACGAGGCGAGCCGGAAGATGGCTCTGGTGATCGCGGGCAAGGGCCGCGCCGCGGGACTGCGCCGCACGCCGACCGACGGGCCGCGGGGAGGCTGAATCCGGGCGCTGGAAACCGGCCGGACGCGGATTTTTACCGAATGATGAAACGAAGGGGGACGGCGCCGCCGGGCGGGCCCACCGGGTGCACACGATCTTGGTGAAAGGGCAACGAACTGCCCGTTCCGGAAAGATGATCTACGTCTCGCAAGGCGCCCGAGAGGCCCGGAACGCCTGTCCTGCCTGGCCGTTCGCGCCTCGACCAGCCCGCTGGCTTGCCGAGTTGTGCCGGGAAACCTATAGCATCGAGTTAGCCGCTTCGCTTCTGACAGGTGCGGCTTCCCACGCTACGAAGGTCTCCCATGCCTTACCGCTCATCTCCCCAGTCCGGCGGCCGGGTACGTCTGGCTCGCGGCGCCTCCCCCTGGCTGCTGCCCACCGTGGCCGCCGCCACCGTCAGCCTGGTGAAGGCGCGCGGATCCCGCCGCTGGGCCGCCGCGGCGGTCCCCACCACCGCCCTGGCCGCGGGCATGCTGTGGTTCTTCCGCGACCCGGAGCGCGAGATCGGCCAGGGCCGCATCATCTCCCCGGCCGACGGCGTGGTGCAGAGCATCACGCCGTGGCACGACGGCCGCACCCGGGTCGCGATCTTCATGAGTCCCCTCAACGTCCATGTGAACCGCGCCCCGGTCGCCGGGACGGTCACCTCCGTCGAGCACATCCCCGGCGGGTACGTCCCGGCGTTCGACAAGGAGAGCGAGAACAACGAGCGGGTGGTCTGGCGGTTCGGCGGTGAGCTCGGCGAACTGGAGATGGTGCAGATCGCCGGTGCCGTGGCCCGCCGGATCGTGCCCTACGTCCCGCAGGGCTGCAAGGTCGAGCAGGGCGACCGGATCGGACTGATCCGGTTCGGCTCCCGCGTCGACGTCTATGTCCCCGAGGGCATCGAGCCCGCCGTCGAGGTCGGAGAGCGCACCACCGCGGGAGTGACACGCCTTGACCGTGATTGACCGCAAGTCACGGGGCAAGTGGGCCGAGGTCGACGACGAGGACGGCGAAGACGACGGCATGCCGTTGTCCATGCGCCTGTCAATAGCGGACACCCTGACGCTGTCGAACGCCACCTGCGGCTTCCTGGCCGTCTACTTCACGACGACCGGCGTGCTCATCCCGCACCTGACCAACAGCGGCGACGCCGGAGTGGTGCGGAACAACGCGGCCACCGCCGTGCTGCTGATGCTGCTCGCCTCCGTCTTCGACCTGTTCGACGGGCTGGTGGCGCGCAAGCTGCGGGCCTCGCCGATGGGCGCCGAGCTGGACAACCTGTCGGACCTGATCAGCTTCGGCCTGGCCCCCGCCTACTTCGTGCTGGTCTGGGGGATGGTCGTCGGCGACGTGCACGAGCCGCTGTCCGCCGTGGCGGCGATCGTGGTGCTGCTGGCGGTGATCCTGCGGCTCGCCAGATTCTCGTGCGTCCAGGTGCCGAGCGGCGTCTTCCAGGGCATGCCGAGCCCCTTCGGCGCGCTGACCGTCGTCTCGATCGTGCTGCTGGAGCTCCCGTTCACGCCGACGCTGCTGGCCATCGTCGGCGTGGCCTGGCTGATGGTAAGCCGTGTGGAGTACCCCAAGCCCCGCGGGACGCTCGCCGTCGCCATGCTCTCCTGGATCGTGCTGAGCATGGCCCTGCTGACCGCCTGGGCGTTCGACGCCCCCGGCGGCCTGCTGATGCTCCAGACGGCCTGCTCGCTCCAGCTGGTGCTGGGCGCGGTGATCCCGCTGTTCGCCATGGTCAGGCGCGTCTACAACTTCAGCAACCACCGCCGAGAGGCCCGCGCCGGCGTCGAGCCCTGACCGCCCCTGGGCCGCCCCTGGGCCGCCGCGGGGCCGCCCCCGCCGGTCCCCGGCGTGGGCGTCTGTCAGTGGCGCGTAGCACAATGGCCCGCATGGAGCTCACCAAGAAGGGCCACGCCTGCGTACGGCTGACCAAGGACGGCCGCACGCTCGTCATCGATCCGGGCGCGTTCAGCGAAGAGGACGCGGCGGCGGGCGCCGACGCGGTGCTGATCACGCACGAGCACCCGGACCACTTCGACGAGGGGCGGCTGCGCGCCGCCCTGGACGGATCGCCGGGCGCCGGGATCTGGGCCCCGAGCGGCGTGGCCGAGAAGCTGACGGCCGCGTTCCCCGGCCGGGTCCACACAGTGGGCCAGGGCGACGCCTTCTCGGCCGCCGGGTTCGAGGTCGAGGCCCATGGTGAGCTGCACGCCGTGATCCACCCCGACCTGCCGCGCGTCCAGAATGTCGGTTTTGTCGTGGACGGCGCGCTCTTCCACCCCGGCGACGCGCTGACCGTTCCCGGTCGTCCCGTCTCCGTGCTGATGCTTCCGCTGCACGCCCCGTGGAGCAAGTTCTCCGAGGTCCTCGACTACGTGCGGGAGGTGGCCCCGGACCGCGCCTACGCGGTGCACGACGGGCTGCTCTCCGAGGCCGGTCTCGCGGTCTACGGGAGGAACCTCGGGCCCCAGGGCCCCGGCACGGGCCCCACCACCTACGCCAGGCTCACGCCCGGCGACTCCGTCGCCGTCTGAATCGTCGGCCCCGCCCCGTCCCCCGTCCCGTCCCGTCCCGTCCACGGCGCCGTCCGCCGCCCCGTCCGAAGAGATCTGCCATGCGTATCGCCACCTGGAACGTCAACTCGATCACCGTCCGCGTCGACCGGCTGCTGGCCTGGCTGGAGCGCAGCGGCACCGATGTGCTGTGCCTTCAGGAGCTCAAGTGCGACGCCGCCGCGTTCCCGTCCGAGCGGCTGCGGGAGGCGGGGTACGAGGCCGCCCTCCACGCCGACGGCCGGTGGAACGGGGTGGCGGTCCTCTCCCGCGTCGGCCTGGAGGACGTCGAGACGGGCCTGAAGGCCGGGCCCGAGTTCGACGGGCGGGCCGAGCCGCGCGCCATAGGGGCCACCTGCGGGGGCGTGCGCGTCTGGTCGGTCTACGTGCCCAACGGCCGCGAGGTGGACCACCCGCACTTCGACTACAAGCTGCGGTGGCTGGAGGCGTTGCGCGAGACCGTCGTCAAGGACGCCGTGGCCGAGCGGCCGTTCGCGGTGCTGGGCGATTTCAACGTGGCGCCGACGGACGAAGACGTGCACGACATCGAGCAGTTCGAGGGCTCCACGCATGTGACGGAGGCCGAGCGGGCCGCGTTGGCCGCCCTGCGGGAGACGGGCCTGACCGATGTGATGCCGCGCCCGCTCAAGTACGACCGGCCTTTCACGTACTGGGACTACCGGCAGCTGTGCTTCCCGAAGAACCGGGGCATGCGCATCGACCTGGTCTACGGGAACCGCGCGTTCGCCGCGGGCGTCCAAGACGCATATGTGGACCGCGAGGAGCGCAAGGGCAAGGGCGCCTCGGACCACGCGCCGGTGGTCGTCGACCTCGACCAAGGTCAGCGGGGGTAGCGCGCCCTGTGGTGCGGGAGGCATGAGGGATGGGACCCTGGAGCGTATGAACATCCCTTTCCTGGACAACTGGCGCAAGAGGCCCGCCGACACAGGCACCGGTGCCTGGTCCGATCCCGAAGGGGTGGCGCAACTGCTCTCGGAGTGCGACCTGCTGCGCGCCAGGGCCCAGCGCGCCGGGGTGGTGCTGGGTGACACCCCGGTCTCGCTGGAGGCGCTCGATCAACTGCTGCCCCGCTGGCGGGACGACCCGGAGGAGCTGCCCGAGCTGGCCAACGACGCGGGCCTGTACCTGGGCACGGTGATCGTGCGCACGGTGCCGGGCGCGCAGTGGGGCCCGGGGCCGGACGGCAGACCCGTGGTGGTGATGGCGTCGGGCCGCCAGGTGGACGTGGTGACCGCGGGCCAGGAGTGGGCGGACATCGGCACCCCCGAGCTGTCGCAGCTGTACGCCGAGGTCGCCGAGTCCTGAGCCCCGAGTCCTGAGCCCCGAGTCCTGAGCCGGTCCCGGACGGGGAGCGCTCACTCGGGCATGGCCTCCTCCGGCGCCCCGCGCGCCAGGGTGGCGAGGGTGTCGAGCGCGTCGGCGAGCACGCCGTGGGGCGGGTTGCCGAGGGCGAGCCGCACGGCGTGGGGGGCGTGACCCGCGCCCACGGTGAACGCGGCGGCGGGCGCGACGGCGATGCCGCGGCGGGCGGCCGCCGCGACGAAGGTCTCCGCCCGCCAGGGGCCCGGCAGTTCCCACCAGCAGTGGTAGCTCCGCGGGTCGGCGCGCACCGCGAACCCGGCCAGCCGGGCGGACCTGAGGCGTTGGCGTTCGGCCGCGTCGAGGCGCTTGGCGTGCGCGATGGCGGCGGCGGTGCCGTCGGTGATCCACTGGACGGCGGCCTCCAGGGCGAACCGGGGCGCGGTCCAGGCGCCCGAGCGGAGCGCCGAGGCGAGGGGCTCGACGAGGTCGGCCGGCGCGACGGCGAAGCCCACGGTCAGGCCGGGGGCGAGGCGCTTCGACAGGCTGTCCAGCAGGATGGTGCGCTCGGGCGCGAGGGCGGCGAGCGGCGGCACGTCGTCGCGCAGGAAGCCGTGGACGGCGTCCTCGACGGCGGTGAGGCCGGTCCCGCGCAGCGTGTGGACCAGGTCGAGTCTGCGGTGTTCGGGCATGGTCGTGCCCAGCGGGTTGTGCAGGGCGGGCTGGAGGTAGACGGCGCGCAACGGCGGCGCTTCGGCGATCGCGTCGGGCCGCAGGCCGTGTTCGTCCATGGCGAGGGGGACGAGGGTGATGCCGAGGCGGGCGGCGACGCCCTTGACGACGGGGTAGGTGAGCCGTTCCACGCCGAGCCGCTCCCCCGGTGGAACGGTGGCGGCCAGCGCGGCGGCGATGGCCTGTTTGCCGTTGCCCGCGAAGAGGACCCGGCCGGGGGACGGCGCCCACCCGGCCCGGGTGAGGAGGGTCGCGGCGGCGTCCCGCGCGGCGGGCGTGCCGGTCGCTCCGGCGACGCCGAGGCGCGCGGCGAGCACACCGGGGCGGGTCAGGCGCGCCAGCCCCTCGGCGAGCGGCCCCTCCTGGCCCGGCAGGACGGGGAAGTTGAGCTCCAGGTCGACGCGGGCGGCGGCGGGCTCGCTCAGCGCGGGCTCGGGGGGCGGTGGCGCGGCCCGCACGAAGGTGCCGCGGCCGACCTCGCCGACGACCAGACCGCGGCGGCCGAGCTCGCCGTAGACGCGGGCGGCGGTGGAGGTGGCGATGCCCTGGCGGCGGGCGAACGAGCGCTGGGGCGGCAGCCGTTCGCCCTGACGGAGCCGGCCGGCCGTGATGTCGGCGGCCAGCCGGTCGGCGATCAGGCGGTAGTCGTCCATCGCATCCCCGGACTCTCGAACCCTCGGACTCTCGAACCCTCGGGGCTCATTGCACCGAGGTCAATGTTCTTATTGCACCGATATATTGCTCCGCATAGCATCGATGCGTCAAGGCGGTACGCACCGAAGGACTTCCCATGACCGACATCACCATCGGCTACGACGACGAGGGCGAGAGGGAGGGGGAGCCGCTGGTGCTCGTGCACGGACACCCCTTCGACCGCACCATGTGGGCCCCGCAGGTCAGGACCTTCAGCCGGGCCGGCTGGCGCGTGGTGGCTCCCGACCTGCGCGGATACGGACGGAGCACGGTCGTTCCCGGCAGCACGACCCTCACCGCCTTCGCCGGGGACATCGTGGCGCTGCTCGACCGCCTCGGCGTCGAACGGTGCGTGCTGGGCGGGCTGTCGATGGGCGGGCAGATCGTCATGGAGCTGTACCGCCTCTTCCCCGAGCGCGTCACCGCCCTGGTGCTGGCCGACACCTTCGCCGCCGCGGAGACCGAGCAGGGCAGGGCCGCGCGCCGCGCGACGGCCGACCGGCTGGTGCGCGAGGGCATGGGCCCCTACGCCGAGGAGGCCCTGCCCAGCATGGTGGCTCCCGGCACGGTGGCGACGCTGCCCGGGGTCGCCGCGCACGTGCTGCGGATGATGCGCGGCGCGCCGCCCGAGGGTGCGGCGGCGGCGCTGCGGGGGCGGGCGGAGCGGCCCGACTACCTGGGGATGCTGCCGCGCGTCGCGGTGCCCACGCTGGTCGTGGTGGGCGGCGAGGACGTGTTCACCACGGTCACCGACGCGAAGGTGCTCCACGAGCGGATCCCAGGCGCGGAGCTGGCGATCATCCCCGGCGCCGGGCACCTGCCGAACCTGGAGCGCCCGGCCGCGTTCGACGCGGCGCTCCGCGGCTTCCTGGCCGCGCTGCCGCCCTCGGGTGCGCTCAGCCGCCGAAGATGATGGCGTACTCCAGGCGCCACCGGTCGCCCAGCACCACGGTGTCGGAGGTCTCCACCGGGCGGTCGTCCTCGTCGTAGTGGGTGCGCTCGACGACGGTGAGGCACTGGCCCGGGGTGCAGCCGAGCGCCTCGGCCTCCGGGCTGGTCGCGGGCCGCGAGCCGACGACCTCCCGGGCGTGGGCGACGTGGATGCCGATCGCGGCGAACCGGCCGCGGACGCCGCGGCGTGCGTAGGGGCCGCGCTCGGGGAAGGTCACCTCCGTTCCCTCGGTGAGGGCCAACGGTTCCCAGCTGGTGGCGAGTTGAAGAGGGTTGCGGTCGGCGAGGTATTCGTACTGGGTGCACATGACGCGCTCCCCCTGGCAGACCCCGAGGCGCTCGGCGATGCCGGGCGGGGCGACGGTGGTGGTGGAGATCGCCTCCCAGGCGAGGTCGGGCTCGCACGCCACGGCGCCGTCGTTGACGCTGACCCGGGCGGCCAGCGGCGTGTCCGCGGCGTCGGTGGAGCGCACCAGCGCCCCGATCGGCGCGCGGTCGCTGACGAACACGCCCCGGCCGAACTGCCCGGTGGCGTACCCGGCGGCCTTCAGCACCCGCACCGCGCGGTCCACCGTCTGGTCGCTGGCCCGGTAGACCCGCTTGAGCTCGGCCCTCGACGGAATCCGTGCCCCCACCACGAGCGTCCCCTCGTCGATCCGGCGCCGCAGATCGTCCGCGATTCGCTGGTACATCGGCCGGGTCTCGCCCATCCCCGTCTCCTTCCGCGGGCCTGGCGGCCCTACGTTCCCCACCCGCCAGGCTACGTCACCAGGTGTCAGGCATCCTTACTCGTGGTGAGCTTCGGCTGAGGGGTGGTCGCGCTGCGTGTGACGTCCTTGACCAGTTCGACCACATCGGGGCCGTAGGCCTGGGAGTTGACCACCTTGAGCAGCAGGACGAAGTTGCCCCCGGAGCCGTACTTGCGGCCGAGCTTGGTGTGGTACTTGGCGAGGTAACGGGTGGCGGCCTGGGCCGTGATGGAGCGCTGGCCGCAGGCGAGGAAGACCGGGCGGCCCTGCTGCCCCGCGGTGAGCCGGGCCAGCAGCACGTGTTCGACCGAGCCGTTCTCCAGCCGGTAGCGCTCGGTGCCGACGAGGAACGCGCCCCGGTCGGGGCCCGGCTCGGCGTCGGTGTTCACGGCGACGCCGGGGAGCAGGCTGTGGAGGTGGGCGGCCATGCGGCGGTTGGACATGGGGCCTCCGATGCAGAACTCGGTGCGCTCACCGAAGCCCTGCCGCGCGGTCTCGCCGGATATGACCTGCGCCTTGGCCCCGCAGTTCTTGATGACCGCCGCCAGTTCGAGGAGCGCGAACACGTCGTTGCGCGCCACCGCCCCGTCCGTCCCGGTGTCCCGGCTGACCACCAGCAGGCACTCGGAGTTCTCCGGCAGGCCGAAGAAGACCTGGAGGCGGCTCAGCGCGCGGTCGTGACCGTGCCCGCGCAGGAACCAGCCGAGCAGCAGCGCGACGACCGCGGTCGCGGCCACGGCGATGAGGAGCGTACGCACGTCGTCATTCATGGCCGGGAATCTACCGGCGCCGTGCGGAGCGGACGACCCCCGGCCGGACGTTGCCTCGAACGGGGCCGCGACGAACGTCACCCGCCGCACGTCACCCGGCGGTGCCGCCCGGATGCCGCCCGGATGCCGCACGGGCGGGGGCGGGGGCGGCGACCGGGGGGTCGGCCACGTGGGTGCGACGCTCTTGCCACGGTGAGTGACGGAATCTACGGTCGAGTCCCACGGGTCGACCGTGGCACCCCGCCACGGAGACGGGAGCGACTGATGGCGCTTGCGGTGCGAGCCGCGCTGGTCCAGGCGAGCTGGACCGGTGACATGGAGTCGATGATCGCCAAGCACGAGGAGCACGCCCGGGAGGCCGCGCGCCGGGGGGCGCGCGTGATGGGCTTCCAGGAGGTGTTCAACGCGCCGTACTTCTGCCAGGTGCAGGAGGCGGAGCACTACCGCTGGGCGGAGCCGGTGCCGCAGGGGCCGACGGTGGCCCGGATGCGGGAGCTGGCACGGGAGACGGGCATGGTGCTGGTGGTGCCGGTCTTCGAGGCCGAGGACGCCGGGCACTACTACAACACGGCCGCCGTCATCGACGCGGACGGCCGCTACCTGGGCAAGTACCGCAAGCACCACATCCCGCAGCTGCGGGGGTTCTGGGAGAAGTTCTACTTCCGCCCGGGGAACCTGGGCTGGCCCGTCTTCGACACGGCGGTGGGCCGGATCGGCGTGTACATCTGCTACGACCGGCACTTCCCCGAGGGCTGGCGGGCCCTCGGGCTGGCCGGGGCGCAGCTCGTCTACAACCCGTCGGCGACCTCGCGCGGCCTGTCCGCATACCTGTGGCGGCTGGAACAGCCGGCGGCGGCCGTGGCCAACGAGTACTTCGTGGCCGCGATCAACCGGGTCGGCCGCGAGCCCTACGGCGACAACGACTTCTACGGCTCCAGCTACTTCGTGGATCCCCGTGGCCGCTTCGTCGGGGAGGTCGCCGACGACACCGAGGAGGAACTGGTCGTGCGCGATCTCGACTTCGGGCTGATCGAGGAGGTGCGGCAGCAGTGGGCGTTCTACCGCGACCGCCGCCCGGACGCCTACGACGGGCTGGTGCGCCCATGACCGGGCCCGCGCGAGCCGGAGCACAGGCCGGAACGACGCACGCCGGCGCGCGGTCCGAGTCGCCCCCCGGCGCGCGCTCCGGGGCGCCGTCCGGGGGGTCGTCCGGGGGGTCGGAGGAGCTGCTGCGCCGGCACGAGGGCGTGCTGCCGGAGTGGCTGGCGCTCTACTACGAGCGGCCCATCGAGCTGACGCGCGGCGAGGGGCGCCATGTGTGGGACGCCCAGGGGAACCGTTATCTCGACTTCTTCGGCGGCATCCTCACCACCATGACCGAGCACGCGCTGCCGGCGGTGACCAGGGCGGTCGCCGAACAGGCCGCGCGGATGGTGCACTCCTCGACGCTGTACCTGAACCGGCCGATGATCGAGCTGGCCGAGCGCGTCGCCGCGCTCTCCGGAATCCCGGACGCGCGGGTCTTCTTCACCGCCTCGGGCACCGAGGCCAACGACACGGCGCTGATGCTGGCCACGGCGTACCGGCGGTCCAACCAGGTGCTGGCGATGCGCAACAGCTACCACGGACGTTCCTTCACCGCGGTCGGCATCACCGGGAACGCGGCGTGGTCGCCGACCAGCCTCTCGCCGCTCCGGACCCTCTACGTGCACGGCGGGGTCCGCACGCGCGGCCCGTTCGCGGCCCTGGGGGACGCGGAGTTCATCGCGGCCTGCGACGAGGACCTGCGCGATGTGCTGACCCAGACGCGCGGGGGCGTGGCCGCGCTGATCGCCGAGCCGGTCCAGGGGGTCGGCGGCTTCACCTCGGGCCCCGACGGGCTGTTCGCCGCGTTCCGCGAACGGCTGTCCGCCGAGGGGATCCTGTGGATCAGCGACGAGGTGCAGACCGGCTGGGGACGGACCGGGGACCACTTCTGGGGGTGGCAGGCGCACGCGGGCAACGGTCCGCCGGACATGCTGACGTTCGCCAAGGGCATCGGCAACGGGATGTCGATCGGCGGCGTGGTGGCCCGGGCCGAGGTGATGAACTGCTTCGACACCAACTCCATCTCGACCTTCGGCGGCAGCCCGGTGACGATGGCGGCGGGCCTGGCCAACCTGGCGCATCTGCTGGAGCACGACCTCCAGGGCAACGCCCGGCGCGTGGGCGCCCTGCTCATCGAACGGATCAGGAGCGCGGTCGGAGGGCTCGACCTGGTGCGCGAGGTGCGCGGGCGGGGGCTGATGATCGGCGTCGAGCTGGTGACCCCCGGCACCGACGCGAGCTGCCCGAGGGCGGCCTCGCTGGTGCTGGAGGCGGCGCGGGAGGCGGGGCTGCTGCTGGGCAAGGGCGGGGGGCCCGGCGGCAGCGTGCTGCGGATCGCGCCGCCGCTGAGCCTGACGACCCAGGAGGCGGAGCAGGGCGCCGAGATGCTGGCGCGCGCACTGCGCGAGACGCGGGAGAGGCTGGTCGCGTGAGGGCGCGACGGCGCGAGGGCGCGACGCGTGGCGCGGTGGCACCGTGACCCGGTGACGCGCGGCCCGGTGGCGCCGTGACCCATGACCCGTGGCGCGCGGCGCGCTGGCGCCGTGGCGCGCGGCCCGCTGGCGCCGTCGGCCCACTGGCCCGGTGGCGCCGTCGGCCCGTGGCCCGGTGACCCGTGGCGCCGTGACGCGCGGCCGGTGGCCCCGTCGCGCCGTGACGCGCGGCCCGGTGGGGCCGTGGCCCGCGGACCGTAGCGCGGTGGCCCCGTGGCCCGTAACCCGTAACCCGTAACCCGTCGCGCCGTGGCCCGGTGGCGCCGTGGTGGGGTGTGTCAGCCGCCGGGGCGGGGGTCTGGGACGGGGCCCGCCCGGCGCAGGGCCGTGGCCACGGTGGCGCTGCGCAGCAGCGAGTGCACGGCCTCCGGCTCGGCGCCCATCGCGGCGGCGACGTCGGGCAGCGGGTAGCCGAGCAGGTGGTGCAGCGCGAACGCGTCGTACTCGGCGTGGCTGAGCGCCTGCCACGGCCGCGGCGGTCTGCGGGCGCGGACGCGGGTGGCGAACAGCGACCACGCGTAGGCGGCGGGGTCGGGGTGGCTCAGCACGTGGCGCCACCGTGTGAACAGCTGCTCGAAGACGGCTCCCACGGCCTCGTCGGCCGCCGTGTCCGGCAGGTGGAGGCGGGCGTAGCTGAGGTAGCGCGGGCGGTGCAGGGCGAGGAACGCCTCGCAGTCCGGCGGCAGTTGGCGGGCGGACTGCCCGATGGCGGGGTCCATCGTCGTGGTCTCCGGCTCCTGGTCTCCGGGGCGGGTCCCCCGGGTGGGTCCCCGGGGTGCGGTGCTGACCGAGCTCTCGGCGGGGGGGGGGGGGGGCGGCCCCCCCCCCCCCCCCCGCCGTTCCGTTTCCGGGGGACCGCCGCTCGCGCGGGTCTCCGCTCGCCGGCGTCTACAGGTAGGGCCCCGAGCGGGCGCCGCCGTGCGACTCGTCCTCGCCGGGGCCCTCGTCGCCCAGCGCGCCGGGCGGCAGCGCCCGCCGCATCTGCTCCAACTGCGCCCGCGCCGCCATCTGCTGGGCGAACAGCGCCGTCTGGATGCCGTGGAACAGGCCCTCCAGCCAGCCCACCAGCTGCGCCTGGGCGATCCGCAGCTCGGCCTCCGTCGGCACGCTGTCGTGGGTGAACGGGAGCGACAGCCGCCCCAGCTCGTCCACCAGCTCCGGCGCCAGGCCCTCCTCCAGCTCCTTGACCGAGCTGGCGTGGATCTCGCGCAGCCGCGCCCGGCTCGCCTCGTCGAGCGGAGCGGACTTGACCTCCTCAAGCAGCTGCTTGATCATGCTGCCGATCCGCATGACCTTCGCCGGTTGCTCCACCATCTCGGTCACGGGGATCTCGGACTGCTCGCCGTCCTCCCCCTTCCCGCGGGGCGCGGCACCACTGAGCGCCATCCCGTCCGGCCCCACGACGAGGATCTGCGAGTTCTCTTGCGGTGGTTCATTCCTCGGCTGAGTCATACCCCCATCATGCAACGCCCCTCACCCGGTCCGCCTCGCGAGGTGGATGCGCGAGCGCGTCAGGAGCGCGGCGAGCAGGCAGGCCACCAGCGGCACCACGACGATGAGCTGCGCGAACGTCGCCCACGGCAGTTCGAGGAAGAGCTCGGGCCGCGGACCGGCCTCCCAGCCCTCGTCCCACGCCTCCTGCCAGGAGTCCACCGCCGACCGGTGTTCCGCCAGCCGCAGCCCGATGGCGGGGACCAGCCCCGAGACCGCGCCCAGCAGGACGCCCATCGCGGCGATCAGGCCGCACTGGAGTCCGGAGAGGGTACGGCGCACCCGCGGCGTGGCGCCCACGGAGGCCAGGGTGGCGAGGTCGGCCTCGGAGTCGGCCTGGGCGAGGCCGGTGGCTATCCCGGCGGCGCCCAGCGTGATGATCATGGCCCCCAGCGCCAGGATCAGCAGCCCGGTCGAGACGTCGCTCTCGTAACCGTCCTCGACGAACAGCCACGGCGGCGAGCCGAACTCCTCGTCCAGCGCCGCGTTCAGCGCCTGCTCCTCGCCGTCGCTCGGGGTCCGCGTGGTGGAGAGGTAGACGCCCGTCGAGGCGACGGCCAGGTCGGCGGCCTCGGCCGTCTCCGGCGCGACGAGGGCGGCGAGGCCGTAGCCGTCGGCGTCCACCCGGTGGGCGGTGAAGGTCACCGTGGAACCGGGCTCGCCCGCGGGCGAGTTGTCACCGTTCCACTCCTGGGGAGGCTCCTCGAACACCTGGAGGGTGACCTCGCCGTCCTCGTCGACGTACTGGTCACCGAAGACGAGCGCCTCCCCGCGTTCCAGCGCCTCGGCCGCCTCGCGGTGCGTGGCACCGGTGACGCCGACCACGCTCAGCAGCTCGGGTCCCGCGACGGTGAGGGCGTTCTCCGCGATCATCATCTCGCCGCCGGAGTCGCAGCGCGGGTCCTCCAGCCAGCGGCGGCGCTCCTCGGCGCTCAGGCTGACGGGGTCCTCGCTCCACAGGAGGCAGCGCTGCTCGGGAGGGGTCACCAGCCAGCCCTGGCCGCAGGCGGTCTCGCCGCCGCCCCAGGGGTCGCAGCCGGGAGCGCCGGGGCGGACGGTGCCGGCGTCGGCGCGCAGGTCCACGGGCAGCTCCCGCTCGGCGAGGGTGCCCGCCCTGGCGATGTCGGCCTCGGTCTCGGCGGTGTCGGCGCTGATGTGGACGGTGCCGGCGGGGAGCCTCGCGATGTACGCGGACCTGTCCTCGGCGTCCGCGCTGGCCATCACGGTGGCGACGGCGACGGTGCCCGCGACGGCGGCCAGCACGGCGGCCACCGCGGGGGCGGTGCGGCCCCGGTTGCGGGTGGCGTCGCGCAGGGCGAGCCGTCCCGAGAGCGGCAGGAAACGGCTGAGCCGGCCGAACGCGCCGACCAGCGCGGGGGTGAGGGCCACCAGGCCGAGCTCGGCGAGGATCGAGCCCGCGGACACGGCCACCGCGCTGTCCATGGTCAGGCCGCCGACGATCGCGAGCGTGGCCCCGGCCGCCAGCGCGACCGCTCCCACGACCGGGAGGGCGCGCCCGGTCCTCCGGACGCCGCGGCGCCCCGCGAGCGAGGCGAGGACGCTGCCGCGGGAGGCGTTGATCGCGGGGATGAGCGCGGCGAGGAGCCCCACGAGGACCGCGAGCCCGGCGATCCCGGCCAGTTCGGGGACGCGGAAGTCCCAGGCGCCGAGGCGGGCGCCGGTCTGGTTCTCCAGCAGCGGGTGGGCGGCCAGGGTCAGGGCGACGCCGCCGACGACGCCGATGACGGCGGCCACGGCGCCGAGCACCACACCGCTGGAGAGCATGACGGCCCGCAGGTGGCGGCGGTCGCCGCCGTTGGCGCCGATCAGGCCCAGCTGGCGGCGGGAGCGACGGGCCCCGACCGCGAAGGCCGGCCCGGCGAGGAGGCAGATCTCCAGGATCACCAGCGAGACGACGGTGACGGCGACCACCACGACCATGGGGTCGGCCTCGCCCTCGTACGGGGCGTACTCCCCCGGTGACACCTCGCCCGACGCGAAGAGCGGCACGTCGGCGTCGGGGGGCGGCGAGGCGATCACGTCCTTCGACTCGCCCGCCAGGCCCCGTTCGTTGGCCGCCATGACCATGTCCCAGGTGACGCCGCCGTCCGGCACGTCCACCAGGAACCTCGCGGGTCCGCTCTCGCCGAACGGCACCCGCGCGCCCTCGGGCAGCGGCAGGAGCGCGCCCGGCGAGCCGAGGACCTCCGCGTCGCCGAGGCCGCCGGGCAGCTCGTAGGCGCCGGTGATCCGATAGGAGCCGGTGCCTTCCTCGACGCGCAGCTCGGAGCCGACGCGCAGCCCGCTCTCGTCGAGGAACGCCTGGGTGGCGGCGACCTCGCCGCTCTCGCGGGGGAAGTGGCCGCGGAGCAGGGTGAGCATGCCCCCGGTGAGGGGGTGCGCCGCGTCGATCTCGCGGAAACGGGTGTCCATCAGGCCGGACCTGCTGTGCACGATGCCCGTCTCGCGGCGCTCGGCCAGCACCTCGGTCCCGGGCGGCAGCGCCTCTTCGAGCGCGGCGGCGGTCTCGCCGACCGGCCTGTCCCGGGCGTCCTCCCACGCGCCGTCCGGCGTCCAGTGGGCGTAGCCGCGGGCGGGCGCCTGCTGGACCGGCTGGCCGCCGGTCTGCGGCTCGAACCAGGCGTCCGCCCGGCCCATCAGGCGGGTGTACTCCTCCTCCCGCGAGAGCTCGCCGCTGCGGAACGCCACGTCGGCGGCCGTCACGCCGAGGATGGGCAGGGCGATCATGGCGACCACGAGGGCGCTGCGCCCCTTGGCGCGCAGCGCGTCGCGGCGGGCGACCCGCAGGGCGAGCCGCCAGGTGGTCCACGCGCTCACCTGGCTCCCCCGCCCGCGAGCAGGGATTCGGCGGTGCCGCTGACGGACTGGTCGACGACCGTGCCGTCCCGCAGGAAGACCACCCGGTCCGCCCAGGCCGCGTAGCGGGACTCGTGGGTGACCAGCACGACCGCCGCGCCCTCGTCGCAGCGCTTGCGGAGCAGGGCGAGGACGGCCTCGCCGGTCTCGGAGTCCAGGGCGCCGGTCGGCTCGTCGGCGAGGACGAGGCGGCGGTCGCCGACCAGCGCACGGGCGATGGCCACGCGCTGCTGCTGGCCGCCGGACATCTCGTCGGGGAAGCGGTCGGCCAGCTCGGGCAGGCGGATCTCCTCCAGCGCGGCCTGCGCCTCGCGGCGGGCCCTGCGCGCGGGAACGCCGTCGAGCTCGCGGGGGAGCGCGATGTTCTCGGCCGCGGTGAGGGCCGGTATCAGGTTGTAGTCCTGGAAGACGTAGCCGACGCTGGTGCGGCGCACCTTGGCCAGGGCGGCCCGGCGCAGGCCGCCGAGCTCCTGGCCCTCGACCAGGACCTCGCCGCCGGTGGCGGTGTCGAGGCCGCCGGCCAGGGTGAGGAGCGTGGACTTCCCCGAGCCCGAGGGGCCCATGACGGCGACGAACTCCCCGGTGGCGACGGTCAGGTCGACGCCACGGAGCGCCTGGACGGTGGCGATGCCGCTGCCGAACTCGCGGGTGAGCCCCCTGAGCTGGAGCACGGGCCCGGTGGTGCGGGTGGTGCCGGTGGTGTCGGTGGTGGTCATGACGGGGTCCCCCCTCGGGCCGTCGTCGAGTCGGCGGGCCGTGAGGGCCCCTCCGGGTCGGGCGGGGCCCCGGATCCGCCGCTCCGGCCGGTGCCCTGCCGCGCGAGGTTCGCCGCGATCCGGACCAGGCGTGACTCGCAGTGGCCGAGCCATCGGATCTCGGCCTCGGCGTAGAAGATGAGCTGTTCGAGAACGAGCAGCCAGGCGACGTCGTCGGTGGAGTCCGGCTCGTTGGCGAGGGCACGGGCCTTCAGCCGGGTGTAGTCCTGCATGGCCCGGAGCGTGTGGTGACGCTGCGCCTGGATGATGCGGCTCACGTCGGCGCGCGGGCTGCCAACGGCCATGGCCAGCTTGATGGCGAGCTCGTCCCGGGACGGCTGGGTCCTGTCGACGGGGCTGGAGAACCAGCCGGCCAGCTCCTGCCGCCCCTCGGCGGTGATCGCGTAGAGCTGCTGCTTGGCCTCGCCGCCGCCCTCCGGAACGATGAGGCCGTCCCGTTCGAGACGGCCGAGTGTGGTGTAGACCTGCCCGATGTTGAGGGGCCAGGTGGCGCCGGTTCTCGATTCGAAGTCGGCGCGGAGCTGCGAGCCGTAACGGGGCCCACTCTCCAGCAGGGCGAGAAGCCCGAAGCGGATCGACATACCGCGTATGTATACCGAGTATGCAGCCCGCTGGCAAGCGGCGGGGCGGGGAGCGCGCGGGCGGGAGAACCAGGCGGTGGGCGGCCACGTCTCATGGGTACCGGCCATGGGCACCGGCCCGTCCGGCCTGGGGAGACACCTGCCCGAGATGCCGGATATGCCCGGATGTGTGACGCTGGTTACATCGTCGGAGCAGCGTGTGTGAAGGGTGCGGGACTGTGAGGGTGTGGGTGGGAATCGCGATGGCCGCGGCGGCCGTCATAGCCCTGTTCGTTCCTTCCGCCGTGGCGGGTAGCGCCTCGGACGGGGGCGGGGCGCCGCGGGTCGCCCAGGAGCGGCTCATGACCGCGGCCGAGGAGAGGCGGGAGCCTCCACCGAACGAGAGCGGCGGCGAACCGGACCGGTTCGCCGCCAGGCCGGGCGGCGAGGTGCTGCCCGTGCTGCCACTCGGCGCCGGACTCGCCTGCCTCGGCCTCGGCATAGGCGCCCTCGGCCTCCGCCTCCGCCGCGCGTGAGCTCTCCGGGGCGGCTTCCACGCCTGGCTTAGGTGGCCGGCGGTCGCCCGGGTGTCCGTCTCGTGCGAATGCACGAAAAGAGGCACCTACGGGGGGAGGGTTCGTGGGTGTTCGCCGTCCCGGTGACCGGCCAGTTTGTCGGGTGGATGAGGTGGGTGTCCGGACGGGCGCAGCGGATGACGGCCGTCTGGGGTCGGTCTGTTCGCTGTGGCTGGGGTGGCGCGCAGCTGCTGCCGCCTCTGTGTGCCCTTGTTGGGTATTCGCCGGGCCGGTGGGGGTCGTTGCCCAACCGGGCCGTGGTGGCGGTGCGCGGTCGTCTGCCCTATTGGGCATCTGGAGGTGGGGACTGTTCTGAAACGCGAAACACTTCGTTTTAAACAGAGTGTTGAAAACAGATCGTGCGCCGTTTGAAAACAGTCCCCGCCCTCCGATGCCCGATAGGGCAACGAACCCACCGGCCCGCTACATAAGCCCCGGCGGCGCGCGGATGACGACGAATACGTGCGGCCAGAGCAGGCCCGAAGGGTGCGCGCCACCCCAGCCACAGCAAACAGACCGACCCAAGACCAGAGTCATCCGCCGCGCCCGTCCGGACACCCACCTCATCCAAGAGACCACTGGCCGGTCACCGGGACGGCGAACACCCACGAACCCTCCCCCCGTAGGTGCCTCTTTTCGTGCATCCGAACGAGAGCCGACACCCGGCCAAGCCCGCGCCACCTAAGCCAGGCGTAGAAGCCGCAAGAGACCCCGGCCCGCGGATGCGCGTCCGCCGACCGGGGCCTCGCCCTGTGCCGTGCCGTGCCGTGCCGATCAGCCGTTGGTGATCTCGATGTCGTCGATGAACGCGTCGAAGCCGCCGGTGGCCTGGTTCCGGTCGTAGCCGATCAGGATCGTGTCGATGGTCTTGCCCGCCAGCGCCGGGCCGAACTCGCTCTCGATCGTGGTCCAGGAGCCGACCGTGCCCTTGGGCGCGGCAGGGTGCATGTCGATGCCGTCCGTGGTGGTGGCGGCGCTGGCGCGCAGCGTGGTGCCGTCGGTGAGGACGAAGTCGACCGAGACGTGCCGGCCGCCCTCGTTCTTCGGGAGGAAGCCGTAGGAGAGCCCGGTCTCCGCCGTCACCGGGATGTCCACGTCGAACGCCTGCATGTAGGCGTAGGAGTGGGCGGTGGTGGGCGTGGTGCCCTGGATGCGCAGCGCCGAGGCCCCGCCGAGGTGGTCGGCGCCGGTGGCCACGCCGAGTGCGGGCCCGCCCCCGCCGCCGGGGCCGGTCACATTGGCCGTGCCACCTGGGCCGGGGGTGTTGGTCCAGGTGGGCTGGGCGTCGACCTCCTGTTCCACGCCGGTGCGAAGGAACACCGGGCCCTCGCTGAGCGGGATGGGTACCTCCTGGACGAGCGGCTCCTCGCCGGTGATCATCCTGCTCGCCCTGGCCGCCAGGCGCAGATAGAAGTCGGACGAGACGAACTCCCCGTCGGAACTCGTGGTCTGGAAATACTGGTCGGTGGGAATCATGGAGGAATCGGAGGCGGCGGGCGCGATATTCGTCGCCTCGTCGTACTCGTCGAACATGGCGATGAATGCCTGCGGAATTCCGAGCTCGCGGAGGTTGACCGCCTGCTGCCACATGAAATCGCCGCTGTCGCGCGGTATCTGGTTCCGCTCGCCGCCGTTCCAGTTGGCCCACGAGAACCCGGGGTAGATCACCGGCAGATAGTCCTGCCCCCGGCCGGCGAGGTCGTCGCGGTCGGCGGTGAGCGTGGGGGTCAGGTCGCCCCGGCTGCCGACGAACCAGGGGGAGATCATGTCGAACGCCTGGTACACCGGCGTGAAGCCCGGCTTCGAGTTGGCCTCGGTGCGCCATCCCGAGGGCACGGCGCCGATCACATACGTGCCCTGCTCCTTGAACCACTCGACCACGCGCAGGGCGGTCTCGGCGGTGCCGGGGCGGTTGCTGAAGCCGAAGCCGAAGATGGCCACGACGGGCTTGCCGTCCTCGTGCGCGTAGGAGGGCGAGTCCGGCAGGTTCAGCGTGCCGTTGATCGTGTCCGTCCAGTCGTTCTTCAGGGTCTCCTCGACGTTGTCGTCGGTGAGGCCGCTGATGTCGTACTCCAGGTAGAACCCCCGGTCGTGGGCCTCCGCCGCGTCGCGCGCCCTGCCGGTGATGGCGTCGCGCTGCTGCTTGCGCAGGGGCACCACCATGTCCTGGCCGAAGCGCTGGAGGGCGGCGCCGTCGATGCCGTACTCCTCCATCCAGGCGAAGTGCTGGTCCACCACCTCGGTGGGGAACGAGGAGAAGAGCGTGGCGGGATCGCCGTTGCCGAGCGGTGCGTAGCCCGTCGGGAAATGCGCGGACTCCGGGTAGGCGGTCATCTCCGGCCACATCTCGAACGTCTGGTTGCCGGGAGAGGGCTGTGAACCCGCCCAGTGGCGCCAGTCGTTGATGGGTGAGCCGTCGCCCGCGGCGGAGAACCAGCCCTGGTAACCGGCGTAGACCTGGTTCCTGATCGAGTGGTGGCTGTCCGCCTTCGCGTCGGCGTCGGCGTCGGCGTCGGCGCTCGCCTCGGGGAGGGCGGTGACGCCGACGACAAGTCCGGTGACGAGAAGCAGCGCCATTCCGTAGAGCGTGAGGGGCAGCCGGAGGATCTCTCTGCGTCGATGCACGGTTTCACCTCGGTCGGGGGCGTGGGGGACGTCGAACGTTCGATTATGTAAGTCCAATGGATTGGCTAAGTCAATGAGTTCGACACTCTGGCTTGGGAATTGCTAATTCCTCTACGACCGACCATGGCAAGTTAGTCCTTTTACGCTCGCCGACGCTGCGCGCATGGATTCCCCGGGGGAGAATCCACCATGAGCAGGACAGCACTCATCGTGATCGACATGGTCAACGCGTATCAGCACGAGGACGCCGGGCTGCTGATTCCCTCGGTGCGCAGGGCGCTGCCCGGAATGCGCCGGGCCATCGGCCGGGCGCGGAGCGAGGGCACCGACGTCATCTACGTCAACGACAACTTCGGCCGGTGGCGCTCCCAGCACGACGAACTCCTGGAGACCGTGCTGAGCGGGCCGCACGCCGACCTGGTGGAGCCCGTCCGGCCCGACGGCACGTCACTGTTCGTCGTGAAGGCGCGGCACTCCATCTTCTACGAGACGCCGCTCTCCTATCTGCTCAGCCAGCACGGCATCGGCCACATCGTGCTGTCCGGGCAGGTCACCGAGCAGTGCGTGCTCTACTCGGCGCTCGACGCCCACATCCGGCACCTGGACGTCACGGTGCTGGAGGACGGCGTCGCCCACATCCACGCGGACCTCGCCGACGCCGCGTTGCGCATGATGGAGCGCAACATGGGCGCGCGCATCACCTCGTCGGCCGATCCGGACCTCTACCGTTCCGGTTCCCCCTCCGGCGGGCGGCCGTCCTGACGCGCCGCGACCGGAACACGGCGGGCCCCTTCCCCGGAACGTCCCCGGCGGTGATCCTGTACCAGAAACCCCCACGGGAACACGTGCCCCACTGAGGAGATGTCCCATGTCGCCACAGGTCTCGCGACGGACGGTGCTCACCGTCCTCGGCGCCACCGCCGGCTCCCTTCCGCTGGCCGCCGGCGCCCCCGCCGCCGCCTCCGAGTCGGTCCAGGCGGACCCCCTCCGCTTCTACCTCGGCGCCTATACCGGCGGCGACGGCGACCGGGGCATCGGGGTGGCCACGGCGGACGAGGGCACCGGCTCGCTGACGCTCGACGCGGTGGTGCCGACGGCGGACCCGTCGTTCCTCGCCCTCTCCGGCGCGGCCACCGTCCTGTACGCGGTCAACGAGACGACCGACGGCGACGTCTCCGCGTTCTCCCTCGCCGAGGACGGCACCGTGGCCGGCGCGCTCGGCGCCTCCCCCTCCGGCGGCGACTTCCCCTGCCACCTCGCCGTGCACCCCGGCGGGCGCCACGTGTTCACCGCCAACTACGGCTCCGGCACCGTGGCGGTCGTGGCGCTCGGCGACGACGGCGCCCCGGGAGAGGTCCTCCAGATCGTGCAGCACACCGGCTCGGGCCCCGACCCCGACCGGCAGGAGGGCCCCCACGCCCACATGGTGCTGCCGACCGCGGACGGCGGGCGGCTGTTCGCGGTCGACCTGGGGACCGACTCGGTCCACGTCTACGCCTTCGACCCCGCCGGCGGGCAGCTCACCTCCGAGACGGAGTCCCCGATGCCCCCCGGCTCGGGCCCCCGGCACCTCGCCTTCCACCCCGGCGGGCGCACGGCCTACGTGCTGGGCGAGCTGGACTCCACGCTCACCACCTGCGCCTACGACCCCGGCACGGGCTCCCTCACTCCCGGGGCGGTCGCCTCCACCCTCCCGGACGGCACCTCCCCCGGGGGGAACGCGCCCGCCGAGATCCTGGTGTCGGGCGACGGCCGGTTCGTGTACACGTCCAACCGCGGCCATGACAGCATCGCCGTCTTCGGCACCGAGGGCGCGGACGAGACCGAGCCCCGCCCGCTCGGCCACCACCCCTGCGGGGGCGCGGCGCCCCGCCACATGGCGTTCGACTCCACGGAGGCGTACCTGTACGTCGCCAACCAGGACACCGGGACCGTGGCCGTCTTCGCCAGGGACGCCGCCACCGGCGGCCTCACCCCGGTCGGGGAGGCGCTGGAGTACCCGCGGGTGGTCTGCGTCCTCCCCGCGGTCCCCGCCTAGGCACGGGGACGGCCCCGCCGCCCGAGCCGTTCGCCCCGCCGACGCCGCCGGGGCCGCGGCTGCGGGCGCCCCCGGCCGTTATCACGGCCACCTGTCGGCCCCCGCCGCACCGTGCGAGGCGCATCCTGGACCCATGCCCGGTCCCGACGCATCCGCATCAGCCGCCACAGCCACCCCGGCGGTCGCCGCCGCCCGCGCGAACGCCGCGCGCCCCGCCCATTCGAGTCCGCGCCTCGCGGCCCTGGCGGGGCTGCTCGCCGACGAGACCAGGGCGCGCTTCTGCCTGACGCTGCTGGACGGCCGCGCCTGGACGGCCGGGGAACTCGCCCGCTCCGCGGGGGTGGCCGCCTCCACGGCGAGCGAGCACCTCTCGAAGCTGGTCCACGGCGGCCTGCTGACCGAGGAGCGGCACGGCCGCTTCCGCTACGTGCGGCTGGCGAACCCCGGGGCCGCGCACCTCGTCGAGGAGCTGGTCTCCCACGCGGCGCCGGAGGCCGAGGCGCCGCGCGGCCTGCGGGCGGTGCGCGCGAGCGCCGCCATGGCGCGCGGCAGGACCTGCTACGACCACCTCGCGGGGCGGCTCGGCACCACGCTCACGGAGGCGCTGACGGAGCGCCAACTGCTCGACCAGCGCTGCGGGTTCGCCCTCACCGGCGCCGGGCTGCGGTGGTTCGGCGACCTCGGCCTCGATCCGCGCGGCGCCCGCGGGCGGCCCGTGGCGCGCGGCTGCCTGGACTGGACGGAGCGCACGCTGCACCTCGCGGGCGCCGCCGGGGCCGCGCTCTGCCGCCACGCGTTCGACGCCGGATGGTGCGAGCGCACGGGGACGGAACGGGCGGTGCGGGTGACGGATGACGGCGAACGGGCGCTGCGCGACCTGCTCGGCATCGCCCCCGGAATACTCCGCTGACCGCGGCACGCGAACGGCCTAGGGTCACCCCATGACGACCTCGTCGGACGCCGGCACCCGCCGGCAGAACTGGCCGGCCATAGCGGCGGCGGGCATCAGCGTGCTGCTGTGGGCCTCGGCCTTCGTCTCGATCCGCAGCGCGGGCGAGGCCTACTCGCCGGGGGCGCTGGCGCTCGGCCGGCTGCTCGCCGCGTCCCTGGTGCTGGTCGCGATCTGCCTGGTGCGGCGCGTCGGACTGCCGCCGAGGGCGGCCTGGCCCGGCATCCTCCTGTCGGGCGCCGTGTGGTTCGGCGCGTACATGGTCACGCTCAACTGGGGCGAGCGCGAGGTCGACGCGGGCACCGCCTCCATGATCGTCAACGTGGGTCCGATCCTCATCGCGCTGCTGAGCCGCAGGCTGCTGGGCGAGGGTCTGCCGCGTCGGCTGGTGGCGGGCATGGCCGTGTCCTTCGCCGGGGCCGCGGTGGTGGGCGTCTCGACGTCCGACGCGGAGAACGCCTCGGCGCTCGGCGTCGCCCTCTGCCTGCTGGCCGCGCTGTCCTACGCGGTCGGCGTGATCGCGCAGAAGCCCGCGCTCCGGCACGCGGGCGCGCTCCAGGTGACGACGTTCGCCTGCCTCACCGGCACCCTCGCCTGCCTGCCGTTCACCGGTGTGCTGATCTCCGAGGTGCCCGACGCCCCGGGGTCCGCGACGCTCAACATGCTCTACCTGGGCGTCTTCCCCACCGCCCTGGCGTTCACCACCTGGGCGTTCGCGCTGGCCAGGACGACCGCGGGCCGCCTCGGCGCCACCACCTACGTGGTGCCCGCGCTGGTCGTGCTGATGGCGTGGCTGGCCCTGGACGAGGTCCCCGGGCCGCTGACACTCGCCGGTGGCGCGCTGTGCCTGGCCGGCGTCGCGGTCGCCCGCTACGGCTCCCGCCCGGCCCCGCCCTCCCCCCGGGAGAACGCCGGTCCCCTCGCCGAGGAGCCCGCCGAGGAGCCCGCCGGGGCGCGGACCGCGCCGGCCGGGTCAGACCTTCCGCAGGCGGGCGGCCAGGGGCGGTGAGTGGTAGGCGGGCACCTGGCCGCCCACCCAGTTCTCCAGGTCGGGGCGGTGCGGGCGGGCGCCGCCCAGCACGTACAGGATGACGAGCAGCAGCGCGCCCCCGCCCGTGATGGCCAGCACGATGCCGGTGGTGACATGGAACCCGGCCGGGAAGCCCTTGTCCTCCGCGAAGTGCAGCAGCACCGGGCCGATGAGGAACGCGGCCTCGGACCGCAGCAGTTCGACCAGCGCGAAGATCGAGCCGATCGCCACCGCGGGCACGGACAGGCCCGCGAGGAAGAGGCCGGGCGTCACCCCCGCCCCGGCGCCGTAGCCGAGGAAGACGGAGGCGACGGGGACGATGACGGAGGCGTTCGAGGTGGAGAGCGTCAGCAGGATGACGGCTCCCACGGCGATGCTGAGAAGGCCCGACAGGGCGAGGAGCGGGGTCCAGCGGGTCATCAGCACCCGCCGGAAGATCAGCGCGGCGACCGCGACCCCGACGATCTGGGCCGTGAGCAGCGCCCCCACGCGGACCGGGCTCCACCGCGCCTCGGCGATCAGGTACGCCTCGGTCAGCTCGATCAGCGTGGTGAACGTGGCGCCCGCGATCATGGCCCCGGCGATTCCGGCGACCGGCAGGGTGTTGCTGATGGGCCGCACCGGCATCAGGGGGTTCTTCAGGCGGTACTGGCTGGCCACCAGCAGCACGCCGATCAGGACGCCCGCGATGAGCGGGAGCAGGAACACCAGGCTGCCGAAGGTGCTGCGCGTCAGCCACGCGACGCCGAAGAACGGGAGCGCGGTCGCGGCGAGGGCGGGCGGCATGGCCAGCCAGTCGAAGGAGGCGCCCGGGTTCAGCGGCTCGTTCGGCCGGAAGGTGAGGACTCCGACGAAGAGCCCGGCCACGGCGACCAGGGTGAGGATGGTGAACAGCAGCCGCCAGTTCCCCGTGTCGCCGATGAGCCCGCCCACCAGCGGGCCGAGCGTCACCATGCCGAAGAGGCCGAGGCTGACGACGGCGGCCGTGGTCGGCAGCTCGCCGATCTTGCGGCCGGTGATCAGCGGCGGCAGCGCGACGACCAGCAGCAGCCCGGTGAACAGGCCCTGGAGGATGAGCCCGGTGGAGAACTGCCCGATGCCCTTGGCGCTCAGCGCCACCACCGAGGCGACGATGAAGCCGATCTCGCAGATGAAGTAGACCCGGCGCCTCGGCAGCCGCTGGATGAGGTCGGCCGCCGCGACCGCCCCGAAGGCGTACCCCGCGTTGGACAGGCCGATCGCCACTTGCAGCTCGAACGGCGTGGCCCGCAGGTCCCTCAGCAGCACCGGCGCCATCAGGCTGGTCGCGGTGGTGAGCACGAGGAACGGCACGAGCGCGAGCAGCACGAGCGTCGCCGCGGCGGCGTAGCTTCCGGCCCAGGGAACTGAGGTGAGGAAGGGCGGCACTGAGGAGCGGGACCGCATGTCGCCTCCGAGGTCGGTGGTGGCGCGGCGCCCGCGGTCTGCCTGGGCGGGCGCCGGCCCAGCGTACGGCCCGGTGATCTTCCGGGCGGGGAACTGACACGCCGTCACGCGCGGGGCGCCCGGAGCGCGGCCTAGGGGGTCGGGGTATCCCCTCGGACGCATTCCAGCAGGTAGTCCTCCGTGTCCGGGTCGACGGTGATGCCGTGGGTCTCGCTGCGGAACCCGGGGAACCTCCGGTCGAACGCCTCCAGTGCGCCGAGGTAGCGCAGCAGCGGGGATCCGGCGCCGCCGATCGCCTCGCCCCGCATCAGCACGGGGATGCCGGGCGGGGTGACGGTGACCATCGCCGCGGCGACGCGGCCCACCGCGGCGGCGAGCCCGACGCGTTCGGTCCCGCCGCGGATCAGCCGCTGGTAGCACCACTGGGGCGGGGCGACCGGCTCGGGCAGCTCGTGGAACGCGGCGTCGAGCAGCCCGACGAGGTCGGCCTCGCGCAGGTGGTCGTGCATGGAACGGCACAGGCCGCTGAGCGTCAGGCCGTCGTAGCGGCGTGGGTGGCGCGCGAGGAGACCGGGGAGGACGCGTTCGAGGGGGGCGTCGGAGTCGAAGAGCGCCTTGAAGTCGGTCAGGGCGTCCAGCAGCGTGCCCCACTTGCCCTTGGTGATGCCCATGGAGAACAGGACGAGGGTGCTGTAGCTGTCCGTCTTCTCCACCACGGCAGCAGCGTCTCGCGGTAGGTCCTGGCCGCCGCGGCGATCCTGCCCGCGATGAAGGCCGGGGTGTCCTCCAGCGGCCAGACATAGCCGCTCACCGTCTCCGCCACCCACAGCGGCAGCGCGTCGAGTTCCTCGTCGGCGCCGTCCGCCATGACGAGGAGGACGGGAAGGCCGGTGAAGCGGCGCCCGATCTCGCGCAGCACGGCGGTGGAACCGGGAAGGTCCCACGCCACCAGGGCGGCGGCGAGCCCCGCCTCCGTGCGCAGCACGGCGCGGGCGTCCGCCTCGGTCGCGGCCCAGCGCGCCTCGAACCCGTGACCGGCCACCGCCTGGCCGATTCTGCGCATCTGCTCGCCGCCGGCTCCGCTCCCGCCCGGATCGTT
Organism: Streptomyces sp. SBT349; assembly: GCF_001083795.1. Classification (GTDB taxonomy): domain Bacteria; phylum Actinomycetota; class Actinomycetes; order Streptomycetales; family Streptomycetaceae; genus Streptomyces. The sequence goes on from NZ_LAVK01000065.1 coordinate 26,805, forward strand.
CCGCCGTGCCAGCAGAACCGTCCCACCGACCATGTCGCCCCGCCCCCCGGACTCAACGGACCTCCGCCCGGTCAGTATTCAGAGGCGCGAGGGGGATGGCGTCCGGCCGACGCGCAAACCACCCGGGAGAGGGAATGTGAACGGGGGCGTCAGCCGGCGGGGGGCGGCTCCGGGG
>NZ_LAVK01000659.1 GCF_001083795.1 Streptomyces sp. SBT349
GCGACCCCCCAATTTCTACACCTCCCTCTCGTCGGCCGGCGTCAGATGTTTAAAAGAAACAGCGAATAGGCAGGGCGGGGGTCACCGGCCCCCGCCTCGACCCGTATCTGCTGGCCGCCGCCTTCTTCGCCGTCTACACGGCGATCTCCGTCACCCGCCATCTGCGGTACCACAACCGCTCCTGGGACCTGGGCATCTTCGAGCAGGTCGTCCGCTCCTACGCCCACCTCCAGGCGCCCGTCTCCGACCTCAAGGGACCCGGATTCAACATCCTGGGCGACCACTTCAGCCCGGTCACCGCGCTGCTCGCCCCGTTCTACCGGCTCTTCCCGACCCCGGTGACGCTGCTCGTCGCCCAGGCCGCCCTGTTCGCGCTCGCCGTCGTCCCCGTCACCCGCGCCGCCGCCGCTCTCCTCGGCCGGGGCGCGGGCGTGGCCATCGGCGCCGCCTTCGGGCTCTCCTTCGGCATCCAGCGCGCCGTCGACTTCGACTTCCACGAGATCGCGTTCGCCGTGCCGCTCCTCGCCTTCGCGCTGGAGGCCGTGGTCAGGGAGCGCTGGCGCGCGGCGCTGCTGCTGGCGCTGCCGCTGCTCCTGGTCAAGGAGGATCTGGGCCTGACGGCCGCCGCGCTGGCCATCGTCGTCGCCCTGCGGGCCAGGGAGCGGCGGCCGGGGATGGTGGTCCCGGCGCTCGCCGTCGCCCTGTCCGCCGCGCTGGCCTGCGCGGTGACCCTGACCGTGGTCATCCCGGCGTTCAACACCGGGGGCGGCTACGACTACTGGTCCAAGATCGGCGAGGACGGGGGCGGGGTGGCCGCCGGGGCCCTGCTGGACGGCGCGGGCGAGAAGGCCAGGACACTGCTGTGGCTCCTGGTGCCCACCACCGGACTGCTCGCCCTGCGCTCCCCGCTGGCCCTGGTGGCCCTCCCGACGCTCGCCTGGCGGTTCGCCTCCCGGGAGCCCCACTACTGGTCCACGGACTGGCACTACGACGCCGTGCTGATGCCCGTCGCCGCGCTGGCCCTCACCGACGCGCTGGCCCGCGCCCGCCTCTCGCCCCGGCCGTGGCTGCGCACCTACGCCCACCACCTCCCGGCCGCCGTCCTGGCCGCGGCGGCCGCGCTCGCCACCACGCTGCCGACCGCCGCGCTCGCCAGTGCCGAGACCTACCGCCCCGGGCCCTCGGCCGAGGCGGGCTCCCGCGTCCTCGCGGCCGTTCCCGACGGGGCGACCGTCGCGGCCAACGTCCGGCCCATCTCGCATCTGACGCAGCGCTGCCGGGTGTTCTGGATCGGCGGCAGCGGCGAGGTGGTGCCGCGCTATGTCGCGTACTACGACCCGGACCAGACCGCGAAGTCGCTGACCGCGTACGCCGAGCGGCTCTACCCGGGGGCCGGCGGCTGGAGCGTGGAGGCCGAGGGCGGGGGCTACTGGGTGCTGCGGCGGTGACCGACCTCACAGCCCCGGGACTGCAC
>NZ_LAVK01000660.1 GCF_001083795.1 Streptomyces sp. SBT349
CGCCGTCACCGGGCCGTGGAGTTCAAGAAGTTCCTGGTGAAGATAGACAAAGCCGTACCGGCCGAACTCGACGTCCATCTGATCTGTGACAACTACGCCACCCACAAGACGCCCGCGGTCAAGGCGTGGCTCGCTCGGCATCCCCGTTTCCACACCCATTTCACGCCCACCGGCTCCAGCTGGATCAACCAGGTCGAGCGGTGGTTCGGACACCTGACCGACAACCTCATCCGCCGCGGCAGCCACACGTCCGTGCAGGCCCTCGAAGCAGGGAGACCAGGACGGACACCTCCCGCTCTCCGCCCCACCGCCCCGGACCGGCCACCCGCCCACCGGCCAAGCCCGCCACAAGCAGGGGCCCCCGGCTCCCCGGGGGCCCCTGTGTTGCGTGTCCTACCAGTAGGTGCCGGCGAACGTGCCGTCGAAGCCGGTCGTACGGTCGGCGTGGGCCGGGTTGGGATGCACCTCGACCAGGTCACCGCACTCGCGGCGGAACCAGTCCGCGGGCAGCCGCGGCTCGTGCCACTGGTGGGTGCACCGGCACCGCACGGACACCGCCTCCCCGAACAGGATCAGCAGCCAGTCCCGGTCCGCCCCGCACACCGCGCACACCACCAGCTCCCCGTCGACCGGCAACTCCCACCGATACGGCCAGCACCAGGAGCCCGCCTCGTCGAACGACGGCCCCAACTCCGCGGGAGTCTCGGGAACCGCCGCCTCCACAGGCAGGGCACGGGCCACCCCACCGGAAATCTCAACAGCGGGAGCGGGAGCGGGTCTGCGGCGCTTGAACACGTCGAACCTCCTGTCAACCACAGTGCTCCAGCATGATTGACCCGCACGCAGAACAAGTCCAGCCCAATCCGGCATACCGAACAACCACCCGTGCCAGGCAGTACGCGGCGATCCCGCCCGACGGGCACGGCGACGCCCAGGCCGCAATCCCACGAACACGCCAGAGTCGCACAACCCAGGGGGCAAGCCGCAGAGTCCGCCAGCCGGGCCCATGGGGCAGCGCAAGCAGGTAATCGCCGATTCCGCCGTGACCGCATTCGAGCAAACACGCGCGACACACCCTGCACTCTCCACAGGCGGCACGAACGGCCCACCGCCATAACCCACGGTCAACAACTCGTCCCCGCAACGCTGTTGTCAAACGCCGCGACCGCAAGGGACCATCCCACACCCTGCGGGACATTCCCGCAGGTCAACGAAGGGATATCCCATGCCGGACAACGCACCGCCCGCGCCGTTCGACACCGACGACCCCCCTGGGGATGTCACTCGGCGCTACCTTGCCCACCCCGGTGACGACAGCGTGACCCGCATCCTGGACGCCCCGAGCGCGGCAGGCTGGACGCTGTGGCCGGACAACGCGGGCAACATCCACGCCTTCGACCCCTCCCACCGCCTCGCCGTCCAGTTCCTCCCCGAGTCCACCGCCCGCCTCCCCCACGGCGGCCACGGCCCGTT
>NZ_LAVK01000661.1 GCF_001083795.1 Streptomyces sp. SBT349
GACGGGGGGCGTGTCGTCAGGGGGCCGCTCCGGGGCCGGAACTGGAACGCGTTGCAGTGTACTGAGGGGGGAAGACGGGAGGTGCGTGGCGATTATCACCTGACTTGGCGTATTCCCGCCGAACGGGAGCGCGTTATCGTCGTCACTCCCGGGCAGTACCGGCGAGTACGGATGTGCGGAGGGGGCGGGGCGTGACAGCTGGGGCCGACGAGGACCGCCCGTTGCGGATCGCGCTGCTGACCTACAAGGGGAACCCGTTCAGCGGCGGCCAGGGCGTCTACGTCCGTCACCTCTCCCGTGAACTGGCCGCGCTCGGCCATCGGATCGAGGTCATCGGTGCCCAGCCCTACCCGGTCCTGGACGAGGGCGTTCCCCTCGCCCCGCTGCCCAGCCTCGACCTCTACCGGCAGCCCGACCCGTTCCGCACGCCCCGGCGCGACGAGTTCCGCGACTGGATCGACGTGCTGGAGGTCGCGACCATGTGGACCGGCGGCTTCCCGGAGCCGCTGACGTTCTCGCTGCGGGCCCGCCGCGAACTGGCCCGCAGGCGCGGCGCGTTCGACGTCGTCCACGACAACCAGACGCTCGGCTACGGCCTGCTCGGTCTGCACCGCCTCGGCCTGCCCCTGGTCACCACCATCCACCACCCCATCACCGTGGACCGCAGGCTCGAACTCGCCGCCGCCCGGACGAGGAAGCGGCGGGCCTCGCTGCGCCGCTGGTACGGCTTCACGCGCATGCAGAAGCGGGTCGCCCGCCGCCTGCCGAGGGTGCTCACCGTCTCCGGGGCCTCCCGCCGGGAGATCATCGAGGACTTCGCCGTCCCGCCGGAACGCGTCCACACCGTCCCGATCGGCGCCGACACCCGGGTCTTCCACCCCGACCCGGCGACCCCGCGCACGCCGGGGCGCATCGTCACCACATCGAGCGCCGACGCCCCGCTCAAGGGCCTGATCCACCTGGTGGAGGCGCTGGCCAAGGTGCGCACCGAACACCCGGGCGCCCACCTCGTCGTCGTCGGCGGCCGGCCGACCGGCGGCCCGGTCGCCGAGGCGCTGGACCGGTTCGGCCTCGGCCACGCCGTCGAGTTCGTCCGCGGCATCACCGACACCGAGCTCGCCGCGCTGATCCGCGGCGCCCAGGTGGCCTGCGTGCCCTCCCTGTACGAGGGCTTCTGCCTCCCCGCCGCCGAGGCGATGGCGACGGGCACCCCGCTGGTGGCCACCACGGGAGGCGCCATCCCCGAGGTCGCGGGGCCCGACGGCGACACGTGCCTGGCCGTGCCGCCCGGCGACGCGGGCGCGCTGGCCACCGCCCTCGGCAGGCTCCTCGCCGACGGGGACCTGCGCGCCCGCGTCGCCGCCGCGGGCCGCGCGCGGGTGCTGCGCCGGTTCACCTGGGAGCGCGCCGCCCGCGACACCGCCGAGCACTACCGCGCCGCGATCCGCGCGGCGGCCCGCCCTCCCCGTTGAC
>NZ_LAVK01000662.1 GCF_001083795.1 Streptomyces sp. SBT349
TGAGCGTGACCTCGGGAACGGCGTACTCCGCTCCGCTGTTGGTCTGGAAACCGAAGGTCAACGTGCCTCCGGCGCCCACGTTCCCGTTGTACGCCGCGTTCCTCGCCGTCACCTGGGTGCCGCTCCGGCTGATATCGGCGTTCCAGGAGCTGGTGATCGAGCCCGCGGGGAGGGAGAACCCGACCGTCCAGCCGCTCACCGCACGCCGCACCGTGCGGCGAGCCCTCGCAGTTCGGGGCTGGTGCGGCCGGAGACGAGGAGCCCGGACAGGAGGGCTCTGACTGCCGGACGGGCGTGCGTTTCCTCCTGCGCATGGTGCTCGGCCCCCAGCAATGCGCGGACGCATTCCTCGCGACGACCGAGTTGCCCGAACGCGCCGGCGAGATCGGTGTAGTAACGGGCACGGCGCTCGACGGTGGGCAGTGCCGCCGGGGTGAGGGAACGTGCGGCGGTCAGCGCCGCACCCGGATCGCCGAGGGAGTTCTCGGCGGAGATGCGGTGCAGCGTCACGGTGGCCGGGCTGAAGCCGCCACCAGGCGCCCGGAGGAGGGGCCCGTGCGCTTCGCGGGCGAGGGCGGCAGCCTCGCGCATCCCCTGTTGATCGCCGGCGCGGGCGGCGGTGTAGGCGGCGGACTGGATCAGCAGGCCGCGCTCGGCGTTGCCAGGGGCTCCGAGGTTTCGGAGGTCAGGGTGATCCGCGGCCGTCAGGGCGATCGTCATGGCCTCGCGGTGCCAGCCCGCCCGGCGGGCGAGGACGGCCAGATTCCGGGCCGCCTCGCCACGGGTGAGGACGTGGTCGCCGGACTCGGCGAGGCTCCGGGCGCGGTCGGCCGCCATCCAGCCGAGCTCCGACGCGTCGAGCTTGGTGAGCATGCGGGTGGCCAGCAGGTAGACCTCGGCGAGCAGGGCATGGTCAGTGGGCCGCCCGGGGGCGGCCAGATGCGTGTGGCCACTGGTGAGCAGCCTGGGCAGGCGGACACTCAGAGCGGCGTAGTGGCAGCCGTCGTATTCGACGTGGGCACGGTCCAGTTCGGTGCGCAGCCGGTCGGGCGGGACGACGGTGGTGCTGCCGACACCGAGCAGGGCATCGCGCAGGCGAGCGACCAGGACGTCACCGAGCGGCGCCTGCTCCGCGGCGCTGGGCAGGCGAGCGCCGCTGGTCACGGCGGCGGTGACTGCGAGGCCGGAGAGAAGCTGCCGTCGCCGCACCGGATCCTCCTCGCTTCGTTGCCTCGGTCCGCCGGTCACGATAGACGCCGGCAGGCCCGGATGCCCGGCATCATGCCGTCCCCGAGCGCACGGACGGCGCCGGCACCGGTCGGCCCGTCCCCGTCGGCACCGTGACCTTGGCCGTCGACCACGGCATGCGGACCGCCGAGCTCTCCATCGCCCCCGGACACGCCCCGGCCCGGCGAGGGCCCCGGTGGGGCTCCGCCGGGCCGGGGCCGGGAGGGGGGTGCCG
>NZ_LAVK01000663.1 GCF_001083795.1 Streptomyces sp. SBT349
GCGGGGCACGGGTCCCGGGGCCGAGGCGAGCCCGGCGAGGGTCCCGGCCGGGGCGCCACGGGAGACGAGGGCGGCCTTGCCGACGGTGCGGGCCATCAGGCGCCGGTCGCCGATCGCGCGGGCGGCGTCCTCGTCGGCCCACCGCTCGGTGGCGTACCCGACGGCGGTGCGCAGCGGGCGCAGGAACGGGTTCGCCCGCGCGGCCAGTTGCACCACGAGCAGGAACCGGTGGTGCCGCCCGGCCAGGTGCGCCCGCTCGTGGGCGAACAGCGCGCGGCGCTCTCGCGGGGCCAGCCGGTCGAGCAGGCCGCGGGAGACGACGATGCGGGGGGCGGCGCCGGGCAGCGCGTAGGCGTACGCGTCGGGGTCGGGCAGGACCGCGACGGAGGACGAGGAGATGCCGAGGAGGGCGCGCCCGGCCCGGCGGCGGACGCGCCTGTGCCGCCAGAGCGTGGCGGCGCAGGCGGTCAGCACGCAGATCAGCGCGGGAATCGCGGCCCGGCCGGCGATCCCCTCGAAGGGGACGGCATCGCGCACCTCGGCGTCGGACCAGCCGTCGGGCAGCGGGTTCCCGGGGAGCTGGGCCGTTCCCACGACCATCACCAGGGCCAGGCAGAGGGTGGAGCACAGCGCGAGCACGCCGGCCACGGTGGAGAGGATCAGCGTCGCGGTGCGGGGGTGGAGGCGCTGCTCGGCCAGCCGGGCGACCGGCCAGGCGGTCAGCGGCAGCACCAGCGGCAGGAAGACGAAGACCCCCATGGCTCCTACTCGCCGTCCTCCGAGTCGTCGTCCGGGTCCTCCGCGTGGTTGAGGAGGCAGCGCAGCAGCCGCTCGTCGTCGGGCGAGAGGGCGGTGACGAACCGGGCGAGGACCGCTTCACGGTCGCTCTCGCCGTCGAGAACGCGGCGCATGCGCAGGGCGGCGAGACCGGCCTCGTCGGCCGCCGGCGCCCAGACGAACGAACGGCCCGCCTTCTCCCGGCGCACCGCGCCCTTGACCAGCAGGCGGCTCAGGATGGTGACGACGGTGGTGTAGGCGAGGCCACCGGCGACGCGGTCGCGGACCCAGGCGGCTCCGACGGGCCCGGGGGCGGCTCGCAGAACGGCCAGCACCTGGGCTTCGAGCTCGCCGTGCCCCCGCCGCCGGCGACGCGTCTGCCTCTCAGCCACCGCGCCTCCTCCCGGCTCGCGAAGGGCTTCATGATAGGCCCTGCGGGTGGCTTGGCCGTTTGTGGCTGGGGCGGTTTCCGATGCTTTAGGCAGCCCCGTTGGGGCGAGCCTCTAAGATCGGGGCCCGATCGGGGACAACGCGGTGGGGCCCAGGGGCCCGATCCGCCGGCCAGCGTAAGGGCCCCCGATCTCTCGCCCCAACGCAGCTCCCGCCCAAAGCCTCTCCAACCGCGTGGGGGGACCGGATACCTGCGGGCCGTGGGGGCGGGGCCCTCCGGCCCGCAGGTATCC
>NZ_LAVK01000664.1 GCF_001083795.1 Streptomyces sp. SBT349
CGTCGCGTTGAAGACGAGCAGCGCGCCGAAGACCACCCATTGCATCGGCGAGTCCGGCGGCAGTCCGCCGGACTGGGAGCCCGCCAGGGCGACGGCGGTGACCATGATCCCGGCCCGGGCGGCGCTCACCGGCTCGACGTTCACGCTCAACAACTACGGCGTCTTCGGCGTCGACGGCTCCACGCCGATCCTGAACCACCCCGAGGTGGCGATGCTGGGCGTCGGCAGGATCGCGGAGAAGCCGTGGGCGCACCGGGGCCGGCTCGCCCTGCGCCACGTCGTCCAGCTCTCCCTGACCTTCGACCACCGGGCCTGCGACGGCGGCACGGCCGGGGCGTTCCTCCGCACGGCGGCCGACCACGTCGAGGAACCGCTGCGCATGCTGTGACCCAGCGGCTGACCCGGCGGCGGGGGCGGTCGCGGGCCCCCGCCGGGCCGGCGGGCACGGGAACGGGTGGCCGGGGGAGAACACCCCGGCGATCCCGGTACGGTTTTCCGCATGGCAGATTTCGACGCCGTCGTGTTGGCCGGCGGCGGGGCCCGTCGGCTCGGTGGGGTGGACAAGCCGGCCGTGCGGGTGGGCGGGCGGACGTTACTCGACCGGGTACTCTCCGCCTGCGCCGACGCAGCCACGACCGTCGTCGTGGGCCCGCCCCGGCCCACCGTCAGGCCCGTCACCTGGGCGAACGACGACCCGCCCGGCGGCGGACCCCTGACCGCGCTGCACGCGGGCCTGCGGCACACCACCCGCCCGCTGGTGGCCGTGCTCGCCTCGGACCTGCCGTTCCTCGACACCGGCACCGTTCACCGCCTTCTCGACGTCCCCGCCGAGGCCGAGGGACAGCTCCTCCGCGACGGCGAGGACCGCGACCAGCCCCTCACCGCCGTCTACCGCGCCGCCCCGCTCCACCGCGAACTGACGGGTCTCGACGCCGAGTTCGGCACCCTCGCCGGACTGCCCCTCAAGCTTCTGCTGCCGGGACTCGCCCTGCGCCGCCTCCCCGCCGCCGGGAGCCTCGACTGCGACACCTGGGCGGACATCGCCACGGCCCGCGCCCGGATCAGGGACGATGGGGCGGTGCTTGACGAATGGATTGCCGCGGTCAAGACCGAACTCGGCATCGACCCCGACGTGGACACCACCGCGCTGCTCGACACCGCGCGCGACGCCGCCCACTCAGTCGCGCGCCCCGCGGCTCCGCTGACGACCTTTCTCATCGGCTACGCGGCGGCCCTGCACGGCATCTCGCCCGCCGAGGCCGCCCGCCGGGTCTCGGCCCTCGCCGAGAGCTGGCAACAGGAAGAGCAACGCACATGATCGATGAGTTCGACGACGCCCTCGCCCTCGCCAACGTGCCCGGGGGTGCCGTCGGCCACCCCCGCCCCGCGCCCCGCCCGGCGCCCCCCCGGGCGGAGGGGGGAGAGGGCCCGCCCGCGGGGACTTCGGGCGGGACGCGG
>NZ_LAVK01000665.1 GCF_001083795.1 Streptomyces sp. SBT349
GGGGTCAGCAGCTCAGAGAGCCACGTGGGGATGGGGGCGGGAGGGGCGTCCTGTTCGACGCTGTAGAGCCGTCGGTGGACGCTGCTGCCCCCGGCCACCACGTAGCCGCCCCAGGCTCGCGTGTCGACCTTCCACCCCAGCGTTCCTCCGCTCCCACGTAGCCGTTTTTCAGCTGGCGCGGTGAAGTACAGGTGCAGTCCGCCACCGCCGGTGCGGACCGTGAACGTGTCGGTGGGGTAGGGCTGCCCGTGCTGCTCGCACACGGCGGCGAACACGTCCATGCCGTCATGCACACCGGCCTGCGCCCACTCCTGGGGTGGCACGTCGTCCGGGCCCTTCGGCACGTCCAGGTCGATGACGACCAAGCGGGCGGGGCCGGTCGCGATCCCGACGTTGTAAGGGCGCTGAGTCCAGCACGCTGCGATCAGTGCCACGTCGGTAGTGGCCCGCTGCTCCGGCGTGAGGTGGCCGTCCGTGCACCGGCCGGTGCGGGGGCAGTCGGCTTCGCGGTGACCGGCGGGGCGCTTGTCCCCCGGGCGGAGGGGGAAGACGGGCCAGCCGCGTTCGGCGGTGGCCAGTGCGGCGTTCAGAAGCGCCGCACGGTGGTCATGGGCCATAGTTGAGGTCTCCTGTTCTGCGGAACGGGGGATAGGCCCGGCGGGCGGCTGACCTTTGGTGAGGAGTGCCGTCCGCCGGGTGCGTACGTTGCGGGGTCGGAGCGCCTAGGGACTTTGTCCGTCGCGGATGCGGGTGAGGAGTTCGGGGATGGTGCCGCCCATCGCGGCAAGCCGGGTCTCGATGGCGTGCCAGGAATCGGGGTCGATGGACATCAGGGCGTGGACGGCGGCGGCGGTGTCGCCGCGGTGGTGGGCGTTGATGGCGTCGCGGAGTTCGCCGGCGGCCATGAGGGTGATGCGGCCGTGGGTGGTCATCAGCGTCCCCTCTCAGCCGATGCCGGAGATGGCGTCGGTCAGGGCGGTAACGGTCTCGTTGATGCTGTCGGCGGCGTCGGTGTCGGCGAGGTAGAAGCCGAAGAGCGCGCACGCGATGGCGGCGCCGACGCCTACGGCCTTGAACCTCAGCAGGGCGAGAACGAGCAGGCTGAAGACGAGGACGAGGGAGACGGTCACGGTCATGGGTCAGGTCCCTTCTTCGAGGTCGCGCAGGCGGTTGAGGATCTGTGCGCGTTCGGCCTCGCCGCGTTGCCGGGCGGCGCGGAGGAGGTCGAGGTCTACGGCGGATTCGAGGGCGGTCCGCACCTCGTTGGTGAGCTGGGTGGGGCTCATGGCTTCGGCCTGGACGGTCTGCTGCATGTGTTCGCCGCGGCGGTCGGTGGCCTTCTGGGGTGCGGAGGGCAGGCGGTAGCGGGTGATCTGCGCGGCGGTCACGCCAAGCCGTGCGAACGTCGGCGGCGCGGCTCCCAGGTCGAGGGCGAAGGCGGTGATGTC
>NZ_LAVK01000666.1 GCF_001083795.1 Streptomyces sp. SBT349
CCCTGCCCCTGGCCGCCACGGCCTGAACGGCGCGGGGTCGGCGCGTTCGGCCGCTGTTGTCCCCCGGGCCCCCGGCGCCCCAGGTGTGAGTCGGCCGGGACCGGTTACCTTCGGGAGCATGGATGCGCGAGAGACCGGATACGACGAGGCCGCCGCCGAACGGTGGGACCCGGAGCCGGACAAGCGGCCGGGCCGCACGGCGTTCCAGCGCGACCGGGCCCGCGTCCAGCACTCCGCCGCACTCCGCCGCCTCGCGGGGAAGACCCAGGTCGTCACGCCCGACGGCCCGGAGGCCGACGCCGCCCCCCGCACCCGCCTGACCCACTCCCTGGAGTGCGCGCAGATCGGCCGCGACCTGGGCGCCGCGTTCGGCAGCGACCCCGACGTCGTCGAGGCCGCCTGCCTGGCGCACGACCTCGGCCACCCCCCGTTCGGCCACAACGGCGAACGCGTCCTGGACCGCATCGCCGCGCCCTGCGGCGGCTTCGAGGGCAACGCCCAGTCCCTCCGCCTCCTCACCCGCCTGGAGCCGAAACGGTTCGCCGGCGCCTCGGGCCACTCCGTCGGCCTCAACCTCACCCGCGCCACCCTTGACGCCGCCACCAAGTACCCCTGGCCGCGCGGCGCGCACCCCCGCGACCCCGGGTCCCTCAAGTACGGGGTGTACGAGGACGACCTGCCCGTCTTCCACTGGCTGCGCGAGGCGGCCCCCGGGCAGCCCGCGGGACGCCGCTGCTTCGAGGCCCAGATCATGGACTGGTCCGACGACGTCGCCTACTCCGTCCACGACCTGGAGGACGGGCTGCGCGCCGGGCACCTCACCCCGGCCCTGCTGCGCGCCGAGCCGGAGCGCGACGAGGTGTTCGCCGTCGCGGCCAAGCGCTACGCGCCCCCCGGCACCGAGCACGCCGCCCTCACCGCCGCCCTCGACCGGCTGCAGGCCCAGGAGTGGTGGCCCCACACCTACGACGGCGGCGTCCTCGCCCAGGCCCGGCTGAAGGACGCCACCAGCCAGCTCATCGGCCGCTTCTGCCTCGCCGCGGAGCGCGCCACCCGCGCGCGGTACGGCCCGGGGCCGCTGCGCCGCTACGCCGCCGAGCTGGTGGTTCCCGAGGCGACGCGGCTGGAGTGCGACGTGCTCAAGGCCGTCGCCGACGTCCACGTCATCCAGCGCCCCGACCAGGAGCGCCTGCGGCAGGAGCAGCGCGCCGTCCTGGGCGGGCTCGGCGAGGCGCTGGTGGCCCGCGCGCCCGAGGGGCTCGGCCCGCAGTACGCGGCCCTGTTCGCCGCCGCCACCACCGACGGGGAGCGGCTGCGCGTCGTCGTCGACCAGCTCGCCGCGCTCACGGACGGCTCGGCCCGCTCCCTGCACGCCCGGCTCGCGGCCCGCTGACCGAGCCGGTTCCGCCCGCCCCCGCGTCCACCGCCTCCACC
>NZ_LAVK01000667.1 GCF_001083795.1 Streptomyces sp. SBT349
GTGGCCACCCACACACCCCGCCCACACACGCAGGAGCAGACCGTGACCCCCGACCCGACAACCGGCCACCCCGACGAGCCGCCCGCGTTCGCCGCCGTGGCGCTCGCGGCCGTCACCGGCATCACCCTCAAGCGCTACTGCGACAACGGCCACCTCGTCGGCGACGCGACCGACGCCGAGGTGCTGGCCGCCGCGCGCGGCCACGCCCTGCCGAGTGCCCGGCTGGACTGCGTGGAGTGCCGCGACGAGCTCAACGCCGCCGGCGGTGCCTTGTGAGCGCCCCGTCCCGTATCCAGCGCCGCCGCACCCCCGGCGCCCGCACGCCCGCCGCCGCGGTGTACGTCGGCCGCGGCCGAGGCGACTACGGCCGCTGGGGCAACCCGTTCCGCATCATCCGCATCGGCGGCGTGTGGAGCCTGCTGCTCCTCGACGGGCGCCTGTGCGGCGCACACGCGACCAAGGAGAGCGCGGCCCGCGCCGCTACGGAGGAGTTCCGCGCCTGGGTCCACGCACCCGAGCAGTCCGAGCTGCTGGCCGCCGCGCGCTCCGAGTTGGCCGGGCGGGACCTGGCGTGCTGGTGCGCCGTGGGCACGCCCTGCCACGGGGGCGTCTGGCTCACCGCGGTCAACGCGCCGACGGAGGTGCCCAGTGCCTGAACGGATCTATATGAACCGGATCGCCGGACAGCGCCGCATCCACATCGAGATCGACGAGGCCGAGATCGCCGACATCCTCGACGACCTGGCCTCGGCGAACCGCAACTCGCCGTTCGCGGCGACGCGTCAACTCGTCGCGATCCTCCGCGCCGCGAACGACACGTTCGCCGCGGCCCGCCGCCAGGACCCCGCCGCGGGGGGTGGCGCGTGATGGCCGCGCACCGCTGGGTCTGGCTGTCCTGCGACGTCGTCGACGAACTGCCAGGCGACGCCGAGTGCCACGAGACCACCATGCCCGACCTGTACGTGGCCGGCGCCTCCCCGAGCACGGTGCGCCAGGCCGAGCAGGACTATCAGGCCAAGGGGTGGCACCAGCGTCCCGGCGGACGCTACGTCTGCCCGGCGCACTGGGAAGCAGGCGCCCGGTGACCGCCCCGGCGCTCACGCCGCGGCAGTTGGAGATCCTGCGCCGGGTCGCCGACGGGCAGACGCACCAGCAGATCGCCCGCGCCCTGGGCCTGGCGGTGGTCACGGTGCGGGTCCACTCCGCCGCGCTGCGGGCCGCACTCGGCGCCCGGAGCCTGGCGCACGCCGTGCACCTCGCCCACGGCGCCGGGCTGCTCCGCCGCGAGCGGCACGGGGACCACGCGAGCTACGAGGCGCACCGCCGCCGCGGCGAGGACCCGTGCGACGCCTGCCGCGCCGGCGAACGCGCCTACCGCCACACCCTCCGCACCACCGCCC
>NZ_LAVK01000668.1 GCF_001083795.1 Streptomyces sp. SBT349
AGGTCACCGGTCCGGTACATCCGCGAGCCGGCCGGGGCTGACGGCGGAGCGGTTCGTGGCGAACCCGTTCGGCCCAGCCGGCTCGCGGATGTACCGGACCGGTGACCTGGTGCGCTGGCGCACGGACGGAAACCTGGACTTCATCGGCCGCGCCGACGACCAGGTCAAGATACGCGGCTTCCGCATCGAGCCCGGCGAGATCGAATCCGTACTCCTCCACGACCAGAGCGTGGGCCAGGCCACGGTGGTGGTCCGCGAGGACCGCCCGGGGGACAAACGCATCGTCGCCTACCTCGTCCCCACCCACGACACCACGGTGGACACGGCGGGCTTGCGCGACCATGCCGCGACCGTGCTGCCCACCTACATGGTGCCCTCCGCGTTCGTCGTCCTCGACACCCTGCCCCTGACCCCGAACGGAAAACTCGACCGCAAGCGACTACCCGCCCCCGAGTACACCCGGGCCGGTGAGGGACGCGCACCACGCACCCCGCAGGAACAAGCGCTCTGCGGACTGTTCGCCGAGGTTCTGGGCGTCGGCGAGGTCACCATCGACGACGGATTCTTCGACCTCGGCGGCCACTCCCTCCTCGCCACCCGCCTCACCAGCCGCATCCGCACAACGATGGGCACCGAACTCAACATTCGAGACGTATTTCGGTCACCCACTGTCGCTGATCTCGTCGAAGCACTGAGTAAATCCGGTCCCAGAAGGCCGATGTTGAGCCGAAGAACTAGGAACGGGGAACGCGCATGATTCCGCTCTCTTTCCAGCAGAGAAGTCTGTGGTTCCTGGACCGCGTCCAAGGGGGCAGCGCAAATTACGCTGCACCGCTCGCTCTGCGTTTGACCGGGACCGTTGACGTGGCCGCTTTGCGGGAGGCGCTGGCGGATGTGGTGGGTCGGCATGAGGCGTTGCGCACCGTCTTCCCCGAGGTGAACGGGGAACCGTCGCAGCAGGTGGTGGCCGCCGGAGAGGCCGCACCCGTGCTCCAGATCACCCCCATCGACGAGGCGGACCTCGCCGACGTCCTCCAAGACACGGCAAGCCACCACTTCGATCTGGCGACCGAAGTCCCCTTCCGCGCCCACCTGTTCATCCTGTCCGAGGGTGAGTCGGTGCTGCTGCTGGTCATGCACCACATCGTCAGCGACGGCTGGTCCATGGGACCACTCAAACAAGACCTCTCCACCGCCTACACAGCCCGCCACGCCGGACGGGAACCCGCCTGGGACGACCTCCCCGTCCAGTACGCCGACTACACCCTGTGGCAACGCGACATCCTCGGCGACGAGACAGATCCGCGGAGTGAGATGGCCCGCCAGTCACAGTACTGGCGCGAAGCACTCGCAGGCGCCCCCGACCTGCTCGAACTCCCCACCGACCGCCCCCGACC
>NZ_LAVK01000066.1 GCF_001083795.1 Streptomyces sp. SBT349
TGCGGCCTCGCGCCGGTGTCGTCGGGGCCGGCGAACGGCGGCTCCAGGACGAGGGAGGTGCCGGGCTGGTCGGCGGGGCCGACCGTGATCCAGCGCATCCCCTCGTGCTCGTCGGCGCGGCACAGGACCGCGGCCGTCCCGGTGTGGCGCAGTGCGATGGCGCGGGGCTCGGGGGTGAGGTTCTGCACGCGCAGCAGCAGCCCGCGCCGGTCGCGCGGCTCGGCGACGGTGGCGTGGCAGCCCTCGGGCAGGCCGAGGTCGAGCAGGGTGCCCGCCCGGGCGCCCAGCGGCCTCGCGCCGGTGTCGTGCTTGTCGAGGCGGGTCACCTCGGAGACCATCGGGGCCGCCCTGGTCTCCAGGCCGAAACGGGAGGCACGCGCCGGGTCGAACGCGCCCAGCGGCGTGAACGCGTACCGCAGCGTCAGCGAACCCTCCTGTTCGGGAGGGGTGTTGGTCGGCCAGTAGTTGTTGAGGACCCAGGAGAGGACCGTCCCGTTCTGCGCCTCGAACGTCTCGGCCCAGGTGCCGCGCACCACGTCGCCGACCGTGAACAGCGGCGCGTCGGCCGAGCACCAGGCGATGTCGTCCACCGTCACGCCGTGCTGCGTGGTGAACCACTCGTTGCAGGCGCCGGGGGCGTGGTCGGCGGCCGGGTCCACCCAGCCCTGCTGCCGGTCGTAACGGATCCGCGGTCGGCGGTCCCCGGCCTCCGGGGCCTCGCCGGGCGCGGCGGCGAAGGGGAACGGCACATACACCGACTCCTTGGCCAGCACCCGTTCCTTCTCCAGGCGCACCGTGACCTCGACGCGGTCCTCGCCGTCGCGGAACAGCAGGTCGGTCTGGACGAACGGCAGGCCCGGCGCCGCGCCGACCGACCGCAGCCGCCAGCCGTCATGGGTCCGCGCCACCCCGACGGGGGACAACGAGGCCGCGACGACGGTGAGTTGGGGAGGCAACGTGGCGGGGCGGCGGGCCAGGAGCGAGCTGCGCGGCGCCCGCCCGTGACGGTGCGGCACCCCGGTGTGCGCCGGGCGGTCGCCCCGAGTGAGGGAGTCGGGGCCGTTGAGCACATGGAGCACCTGGCCCAGCCGGTAGGGCGAGGCGGCGTCCAGCAGCGCGCGCCCGCTCCGGCGGTGGATCAGGCGCGAGACGGTGCCCGTCTCCGGGTCGAGGCCGATCTCCCACCGCTCCGTGGTCAGCGTCCGGGGCACCGGCCGCCACGCCGGCGGGGCGGGGGCCACCCGGCCGGGTGCCGTGTCGCCCGTGGGGTCGCCCTCGTCGCCGTTGGGCGTCACCTTGTGGGCGGTGCCGAGCGGCAGGGCGCGGTAGCCGAAGCCGGGCACGTCCCGCACGGTGAGGCGCACCCGGTGCAGCCCGTCGCAGTCCTCCATCACCTCGTAGGGCAGGGGCGGTTCGCCGATCGGCGTGCCCGCGGGGACCTCGGCCTCCACGGTGATGTCCCGCTCCCAGCCCAGCGGGTTGTGCACGAGGAGGGTCGGGCCCCCGGTGGTGACCAGCTCGCCGAGCTGGCTCAGCGCACGCCGCGACTCGTCGAGCGCCGTGCGCAGGGCGGTGTGCACGCGGTGCCGCTTCCAGTCCAGCTGGTCGCCGACCTGCTCGCCGTGCGGGTGCCCCACGCTGTGCGACCACGTCCAGGTGTGCTCGCACCCGTACAAGGCGCCCTCCCAACCCCGGTCCAGCGCAGCCCTGTTGGGGCGGTAGCCGGGGTCGGCGCGGGCCACCAGGGCGGCCAGGCACTCGGCCGCGGGCAGCGCGGACTGGGCGGCGCGGTGCTCGGCGACGACGGCCGCGCCCGTTCCCACGCCGTCCTCCCAGTAGCTCCCGCCGTCGCCGCGCCACACCGGCAGCCGGTCGGCCAGCGGGCGGACGGCGGCCAGGTAGTCGGCGAGGGTGGACACGCGCAGCCGCGGATGGGCGTAGACGGCGTTCCAGCGGGCGGCGAAGCCGGCGTCGCCGTCGGCCAGGTCCTCGTTGTCGGCGTGGGTGCCGATCAGCGCGAGGTCCTCCGGCAGATAGCCGGGGCGTTCATAACGGGCCAGGTAACGGGGGAGGGACTGCGCGCCGCCCGTGACGGTCTGCGGGTCGGCCACCATGAACCTGAGCTGTGAATAGGCGTCGGCGAAGTGCGTCAGCACCCTGCTGCCGTCCACGCCCTCCCAGCGGACCGGGGTGGCGAGGTGCTGGGCGTCGCTGTCGGCGTTGGCGCCGCGGCTGTGGTTCTCGATGCCGACGAACGCGGTCACGCCGAGCGCGGTGAGGATCGCCGGGAGGGCGGAGCTGTAGGAGGGGACGTCGGTGAGGTTGGCGTAGTCGACGGGGACGCCGTGCTCCTCGCGGAGCCGGGCGGCCAGGTAGGCGGCCCGGTAGGTCTCCTCCAGGCTCGCCACGCCGGAGAGGAAGAGGCTGTGGAACGCGTTGACGGCGAGCCGGCCGTCGCGCAGCGCGGCCAGGACCCGCCCGGCGCGCTCCTCGGACCGGGTGGCCAGGTACTCGTCCAGGATGAGCGACCCGTCGAGCGAGAAGCGGAACCCGTCGTCCTCCTCCAGCGCGGCCAGGGCGCGGTCCAGGTTCCGGCTGTGGAGCTCCAGGACCTTGCCCTGGGTGTCGGTGTAGCCGACGTCGAGGTGGACGTGCGGGATGAGGTGGAGGGTCCACTTGCGGGCCGGGCGCAGGGTGGTGGTGAACGCGCCACCGCCGTCGAGCCGGACCGTGGCCTCGGCGTCCCCCGCGAACTCGGGTACGGGGAATCGCACGCGGACCTGCCCGAAGTCGCGGCCGACACGGGCGAGTTCGAGGTGATGGGCGTGGCCGTCGAGGCTCACCTCCGCATGGGCGGGCCAGGGCGCGGTGGCCGGGACGTCCACGGTGAGATCGATCAACTCCTCGGTGACCCCGTCGCGTTCGAGATAGAGCGGGGTGACCTCCAGCGTGGCGCTCGGCCGCGGAGGGTGGGCCGCCGCCGCCGCCGTCGCCGGGCGCAGGTCGAGGCCGCGCCAGGTGATCCCGGCGCCGAACCAGTTGCCGTACTGCTCGCGGCGGCCCGGGAGTTCACGGTCGAGGCCGTCGAGCGCCGGGCCGTCGAGCCCGGTGGCGGCGGCCCGGTCCACGGTGGTGGTGAGGGCCAGCAGGTGGGGGCCGGGCGCCAGCCAGGCGGCGGGGAGGCGGATGTCGAGAGCGCATTCGCCCGCGATGGGGCCCTGCCGGTCCACCTCGGCCCGGGTCTCGCGGACCACGCGGGGGTGGAAGAGACCGCGGTGCGAGCCGTCGAGTTCGACGGCGAGATCAGGGCAGGGCCCGTGCGACCCGGCGAACCGGAGCCGTAGCACGCAACCGGCCTCCGGCACCTGCCCGTTCTCCACGGTGAAGGCGATCTCGGCCCGGTGCTCGCGCCATCCGCTCCCCGCGTCCAGCGGACTCGGGTGGAACAGCGGCCAGTCGCGGTCGGACGCGGCCGGGCCGAGGCGGATGACTCCGCCGGGAGGCCACACCCCCTCGAACGGCGAGGCCACACTGCGGCTTTCCAGCACGCCGATGGCCCACAGGGGCTCCAGCTGAGCGGACAAGGGACGACCTCCGGTCGAGGATGAGACGGATGCGGACCACCGCCGCCGCGAAGCGCGGGCCGACGTCCGGCGGTTGCCGGCGGGAACGGTGGAGCCTCGGCTGGGCCGCCGGGCTGCCGTTGTGGTGTTCGCCGGGCGGATCGGGATGGGGCATCGGGGGGTGGGCGGCCCGAAGCCGCGCGGTGGCGGCAGCCACGGTGGCCCCCCGCCCGCGCGAGGCACCCCGCCCGGCTGTTGGCGCCGTGCCCGGTTCCGGCACGGAGCCCGGCCGTTGGCCTCGCCCCCGGCGGCGCGCGGCGCCCGCACGTCGGCTCCGCGCCTCGCCCCCGCCCCGGCCCGGACCCCGGGCCCGGCGGGGGCGAGGCGGCAGGGTGTCGGCTAGACGGACAGGACGCTGCCGAACTCCCTGAGCGCCGTGGCCAGATCCGCGTAGCGGTACGCCTGCACGGCCGTGTCGCGGGCGATCGCCTGGGCGGCGAGTTCGCCCGCCGCCTCGCCGAGCATGCCGTAGTTGGGCTCCATCCGCGGTGACAGATAGGCGACATGGCTGGAGGAGAAACAGACCGGGACGGTCAGGTTGTCGATGGACCCCGAGGACGGGAAGAGGCACTCGGCCGGGAGCTGGTAGAGGTCGACCCGCACATTGCCCTCCTCGCCGGTGAGCGATCCCTCGCCGATCAGGTAGCGATCGCCGTCCGGGTAGAGCTGCACCGTGTGGCAGTCCAGGCCGTATTGCCAGCAGGCCACGGACGTGGCCTTGGTGTTGTTCGGCGCGAACAGGTCGTGCTGCGTGAGGACATGGGCCCCCTTCATCCGCCGCCCCTCGCGGATGTAGAGCTGGTGCGGGAACCCGGCGCCGTGCGGGCTGTCGACGAACTCGTCGGCGGGCAGCCCCCAGGTGGCGGCGTCCGCGCGGAAGGACGCGGGCAGCGAGGGATCGTGGGAGAGCCAGTACTGCATCCCCTGGTGCCAGCGCACCTGTTGCTGGATGATCTCCTCGCGCCTTGCCCAGGTGCCGTCCGGGTACTCCCAGTTGACGCCCGGCAGGTCGTAGCCGATGAACAGGCCCTGGTTGGTCTGGTGCTTGGCGCCGGGTATGGCGGCCGTGGTGCCGACCATCTGGGTCAGGCCCGTGATGCCGCGGTAGTCGATGAGCGACCGCAGGTGGAGGTAGTGCGCCGGGTCGTAGCCGTCGGGGCGGGGGAACGGCAGCCGGTCGGCGGCCTGCGTCAGCACGCCGCGGAAGTTGTACGCCTGCACCTTCTCGTCGGCCGACCCCTCGGCGCCGCCGGGCACCGGGCCGACGGGATAGCCGGTGTTGGGCTCGAACAGCCCGCGCCGCAGCACCGTGTGGGGGCGGAACCCGGCGTAGGACTCGTCGTAGGCGGCGGACGACTCGCGGCCCACGTGGTAGGGGACGCCCGCGGCTGCCATCAGGTCGCCCTCGTAGGAGGCGTCGATGAAGAAGCGGGCGGTGACCCACCCGGCGGAGGACCGCACCGCCTGGATGCGCGTGCCGCTGACGGTGACGTCGGCGGGCCCGTTGATCCGCTGGTTCTTGCGGATGGCCGCGCCCGACTCGGTCAGCAGCCGCCCGGCGATCAGCTTGGCGACCTTGGGCTCGAAGCGGTACTGGGCGGGCGAGCCCACCCCGTAGTGCGCGCCGATCGCGTCGAAGAACGCGGTGCGGGTCAACCCGCCCAGGGCGCCGATGGTGTTGGGGATGTCCGTCTTGACCAGGCCGCCGGTGACCACGCCGCCGATATGGTTGGTCGGCTCCAGGACGCAGGCGGTGTAGCCGCGCCTGCTCAGCCGCAGGGCGGCCATGAGGCCCGCCAGCGTGGCGCCGTAGATCACGGCGTCGTAGCTCTGCGCCCGTGGCTCCGCGGTGGCGCCCGCGGCCAGGGCCGGGGGCCCGGCCGCGATGGCTCCCGCGGCGGTCGCCGCGGCGGTCAGGAAGCGTCTGCGCTCCATGGTTCGAAACCTTCCTCGTCGGCTCGTCGAACTGGTCGGTCGCGCCCGGACTCTCAGGCCCTCCGGGGCGGACTGGCGTACAGCGGGGTGGCGTTGCGCGTCGCCTGCGAGGGGCGGGTGGTGCGGATGGCCTCCGGCCAGGCGACCGGCGCGCCCAGCACGCCGGTGAGCAGGCGCTGCACGTCCTCGGTGTGGCGCGGGGAGTCGGCCACCGCGTGCGGCTCGGTGCGCTCGGCCGTGCAGTGGGCGGCGAGCGCGCCCACGGCCTCGCCGATGGACCACTCCACGGGGTGCAGCCGGTAGCAGCCGTTGGTGAGGTGGGTGGTGCCGATGTTCTTGGCGGCGGGCAGCAGATTGCGCATCCGCACGGGGATCAGCGCGCCCAGGGGGATCTGGAACGGGTAGCACTCCAGGTTGACGTAGGAGGCGCCGGACGCGCTGGGGTGCAGGTCGATGTTGTAGTGGCCGACGCCGACGCTGTCCGCGAACTCCACGGCGCCCGCGCCCTCCGGGCGGTCCACGACGGCGACATGCTGTTCCAGGACGGTGAAACGGGCCCTGATGCGGCGCGCCTCTCGGATGTAGACGGACTTGGCCAGGCCGTCGGCCGTGTCCACCAGGTCGGGCCGCAGCCGGAGCCCCTCGTACCCCTCCTCCGTCTGCATCCAGTGCAGGTAGGACAGGGACAGCTCGCGGCAGCGCGCCAGGGCGCGGTCGCGGTCGGCCGCCGTGACGCCGGGGCCGATCAGCGGGGCCTCCCAGTAGTCGGTGTTGGGCCAGTTGACGAGCGTGACATCCGAGTCGAACGCGCCCTCGGTGAACTGGCTCCTGGCCCTGATGCGGCGGAAGTGCCACAGGTCCGGGGAGGTGGGGGCGTCGATCGGGTCCTCGAAGACGCGGTTCTCCCGGCCGCTCAGCGTGTGGATGTCGATCTTCGTCCAGGACAGCTGCGGCCCCGGCCAGAACGGGTCGGTGTGCGTGCGCCAGTGGTCGTAGGAGGGGGGCCGCGGGCCGATGTGGCTCTCCCCGGGGCGGTATTCGAGGGGGAAGCACCAGGTGATCGCCTGCTGGTCCATCGGGTCGGCGACGGGCGCGGCGTAGGGCTCGCCGGTCTCCTCCCGGGACTCGGCTCCGACGACGTGCTCGACACCCGCGAGGTCGAGCAGGTCGCCGAGCTCCGTGGCGTCGACCACGAGCGGCGCGGTGACGGTGAGGTGCCCGCCGGTGCGCCCGTTCTCGAACGTCACCGACTCGACCCGGTCCCCCGACACCGCCGCGGCGACGGGCCGGTGGTGGTGGAGGACGGTGATGCGGCCGGAGGAGCGGTGGGGGGCGAGCAGTTCGTCGATGACGGCGACGGCCACGCGTGGCTCGTGGCAGAGGCGGCTGACCATGCCGAGCCCGGGGTTGAACGCGGGGTCGGCCGCCACCTCGGGGCGCAGCGGGTAGGCGCGCCGGTAGTAGTCGCGGATGCGGGAGCGCAGGCCGGCGTAGCTGCCGGAGATGTGGCCCGTCTCGATCCAGGGGTGCTCGTCGGAGGGCACGGCCTGGGCGGTGAGCTGGCCGCCGAGCCAGTCGGTCTCCTCGGTGAGGACGACGGTCAGCCCGAGTCCGGCGGCCGTGAGCGCGGCGGCGACGCCGCCCAGGCCGCCCCCGGCGACCAGCAGGTCCGCCCGCGAGCCCGCGCCTGCGCGGGCCCCGGCGCGTACCCCGGCGCCCGCCTCGTGGTCAGCGCGCATGGGCGAACTCCGCCTCGTACTCGGCGCGGATGGCGTCCCCGCCCTGGCGCCGCCAGTCGCCCAGGGCGTCGTCCCAGGCGGAGACCGGCTTGTTGCCCTGCATGATCTGGTTGAGCGTGTCCTGCATCAGCCGCTGGATGACGCCCTTCTTGGTGGTGTCGGTGTCGGAGTAGAGGCCGAATCCGGCGCTGCGGACGAGGCGCGGCACGACGCGTTCCTGGTAGGCGTGCTGGGCGCGGACGCGTGACGCGTCGCCGGGGCCCAGGAACGGCGGGCCTTCGGTCAGGTACGCGAGCGGCAGCCTGGTCTCCGTCTCGCCGGTGCCGGTGAGGGTGGGCACGCCGTCCTCCAGGGTGAAGTGCTCGCCCTCGACGCCGTAGCCGCGGAAGAGGTGCTCCTCGGTCCCGATGGGCGCGGCCAGCCAGTTGGCGAGGGAGAGCAGCTGCTCGACGCGCCGCCGGTCGTCGGTCTTCTTCAGGGCGGTGAGGGCGAACGTGGGACCGCCCGCGTAGTGGGCCGCGTCGCCGCCGCCGTCGTGGGCCGGCGCGACCAGGGCGCCGACGGAGATGCCGTAGGTGTTCGCCAGCAGGTCCCAGGCGGCGGCGCCGTCGCGGTTGATGGCGGTCTTGCCGGTGCCGAACCAGATCCGCGGGTCGGAGGTGGCGGCGAAGGAGTCGGGGTGGAAGACGCCGTCCCGCACCAGGCGGGCGAGGTCGTCGGCGGCCTGCCGCGCCTCCTCGGTCTCGAACCAGGAGGTGAACGTGCCGCCCTCCTCGCCCCACTCGTTGGGCGCGCCGAGCATCTGCATGAGGAAGGCCCAGGTGGACAGCGGCCCCGCGGAGCCGAAGCCGAGCGCCCAGCGGCCCGCGCGCTCGTCGGTGAGGCCGGCGCACAGCTCGGCGAACTCGGCGAAGTCGGCGGGCTCCGGGTTGAGTCCGCGCTCCTCGATGAGGTCGGCGCGGCAGAGCATCAGGGAGCCGACGGAGGGCCGGGGCGTGGGCAGCGCGTAGATGCCGCCGTTGTAGACGCAGGCGCGCCAGGAGTCGGTGGGGATGTTGGCGAGGAACGGGTAGCGGCGCACGGCGTCGCCCGACAGGTACTCGGTCAGGTCGGTGAACCGGGCTCGCAACACCTGCGCGCGCTGCGGCTGGTCGAGCCTGATCTGCACCAGGTCGGGCAGGTCGCCGCCGGCCAGGACCGCGGAGAGGCGCTGGAGATAGCTGGAGTCGGGGACCATGTTGAGCTTCAGCTCGGTGCCGAGGCGGTCGTTGAGCGCCTGCCAGTAGGCGTTGTCCCCGGTGTCGGGCGGCACGGGCTCGAAGAGGTTGACCAGGGCGGTGATCTCCTCGCCCGCGGTGCCGGGTTCGCCGGTGATGCCGCGCACGGGCGGGGACGGGTAGGCGAAGTAGCCCGCCAGAACGCCGTCCTGGGAGGCGGGCAGGTCCGGCTCGACGCCGGTGAACGGCACATGGTCGGGGAGGGTGACCGCGCGGTTGGCGGCGCCCTGCTCCGCGGGGTCCGTCCCGCCGCCGCAGGCGGTGAGCAGCGGGGCGGAGGTCACGGCGAGCGCGACGCCCGAGGCGCCCGCGAGGAAACGTCGGCGGCTCATGGGTCCGATGTCCACGGCGGAACCCCTTCCTGCGATTGCTAATATCACTGATAAACTGAGGTGCATTTCGGTCTCGCGCCGGTGCCGATGAAGCTAGCGGAACGGTGCGGTGGTGCGTCAAGACGTCTGCACGGCTCAATTTTCGGGGATTTCGCGGCGGATAAGAATTAGCAATATCAGTGGTGGACTACCGGGCCACGCCGGTGCTATGAATGTCCGCAGCCCATCAGCCGTTCGCGTGGAGGGACCTACATGCCCGCAGGGGAAGCGCTCGAAGGACTCCGCCACTGGCATCCGCCCCGGGCCGAGGGGGCGCCGTCGCCGCCCGTCGAGGCCGATCTCGTGGTGTACGGCGGCACCTCGGGCGGCGTCACGGCCGCCGTGCGCGCCGCGCGGGCGGGGCTGTCCGTGGTGCTCGCCGTGTTCGGCGACCGCGTCGGCGGCATGACCTCGGGAGGGCTCGGCCTCACCGACACCGGCCACCCGAAGGCGGTCGGCGGCCTCGCCCGCGCCTTCTACGACCAGGTCGCCGCCCACTACCGGGAGCCCGCGCCCCGCTGGGACTTCGAGCCGCACGTCGCCTCGGACACGTTCGAGCGCTGGCTCGCCGACGCGGGCGTCGAGGTCCGCCGCCGCCAGCACCTGGAAGCCGTCTCGCTGAGCGAGGGCCGGATCAGTGAGCTGCGCACCGACGACGGCACCCGCTACCGCGCCTCCGTCTACGTCGACGCCTCCTACGAGGGCGACCTGATGGCCGCCGCGGGCGTCTCGTACACCACGGGCCGCGAGTCGTCCGCCGTCCACGGCGAGTCCCTGGCCGGCGTCCAGCCCAGCACCAACCACCAGTTCCGCTTCCCCGTCGACCCCTACCGCGTGCCGGGGGACCGGGGGAGCGGGCTGCTGCCGGGCATCTCACCCGACCCGCACGGCGAGCCCGGCGAGGGCGACCACCGCATCCAGGCGTACAACTTCCGCCTCTGCGTGACCACATCGGGGGACCGGCTGCCCTACCCGAGGCCCGCCGGATACGACCCCGACCGCTACGAGCTGCTGCGGCGTCATGTCGAGGCGGGCGGCTACGAGTTGTACGGCCGCACCTGCCTGGTCCACTCGGGGCCGCACGGCGACGTCTTCGACATGAACAACCACGGCGCCTTCTCCTCCGACCACATCGGCGCCAACTACGCCTGGCCCGAGGCGGGTCACGCCCGCCGGGAGGAGATCTTCCAGGACCATGTCCGCTACCAGGCCGGGCTGCTGCACTTCCTGGCGGACGACCCGCGGCTCCCCGCAGGGATACGCGAGCGGACCCGCGAGTACGGCCTGTCGCCCCGTGAGTTCGCCGACTCCGCGCACTGGCCGCCCCAGCTCTACATCCGAGAGGCCCGCCGCATGGTCTCCGCCTATGTCGTCACCCAGGCCGACGGCACCGCCCGCGCCGCCGCCTCCGACCCCGTCGCCCTGGCCTCCTACGTCATGGACTCGCACAACACCAAGCGCGTCCTGGTCGAGGGGCGGCCACGCAACGAGGGCAACGTCCAGCAGTCCGTCACCCGGCCGTTCGGCCTCTCCTACCGCTCGATCGTCCCGCGCCCCGGCGAGTGCGAGAACCTGCTGGTCGCCGCGGCCGTCTCCGCCTCCCACGTCGCCTACGCCTCCGTGCGGATGGAGCCCGTCTTCATGATGCTCGGCGAGGCCGCGGGCGCCGCCGCGGCGCACGCCCACGAGGACCGCGTCCCCGTGCAGAAGGTCCCCTACGAGGCGCTCCGTCACGACCTGGTGGCGGGCGGTGCGATCCTCGACTGGCCGCCACCCGCGACCGGCGCCCGCTGACGGGCGCCGCGCACGCCGGGCACACGCGTTCGGCACGCGCGCGCCCGGCGCACGGCGGTCACCCGCAGCCCGCAGCCCTCGACCGAAGGATTCCGACCGTGTCATCACTCCAGGCCCGCGGCCCACGCCAGGCCGACGTCGCACGCGAGGCCGGGGTCTCCCAGTCCACCGTCTCGATGGTCCTGGGCGGCGCCGCCGAGCGGCAGCGCATCTCGCCCGAGACCAGGCGCCGCGTCCTGGAGGCCGCCAGAAGGCTGCGCTACTCCCCGGCCGCCGCGCCCCGCGCCGCCGCCGGCGCCCCCCGCCCCACCCGCGGGCTGCTGCTCGGCGTCCACACCTTCGAGCCGGTCTTCCCGACCAGCACCGGTGATTACTACTTCGAGTTCATGCGCGGCATCGAGGAGCAGGCCGTCGCCGAGGCGTGCAACCTGGTGCTGTTCACCGCCACCCAGACCGAGGACGGCATCCGCCGCATCTACGACGCCGAGGGCACCAACGCCCTGCGGCACGCCCTCGGCAGCGTCCTCCTCGGCCACCACGCGGGACACGAGGAGCTGGCCCGGCTGGCCCGCGAGGGCTACCCGTACGTGTTCATCGGCCGCCGCGAGGTCCCCGACGCCGACGTCGCCTATGTCGGCGGCGACTACCGGGCCGCGACCGCCCGCATCGTCGACCAGCTCGTGGCCCTGGGCCACCGCCGCATCGCCTACCTCGGCGAGGAGAAGCGGGACGAGCCGCAGAACGACCGGTGGGAGGGGTTCAAGGCGGCCCTGACCCGTTTCGGACTCGACGTCCCCGAGCCCGCGTTCACCGCGCCCGACGCCCTCACCACCCAGTGGCTCGACGCCGCCCTCGCCGGCGGCGCCACCGCCCTGCTCGTCGAGTCCGTGAACCTCGTCCGCGTGCTCGCCGTCATGACCGGCGTCCGCGGCCTGTCCATCCCCCGCGACCTGTCCGTCGTCCTCCTCGTCGACGACCCGGGCGGCCCCGCCGCGTCACACCCCTGGGCCTGCCTGCGCGTCCCGCGCAACGCCATGGGCCGCCGCGCCGTCCGCCTGCTGGTCCAGCTCCTCGGCGACCCCTCGGGCGACCACGACCGCCAGATCCTGCTGCCCTGCGAGCACACCCTCACCGGCACGGTCGCCCCACCACCCACCGGGAGCACCCCATGAGCCTCAGCCTCGGACCCCTCACCCGCCGGAGAAAGGACCCGCCGGACCCGCCCCCCCCCCCCGGCCGCCCACCCGGCAACGCGGGGCGCCTCGCCCGCATGCGCCGCGACCGCCTCCTGCTCCTCCTGGCGCTGCCCGGCATGGCGGTGATCCTCCTCTTCCACTACATACCGCTGCTCGGCAACGTCACCGCGTTCCAGGACTACCAGCCGTTCCTCGGCATCTCGGGCTCCGCCTGGAACGGCCTGGAGAACTTCGAGGTCATCGTCAACGGCGACCCCGCCTTCCTGAACGCGCTGCGGAACACGCTGCTCATCTCGTTCATCCAGATCGTCCTCGTCTTCCCCATCCCCATCGCGCTCGCCCTGCTGCTCAACTCCCTGCTCTCCGAGCGCGTCAAGCGCCTGGTGCAGTCCGTCCTCTACCTCCCGCACTTCATGTCCTGGGTGATCGTCGTCGCCCTCTTCCAGAACATGCTGGGCGCCGGCGGACTCCTCAACACCTGGCTGCGCACCCAGGGCCACGGCACGTTCGACATCATCGGCAACCCCGACCTGTTCGCCGTGCTCATCACCTCCCAGGTCGTCTGGAAGGACGCCGGCTGGGCGATGATCCTCTTCCTGGCCGCCCTCTCCCGCATCGACGCCCAGCTCTACGAGGCCGCCTCCGTGGACGGCGCGAGCCGCGCCCGCCAGACCTGGCACGTCACGCTCCCCGGCATCCGCGGCGTCATCGTGCTCCTGCTGATCCTGCGCCTGAGCGACGCGCTGACCGTCGGCTTCGAGCAGATCATCCTCCAGCAGCAGGCCGTGGGCCTCGAAGGCTCCGAGGTGCTGGACACCTATGTCTACAACCACGGCGTCCTGGGCGGCGAATGGGGCGTGGCCGCCGCCGTCGGCCTGGTCAAGGGCCTGGTCGCCGTCGTCCTCGTGCTGGGCGCCAACAAGATCGCCCACATCTTCGGAGAGAGAGGGGTCTACCAGTCGTGAGCGCCGTCGCCACCCCCCACCCCGTCGCGCGCGGCCTGAAGGGCATCGTCCTGCTCCTCGCCTGCGCCCTGGTCGTCCTGCCCTTCCTCTCCGTCGTCTCCACCAGCCTCGCCGACCCCGGGCAGGTCGCCGAGGCGGGCGGGTTCGTCCTGTGGCCCGAGCACCCCACCCTGGAGTCCTACCGGGCCGTGCTCGCGGGCGACGCCGTCACCCAGGCGCTGATGGTCTCCACCGGCGTCACCGCCGTCGGCACCGCCCTCTCCCTGGCCTGCACGGCGATGCTCGCCTACGCCCTGTCGCGGCCCGGCTCGTTCGGCTCCAAACCCCTGCTGCTCACCGTGCTGTTCACGCTGCTGTTCAGCCCCGGCATGATCCCGAGCTACCTCATGGTCAAGCAGCTCGGCCTGCTCGACTCCTACTGGTCGCTGATCCTTCCGGTGCTGATCAACGGCTTCAACGTCATCGTGATGCGCGCCTTCTTCATGGACCTGCCCGGCGAACTCATGGACTCCGCCCGCATCGACGGCGCCGGCGAACTCCAGATCCTCCTGCGGGTCGTGCTGCCCCTGTCCAAGGCCGTCCTCGCCGTCGTCGGCCTCTTCTACGCCGTCGCGTACTGGAACAGCTTCTTCACCGCCCTGCTCTACATGAACGACACCACCAAGTGGCCGCTCCAACTCGTGCTGCGCACCTATGTGGTGGGCGGCGCCAACCTCGGCGGCGACCAGGCGGGCGCCACCGAGGTGCTGCCCCCGCAGCAGTCGCTCCAGATGGCGATCCTGGTCATCAGCATCGTGCCGATCCTGCTGATCTACCCCTTCCTGCAACGCCACTTCGCCAAGGGCGTCCTGGTGGGCGCGGTGAAGGGCTGACCCGGGGCGCCACCCCGGCGGCGCTCCGGCCCCGGCGCGGCCCGGCCTATGGCTGGGGACGCCACTGCTCCGGGCGAAACAGTGGCGTCCCGACCTATCGGGAGCGCCCCCGCTCGTTCCTACTGTGCCGCCATGCAGAGCAACCCGAACGGTGACGCGAGCGCCGCCGCCCCCCTGCCCGCGCCCGCTCCCGCTCCCGCCCCGTTCCTCGCCGGGCGCACCGCCCTGGTCACCGGCGCGGCCGGAGGGATCGGCCGGGCGTGCGCGCTGGCCCTGGCCGGCGCCGGGGCACACGTCCACGTGGTGGACCTGGCGGAGGAGGGAGCCCGGAGGACCGCGGAGGAGACCGGCGGCTCGCTCACCGTCGCCGACCTCTCCGACCCCGCGGCGGTCGACGCGCTCCCCGCCGAGGTGGACATCGTCGTGAACAACGCGGGCCTCCAGCACGTCGCGCCCCTCCACGAGTTCCCGCCCGAGCGCTTCGCACTGATCCAACGGGTCATGGTGGAGGCGCCGTTCCGCATCCTGCGCCGCACCCTGCCCCACATGTACGCCCACGGCTGGGGGCGCGTCGTCAACATCTCCTCCGTCCACGGCCTGCGCGCCAGCGCGTTCAAGGCCGCCTATGTCACCGCCAAGCACGCCCTGGAGGGGCTGAGCAAGGTCACCGCCCTGGAGGGCGCCCCGCACGGTGTGACGAGCAACTGCGTCAACCCCGCCTTCGTCGACACGCCCCTGCTCCGCAACCAGATCGCCGCCCAGGCCGCCGCCCACGGCATGCCCGAGGCGGACGTCGTCCGCCGCGTCATGCTCGAACGCCCCGCCATCAAGCGGCTGATCGCACCCGAGGAGGTCGCCCAGACGGTGCTGTGGCTGTGCGGCCCCCACACCGGCTACCTCACCGGCGCCTCCCTGCCGCTCGACGGCGGCTGGACCTCCCACTGACCCGAACGCCCCGACGCCCGCCCCATAGGCAGCGGGCCGTTCACCTGCCAAGATGGCCGCCGAGATGCACGAACAGACACCGTCGGCCGTCCACCACGCCCGCGTGCTGCTCGACCTGCTCGCCGAGGACGCCTCACCCGAGGACTTCGGGGGCGTCCCCGCCGCCGCCCGCCGCGGCGGGGTGGCGGCCGAGGAGCTCGCCGAGATAGAGCGCGCCACCGCCACCGCCCTGCGGATCAGGGGCGTGCTGCGCCAGCACCGCCGCCGCGAGGCCGAGTTGACCGCGCTCTTCGACACCGCGGGCGACCTGGCGGCGCTGCGCGACCTCGACGCGGTGCTCACCTCGATCGTCCGGCGCGCCCGCGCCCTGCTGGGCACCGACACCGCCTACCTCACGCTCCCGGACGAGGAGGCGGGCGACACCTATATGCGGGTCACCGACGGGTCGGTCTCCCCGCTCTTCCAGCACCTCCGCCTGGAGCTCGGCGAGGGCCTCGGCGGCCTCGTCGCCCAGACCGCCACCCCGTACGCCACCCACCAGTACCCGACCGACGAGCGTTTCCGGCACACCAGGACCATCGACGCGGGCGTCCTGGACGAGGGCCTGGTGGCCATCCTGGGCGTCCCGCTGCTGCTCGGGTCGAGCGGCGGCTCCGGCGGCGGTCCTGGCACGGGCTCGGGCGGCGGTCCTGGCTCGGGCGGCGGTCCGGCCGGCGCGGGCCCGGAACGCAAGGTCATCGGCGTCCTGTTCGCCGCCGACCGCACCCCCCGCACCTTCGCCCCCGACGAGGTCGCGCTGCTCTGCTCGCTGGCCGCGCACGCCGCCATCGCCATCGACACCGCCAGGGCCCTGGACGACACCAGGGCCGCGCTCGCCGAACTGGCCGAGGCCAACGCCGTGATCCGCGCGCACTCCGCCGCGATGCAGCGCGCCGCCGAGGCGCACGACCGGCTGACCGACCTGGTGCTCCGCGGCGGCGAGCTCTCCCAGGTGGCCACGGCCGTCGCCGGGCTGCTGGGCGGCGCGATCACCATCCACGATGCCGCCGGAAGCCCGCTGACCGCGGTCGGCCGCGACGGAGGCCGGTTCGACGGGCGCCAGGACCCCGCCGAGCTGGCCGGGGCCGTCGCCGACTCCCGCGCCACGGCCCGCGCCGTGCACCGCGGCGGCCGGTGGATCTGCGCGGCGCTCGCCGGAGCCGAGATCCTCGGCTCGCTGGTGCTCCACGGCCGCCGCGAACTCGCCGACGCCGACCGCCGGTTGTTCGAGCGCGCTGGGGTGGTCACCGCGCTGCTGCTCCTGCTGCGGCGCTCCGTCGCCGAGGCGGAGAACCGCATCCGAGGCGAGCTGATCACCGACCTGCTGACCGCCCCCGAGCGCGACCCGAAGGGCCTGGCGGAACGGGGCAGGCGGCTCGGCATCGACCTGGAGCGCCCCCATCTGCTGCTCGTCGCCGAGACCTCGGCCGAGGCCCGCAAGCGGCTGGCCCCGGCCGCGCGGCAGCACCTCTTCGGCACGGACGGGGTCAGCGCCGAACACGGCGGCGCCCTGGTGCTGCTGACGCGCCACCGGGAGACCGGGCCGGACCCGGGCGAGGCCGCGCGGGCCGCGGCGGCGCAGATGAGCCAGCTGGTCGGCGCCCCCGTCACGGTCGGCGCCGCGGGCCCCGCGGCCGGCCCCCGGGGCCTGGCCGCCGCGCACGCCGAGGCCGCCCGCTGCCTGCGCGCGCTGCGGGTTTTGGGCCGGGAGGGCGACGGCGCCTGCGCCGCCGAACTCGGCTTCCTCGGCGTGCTGCTGGGCGACGTGCGGGACGTGGCGGGCTATGTCGCCACGACGCTGGGCCCGTTGCTGGACTACGACGCCCGGCGCGGCACCGAGCTGATCCGCACGCTGCGCGCCTACTTCGGCTGCGGGCGCAGCCTCACCCGCGCCAAGGACGAGCTGCACGTCCATGTCAACACCGTGGTCCAGCGCCTCGACCGCATCGAGGCACTCCTCGGCCCCGGCTGGAACGGACCGGAGCGCGAGCTCGAACTCCAGCTCGCGCTCCGCCTCCACCTGATGGCCGAAGGGCCCCGGCGCGACCTCAGCCGGTGAGCCCCCAGTCCCGGGCGATGTGGTAGCTGGAGCACAGGCTCGCCAGGAAGTACGCGCCCGCCGTGCCGCACTGGTCGGGGCCGCTGCCCGGCGCCACCGGGGTGCCGTGGCCGTTGCCCGGGGTGAGGTAGCCGACCACCGGCGGGGCACCGGCGGCGCCGTTGTACACCGAGCGCGTGGTGTTGGCCGGAAGCTGCGAGGTCGCGTCCGCCTGCTGATCGCCGCCGACCACCTGCGTCCACTGCTTGACCGACTCTTGGAGGTTGGCGGTGGCCACCACGTAGTCGGCGCCGCCGTGCCACAGCGACACCGAGGGGCGGGGGCCCGTGTAGCCGGGGTACGCGGCGCGCACCCGGTCGCCCCAGCTCGCCGCCGTCGCCGTGCGGCCGGGGAACATGCAGGAGAACGCGTCCACCATGCTGGTGGCGCACCCGTGCGGTATGCCCGCGACGATCGCGCCGCCCGCGAACACGTCCGGGTAGGCGGCCAGCAGCGAGCCCGTCATGGCGCCGCCCGCCGACAGGCCCGTCACGTAGACCCGGCCGGGGTCGGAGCCGAGCGAGCCGACGGTGTGGTCGACCATCTGCCGGACGGACAGCGCCTCGCCCGCGCCGCGCGCGGTGTCGCCCGGCTGGAACCAGTTGAAGCAGCGGCTGATGTTGTTGCCCGTCTGCTGCTCGGCGGCGACCAGCGCGAAGCCACCCGCGTCGGCGAACTTCTGCCAGCCCGAACCGTCCGTGTACTGCTGGGCGTTCTGCCCGCAGCCGTGCAGCAGCACCACGACCGGGGAGCCCGGCGCGAGCCCCGGTGGCACATAGCGGTACATGGCCAGGTTGCCCGGGTTGGAGCCGAAGGAGGTCACCCGCTCCAGGGGCGCGGCGGCCTGCGCCTGGCCGGTGGAGGTCAGGACGGACACCAGGCTCAGCGCCAGCGCGGCGAGCAGGGTGGCCACCCGGCCCGGCGGGCGCGGTCGCGCGGCCGGGCGGAACTGTGCGGTTCTCATGGAGGCGATCCCTTCCGGCGCCGTGCCGTCCCGGCCCGGCGCCGATGGATTCCTGTGGGGTTGTCGCGCACCGTAGGTCCGGGCCCTGCGAGCCCATACGTCTGCCGGGGCCATGGCGGCCCGCCGGGCTGTGTGTCCCGCATACATTGCCGCGGGGGTCGGCCGGGCGGACGCTGCTGCGGGATCGCCGGGAGCGGCGGTCCTCCGCCGAGTCACCGCCTCACCGCGTCACCGAGCCGCCGAGACAGGGAGCCGCCGCGCCATGAGAACCGTCACCAGAGTCATCGCCGCGACTGCCGTGGCGGCGGCCCTCGCCACGGCCTGTTCCGCCCCGGGGGAGAGCGGGGACGGCGCGGGCGGGGAGGGCGGATCCGGGTCCGTCACCGTCGCCCTGATCACCTCCACCTCGGGCCCGCTCGCCTCCTACGGCGAGCAGTACCTCCAGGGCTTCGAGGCCGGGCTCGACCACGCCACCGGCTCCACCGGCGAGGTCGACGGCATCGCCATCGAGGTGGTCCGCTCCGACGACGCGGGCGAGCCCGCCTCCGGGGTGTCCCTGGCCCGCCAGCGCATCGACGAGGGCGCCCGCATCATCGCGGGGACCGCGTCCTCGGGCGTCGCCGTCCAGATGGCGCCGCTCGCCGAGCAGAACGAGGTCCTGTACATCACGGGACCCGCGGCGACCGACAGCGTCACCGGCATCAACGACTGGACCTTCCGCTCCGGCCGCCAGACCTACCAGGACGTGGTGACCGCCAGCGAGATCCTGGCGGCGGGCGAGGGCGATGTCGCGCGCGACGGCGGCAAGGTCGTCGTCCTCGCCCAGGACAACGCGTTCGGCCAGGCCAACGTCGCCGCCGTGGAGAGCGTCCTCAGCGCCCAGGGCCTGGAGGTCGGCTCGGTGCTCGTGCCGCCGTCCGCGACCGACCTCACCCCCTCCGGCGCCCAGGTCCTCGGCCAGGACCCCGACCTGGTCTTCGTGGCCTGGGCCGGGGACACCGCCCAGACCATGTGGACCACCCTCGACCAGCAGGGCGTCCTGGACGCCGCCACCGTGGTCACCGGCCTGGACATCCGCGCCACCTACCCGGTGTTCGGTGAGGCCCGCGACAAGATCGCCCTGCTCGCCCACTACGTGCCGGGCGCCACCGACACCCCGGAGGCACGGGCCATGGAGGCGTACTTCGCCGAACAGGGCTGGGAGCCCGACCTGTTCAGCCCGGACGGCTTCACCGCCGCCCAGATGGTCGTCGAGGCGGTCCGCGCGGGCGCCGAGGACGCCGACACGGCCGCGATGGTCAGCGCCCTGGAGGGCTTCAGCTTCTCCGGAGTCAAGGGCGAGCAGAGCGTGCGGGAGTCCGATCACGCCCTGCTCCAGCCGATGTTCGAGGCCAGGTTCGAGGGCGACCTGCCGACGGTGGTCCGCACCCTGGACGCCGCGACGGTGGCGCCGGCCGAGCCCGCGGGCGACTGACCATGGCCGCGCCCGCCGCCTCGGCCGCCTCCGCCGCGCCCGCCGCCGCCCGGGGCTCCGCCCCGCCCGTTCTCGCCCTGTCCGCCCTCACCTGGTCCGTCGGCGCGGTCACCATCGTGGAGGACGTCGAACTCGCCGTCGGCGAGGGGGAGTTGCTGGCGCTGATCGGGCCGAACGGCGCGGGGAAGACCACGCTGTTCAACCTGGTCTCCGGCGTCACCCGCCCCAGCGCGGGCGCCGTCCTCCTCGACGGCCGCCCCGTGCACCGCCTGCCCCCGCACCGCCGCGCCCGCCTCGGCATCGGACGCACCTTCCAGTCCTCGTCCGTCTTCCCCACCATGACCGTGGCCGAGCACGTCGACCTGGCCGCCCGCGCCGTCGGCGCCCGCCGGGTCGCCGCGGCCGAGGTCGCCGGCGTTCTGGAACGGGTGCGGCTCGCCCACCGCGGAGCCGAGCCCGCCGGTGGCCTCTCCCACGGGGACAAGCGCAAGCTCGAACTCGCCATGCTCCTCGCCTCGACCATCCACCGGGAGGGCCCCCGCCTGATGCTGCTGGACGAACCCATGGCCGGGGTCGCCGCCGAGGAGGTGGACGAGCTCACCGAGGTCATCCGCTGGCTCCACCGCACGGAGGGACGCACCCTGCTGATGGTCGAGCACCACATGGACGTCGTCCTCGACCTGGCCGACCGGATCGCCGTGCTGCACCACGGAGTTCTGCTGGCCCACGGCGACCCCACCACCGTGATGGCCGACCCCGAGGTGCAACGGGCCTACCTGGGGGAGGCGTTGTGAGGGCGGCCCTCGTCACCGTGGACGGACTCCAGGTGGAGATCGCCGGATCCCGCGTCCTCCAGGGCGTCGGCTTCGAGGTGCCCGCCACCGGCGTCACCGCCCTGATGGGCCGCAACGGCGTCGGCAAGACCACCACCGCCCGGGCCATCCTCGGCGTTCTCCCCGACGGGGGCAGGATCACCGGCGGCCACATCACGTTCGACGGCCATGACATCACCCGCGAGGCCGCCCACCTCACCGTCCGCCGCGGCATCGGCTACGCCCCGGAGGATCGCGGGGTGTTCGGCTCGCTGACCGTCGCGGAGAACCTGGCGCTGGCCGAACGCCCGGACCGCCGCGGCTCGTCGGCCCCCGCCTACGACCTGGTCCACGACCTCTTCCCCGACCTCAGGGACCGGGCGCGGCAGCGGGCGGGCACCCTCTCCGGCGGGCAGCAGCAGATGCTCGCCCTCGCCCGCACCCTGCTCAACGAGAACCGGCTGATCATCGTCGACGAGCCCACCAAGGGCCTGGCGCCCCGCGTGGTGGCGCAGGTCGCCGAGGCACTGCGGCGAGCCGCCACCGAGGTGCCGATGCTGCTGGTCGAGCAGAACCTCGCGGTCATCCGCGCGCTGGCCGACCACGCGGTGGTCCTGGACAACGGCCGCACGGTGCACGCCGGTTCCGCCGCCGAACTGCTCGCCGACCGGGAGCGCACCACGAGGCTGCTGGGCGTCGGCCGCGCCACCCGGCTCACGGACGCCGACGCCGACGCCGATGCCGCCGACGCCGCCGATGCCGACAGCGGCGCCGAGGAGGATGTCACCGCGTGAACACCCTCGTTCTGCTCACCCTCACCGGACTCGGCCTGGCCGCGCTCTACTTCCTCATCGCGTCGGGCCTCGCCCTGATCTTCGGGCTGATGGACGTCCTCAACTTCGCCCACGGTGCCTTCCTCACGGTCTCCGCGTACGCCGCCTGGCGCACCGCGGACGCCATCGGCGGCACCGCCGGGCTGCTCGCGGCGCTCGGCGCCGGGGTCCTCACCGGCCTGCTGCTCGCCGTCGTCACCGAACTCCTGCTGATCCGCAGGCTCTACGGCAAGCCGAAGGAGCAGATCCTCGTCACCGTCGGCCTGTCGCTGACCATCCCCGCGCTGGTGCAGTCCTACGCGGGCGCCGACTCCCGCCCGTTCCCCGTGCCCGACTGGCTCTCCGGCACCGTCGGCGTGCTCGGCGCCCGCGTCCCCGCCAACCGCTTCCTCCTCATCGGCGCCGCCCTCGCCGTCCTGATCGGCGTGCGGCTGCTGCTGACCCGCACCCGCTACGGCCTGATCGTGCGGGCGGGCGTGGAGGACCGGGCGATGGTCTCCGCGCTGGGGGTGGACGTGATGCGCGCGTTCACCCTGGTCTTCGCCCTCGGCGGCGCCCTCGCCGGGCTCGCCGGGGTGCTCAGCGGCGTCTACTTCGGATCCGTCTCCCCGCACCGCGGCACCAGCCTGCTGATCTTCGGCTTCGTCGTCGTGATCATCGGCGGTCTGCACTCCATCACCGGCGTCGCCTGGGCCGCCCTCGCCGCGGGCCTGGTCCAGCAGTACGCCAACTACTACGTCTCCGGCGGCTTCGGCGACATCGCCGTGGTCGTCCTGCTCGCCCTGGTCATCCTCGCCAGGCCCACCCCCGGCCGCCGCGGGCCCGCCGAGTGGCTGCGCCGGCGCACGGCCACCCGGCGTCCCGCGCTCCACCCCGGAGGCACCGCATGACGACGACGACCGCCCCGACCGCCGAGGCGCCGGCGGGGGCCGCCCCCGCCGACCGCCCCCGCCGTGCCCGCCGCGGACGCTCCTGGGCGGCGCCGGTGGGGGTGGGCGTCCTGCTGCTCACCCTGCCGTACTCGGCGCTCGACATCCCGCTGGTCCTGGACGGGCCGGTCAACTCGGCGGGCTCCCTCCAACTCCTCGCGCTCTGCCTCGTCTTCGCGGGCCTGGCCCTCAGCTACGACCTGCTGTTCGGGCGCACCGGGCTGCTGTCGTTCGGCCACGCCCTCTACATCGCGGGCGGCGCCTACGGCACCCAGCTCGCCATGACCCACCTCGACCTGCCGCTGCTGCCCGCCGCCGCGCTCACCCTCGCCGCGGGCACCGCCGCCGCCTGCCTGCTCGGCGCCATCTCGCTGCGCCCGCTGGCGCTGGGCGGCATCGGCTTCGCCATGGTCACCCTCGCCTTCGCCCAGGCGGGCTCCATCTGGGTCGAACGCAACCCCGGCGGGCTCACCGGCGGCGAGGAGGGCCTGTCGCTGACCGCCGACTCGGTGCCCTCCCTCTTCGTCGGCATCGACAACACGGTCAACGTCTACTGGCTCGCCCTCGGCTATCTCGCCCTCGTCGCCGCGCTGGTCTGGACGGCCGTCGCCTCCCCCGCGGGCAAGGTGTGGCAGGCCGTCCGCGACAACGAGCAGCGCGTCTCCGTGCTGGGCCGCGACCCGTTCCGCCACAAGCTGGGCGCCTTCGTGCTGGCCTCCGCGCTGGCGCTGCTCGGCGGCATCGTCCACCTGCTGGTCACCTCGGGTGCCACGCCCGAGACCACCACCGCCGAGTTCACCCTCACCCTGCTGGTGATGGTCGTGCTCGGCGGCGCGGGCACCCGCTGGGGCCCGGTCATCGGCGGCGTCCTGTTCGTCTGGCTCGACCACCGGCTCACCGCGCTCGGCGTCTCCGACGCGGTCGCCGGCCTGCCCGAGCCGCTGGCCGCGCCGCTGTCCGAGCCGCTGGTGGTCCTCGGCGTGCTGTTCGTCCTCGCCGTCTACGCCGCGCCCGGCGGCCTGGCCGCCCTGGGCCGCGGGCGCCGCCGGGCGGGCGGGCCGCGCGGGGCC
Organism: Streptomyces sp. SBT349; assembly: GCF_001083795.1. Classification (GTDB taxonomy): domain Bacteria; phylum Actinomycetota; class Actinomycetes; order Streptomycetales; family Streptomycetaceae; genus Streptomyces. The sequence continues at coordinate 22,937 of NZ_LAVK01000066.1, forward strand.
CGGTCCGCGCGGGCCGCTCGGGCCGCTCGGGCGGAGGAGCCGGTGAGCACGCGCGAGTTCACGGTGCGGGTGCGCGGCGGGGAGCTGGCCGTCACCCGCTGGTCCGCCGGGCACGCGGGGGGCGGGGGAGCGGCGCCCCTGATCGCCCTGCACGGCATCACCGCCAACGGCCGCTACTTCGCGCCCCTGGCCAGGGCCCTGGCGGCGGGCGGCCTCGCGGTGTACGCGCCCGACCTGCGCGGGCGGGGCGCCAGCCGCGACCTCCCCGGACCCTGGGGGCTGGCGGCGCACGTCGCCGATGTCCTGGCGCTCGCCGACGCGGTGGCGCCCCCGGACGGCGCCGGCGCGCTCCCGGTGCTGCTCGGCCACTCGATGGGCGCGTTCGCCGCCGCCCTGGCCGCCACGCGCCACCCCGGCCGGTTCTCACGGCTGGTCCTGGTCGACGGCGGCCTCGGCTTCCCCGCCCCGGCGGGCTCCGGCATCGACTCCCTGCTGGAGGCGGTGATCGGCCCGGCGATGCGGCGCCTGTCCCTGACGTTCCCCGACCGCGCGAGCTACCACGCGTTCTTCCGCGACCACCCCGCCCTGGCCGGTCACTGGAGCGAGGACCTGGAGCGTTATCTCGACCGCGATCTGACGGGCACCGCGCCGCGGTTGCGCAGCGCCTGCGTGCTGGAGGCGGTCCGCGCCGACGGCGCCGACGTTCTGTCGGGCGCCGAGACCCTGGCCGCGATCCACCGGATCAGTGACCCGACCACCCTGCTCTGGGCGGAGCGCGGCCTGCTGGACGAGCCGCGCGCGCTCTACGACGCGGAACGGATCGCCGCCGCGCGGCTCGACCGGGGCCCGGTCCGCGCCGAGCCGGTCGGGGACACCAACCACTACTCGATCCTGCTGGCCCCGCACGCGGTGACGGCCGTGGCCTCGGCCGTCACCGCCGGGCGGGAGCGGTGAACGGGGGTCAGCCCAGTTCGCGCTGGGCGTCGTAGAGGTTCCGCGGCCGGACGGCCCCCGGGTCGCCGTAGGACTCGATCCTGGTGTGCAGGGGGCCGTCGAAGTCGGGGACGTCGATCTGGCCGAACTCGGTGACCTCGCTGATGCCCACCGTGGCGCTGAAGGGCGCGATCCCGTCGATCTTGATCATCCCGGCCCGCTCGTTGGTCACCGTGACGTTCCAGTGGGCGAATCGCGCCCCGTACAGCGGGCCCGCGCTGGCGTCGCCGCCGTGGGTGCCGTTGTTGTTCACGGTGATCTCGGTGCGGACATTGGCGAACGGCATCCCGCGGTGGGAGTCGAAGGTGCCCATCTCCATCACCCCCCGCGACCAGACGTTGTAGCTGGACAGCCCTTCGACGTTGATGCCGTGCAGCTGCGTGTTCGGCGGGGTGGGCGTGGTGCGCGGCTCGATGACGAAGTCCTCGACCAGGTTGTCGTGGGAGCCCTCGCGGCAGCAGTAGGGGTGGTGGCTGCCGCGGCCCGACACCCGCGTGCGGCGCAGCGTGCACGCCTTGGCGGCCACCATCAGGAAGCCGTTGTCGGCGTTGGTGACCGTGACGTCCTCGGCCCAGCAGTCCCACGCGCACTGGAGCGCGACGCCGTTCCAGCCCGTGTCGAGCAGGTGCTGCGCCTGCGGGGTCTCGGGGAAGGCGAGGGTGACGCCCTCGATGCCCGAGCCGACGACGGGCGTGACCAGGGTGGTGAGCCGGGGTCGCCACTCCGGGCGGGCGTCCAGCGGCAGCGGGCGGTCCAGGGTGACCTGGCGGCGGGCCGGGTCCACGGAGACCAGGACGCAGGGCCACTCGTAGGGGACGTAGGAGGTGAGCTTGGTGCACGCGTCCCAGTCGTACGACGCGGCCCCCTCCGGGTCGCCCGCCATGTGCGCGAGCAGCGAGTGCCCCTCGTCGTCCGCCAGCCGGAGCAGGACCCGGTCGCCCGCCGCGAGCCCTTCCGCGTCGGCCACGGTGACGGTCAGGTCCCCCCGGCGGGCGGGCTCCACCGCGGTGATCTCCTCGAACGCGTCGCGGGCGTTGCCGGTCCAGCCCTCGAACGGCCAGGCGCGCGCGCGGATCGCGTCGGTCAGCGAGCGCCAGCGCGCGTCGGGGCAGATCCACACCAGCCCACCGGCCCACGACCAGGAGGACTTGTCGCCGCCGTAGCGGCTGCCGTACCAGCCGACGAGGTCGGTGAGGTTCCGTGTCGGGCGCAGGGTGGTCAGGCCGCTGCCCGCGCCGCGCAGCACGACATTGTCGTGGCCGATGCGGACGATGTCGTCCAGCCGGTAGTCGCCGGCGGGCAGCAGGACCGTTCCGCCGCCGCGGGCGCCCGCCTCCTCGATGGCGCGGTTGAGGGCCGCGGCGGAGTCCGCCGAGCCGTCGGGGACCGCTCCGAAGTCGCGGGCGTCGGCGACGACGGGGCGGCGCGGCAGCCTCGTTCGGCCGCCGAAGCCGCCCGCGCGGCCGACATAGGGGATCTGGGGATGGGTGTAGGGGGCGGAGCGCAGCTCCTCCCACAGCGCCGCCGCGCGCCGCCCGGCCCCGGTTCCGCCACGGGCCGCCGCGGGGGCGGCGGCCCACGCCGTCCCGGCCATGGCCGCGGCGGCGGTCCCGATAGCGCCGCGGAGCACTGTCTTCCGGTTGATCTCCATGTCCCGAGCCCGCCTCCACAGATGTGAACAACCTTCAGGTATGTGACTGGGAGGATCGCACGCGTCGCGGACGCGTGGAAGGGGTCGCGCGTACCGGAACTCACCCGCCGCCGCGCGCCGGCGCTCACTCCCTGCGGACGGGGCCCGGGTCTCGCTCCAGTGAGGGGACGGCGCAGGGGTCGCGCCAGGCGTCCAGGTCCAGGTTCTTCGCCATCGAGCTCAGCCCCAGGGCCTCGGTCCCGGCGCAGAACTCCTCGGCGGGCAGGTCGTACTCGACGTGGAAGACCGCCTTGCCCGCGTCGATGAACGGGCTCAGCCTGGCGCACTCGCCGAACGCCGCGCACTCCTCGTTGACCGCGAAGTCGAAGTCGTCCAGCAGCTCGGGGATCTGGTCCAGGTCGTTCTTCAGGCCGACCGCGAGGCCGCGCTCGCGCGCCAGGGAGGAGACCATGCGGTTGAACGCGAGCTGGTCCTCACCGGTCAGCGGGAAGCCCGTGTCGTTGATCCAGCCGTCGAGCAGGTCGGGCTCCACCGCGTCGAAGCCCTTGTCCCGGCACATGTCGAAGCGCGCGGCGATCAGCGGGCGCAGCGTGTCCAACTGCCGGATGTCCAGCCATTGTTCGCCCTCCCAGCCGTTGCCCAGGCCGCGCAGGGACGCCGGGAAGGCGCCGGCGTCCGGGCGCCAGTCCTCCCAGGCGCCGACGTTGACGTAGCAGATGACCCGCACCCCGCGCGCGTGCAGCTCCTCCACCACCGAGGCGTCGTGATCGAAGCCGTCGATGTCGTAGACGGGGACGTCGACGTCCAGGTCGAGTTCGCCGCTGAGCTGCCACTGCCACGCGAGTCCCGGCTCGGGCCGCCACCGCTCCCCTTCGGCCCCGGTCCCGTCCCCGGCCCCGTCCGTGCTCCCGGCCCCGTCAGCGCCGTCGCCCGGGTCCTCGCCGCCGCCCGCGCACCCGGCGGCCAGGAGCAGGGCCAGCGCGGCGAGCCCGGCCTTCGCGGCGTGCACGGCCCTCACGGCGCCTCCCACGTGTCGGGCGCGGCGCGGGACCAGCAGGCGCACCACACGCTCCTCTCCTGACCCACAGGTTAACCGCGGGTCCTCGCCCGGTCCCCGGAGCCGCCCCCTTTCCCGCGGGGGGAGGGGAGTAGAGTTAAGCGGACCGAGAGCGCTCCGCAGGCCGGCGGTCCCGTCGACTCCGTTCTCGGCGAACGACGATCCCGGCCCGATCCCGGTGAACGGTCGTACGCCATGCGCCCGACGGCCCCATCCCCGCGAC
>NZ_LAVK01000669.1 GCF_001083795.1 Streptomyces sp. SBT349
AGGTCACCGGTCCGGTACATATCTGGGGCGGCCGGGGCTGACGGCGGAGCGGTTCGTGGCGAACCCGTTCGGCCCGGCCGGCTCGCGGATGTACCGGACCGGTGACCTGGTGCGCTGGCGCACGGACGGAAACCTGGACTTCATCGGCCGCGCCGACGACCAGGTCAAGATACGCGGCTTCCGCATCGAGCCCGGCGAGATCGAATCCGTACTCCTCCACGACCAGAGCGTGGGCCAGGCCACGGTGGTGGTCCGCGAGGACCGCCCGGGGGACAAACGCATCGTCGCCTACCTCGTCCCCACCCACGACACCACGGTGGACACGGCGGGCTTGCGCGACCATGCCGCGACCGTGCTGCCCGACTACATGGTGCCCTCCGCGTTCGTCGTCCTCGACACCCTGCCCCTGACCCCGAACGGAAAACTCGACCGCAAGCGACTACCCGCCCCCGAGTACACCCGGGCCGGTGAGGGACGCGCACCACGCACCCCGCAGGAACAGACACTCTGCGAACTCTTCGCCGACATCCTCGGCATCGACGAAGTCACCATCGACGACGGATTCTTCGACCTCGGCGGCCACTCCCTCCTCGCCACCCGCCTCACCAGCCGCATCCGCACCACCATGGGCGTCGAAGTATCCGTCCGCACCCTCTTCGAAGCCCCCACCGTCGCCACCCTCACCCAGCGACTCACCGACCCCAACACCACACCGGCACGTCCTGTCCTGAGCCGAGTTGAGCGGCCTGAGGTGCTGCCGTTGTCGTTCGCACAGCGGCGGCTGTGGTTCCTCGACCGGCTGGAGGGACCCAGCGCCACCTACAACGTCCCCCTCGCCCTACGCCTGACCGGCACCATCGACAAGGCCGCCCTGCACAAGGCGCTGGCAGACGTGCTCGCGCGACACGAAGCACTGCGCACCGTCTTCCCGGACATCGACGGAGAACCGTCGCAGCAGGTGATGGCGGCTGATGAGGCTGTGCCCCTGCCCCAGATCGCCCCCATCGACGAGCCAGACCTCACCCGCACCCTCCAGAACACCGCAAGCCGGCCCTTCGACCTCGCCACCGAGATCCCCTTCCGCGCGCATCTGTTCACGCTGTCCGAGGGCGAGTCGGTGCTGCTGCTGGTCATGCACCACATCGTCAGCGACGGCTGGTCCATGGGACCACTCAAACAAGACCTCTCCACCGCCTACACAGCCCGCCACGCCGGAACACCACCCACCTGGGACGACCTCCCCGTCCAGTACGCCGACTACACCCTGTGGCAACGCGACATCCTCGGCGACGAGACAGATCCGCGGAGTGAGATGGCCCGCCAGTCACAGTACTGGCGCGAAGCACTCGCAGGCGCCCCCGACCTGCTCGAACTCCCCACCGACCGCCCCCCCCC
>NZ_LAVK01000670.1 GCF_001083795.1 Streptomyces sp. SBT349
CTCCCCCCTCGTCCCGCCGCCCGTCAGCTCATGGGCGGCACGAGGCGGTAGCCGACGCCCCGCACGGTCTGGATGATCTCGGGGTGGTGCGGGTCGTCACCCAGGCGCTCGCGAAGGCGCCGAATGTGAACGGTGATGGTGTTCGACCGGCGGGCCCCCTCGCCCCACAGCTCGGTCCTGATCCGGTCGCGCGTGATGACCTTCTCGGAGTTGAGCATGAGCAGATGGAGCAGCTGGAACTCGCGCAGCGGCAGCCGGGCCGTCGGCACGCCGTGCATCGCCACCTCGTAGGTGCTGGGGTCGAGCGTGAGGGGCCCGCAGACCAGCGGCTGGTCCCAGCCGCGGTTGCCCCGGTCGGCGAGGCTGAGCAGCTGCGCCACCTCGCGGGGGCGGTAGGGGCGGGCGACGCATGCGCTCGCGCCCGCGGCGAGCGCGGGCGCGACCTGGGCGGTGTCGTCGGGGCCGACGCCGAGCACCACGGGGATGGACAGCCGCCGTCTGACCAGGCGCAGCACCGTGGCGCCGTCGATCACCGGCAGGTCGGCCGAGACCAGCAGGACGTCCGGCTTGCGCAGCCCGGCCTCCAGCAGCGCGGTGGCGCCGTCGCCGCAGTGCACGACCGACACCTGGTACTTCGCGAGCTGGGCCGTGAGCCCCTGCCGGATGCGTTCGTCGGCGTCGGCCAGCAGCACGACGGGGTCGGAGCCGAGCGGTATGCGGGTGGGGGAGGGAACGACCGGATCTTCCATGCCGTCCTCCGGCGCGGCGGCGAACAGGGCTCTCGGTGCGCCGGCCGACGGCCTTCGCGGTTGCGTCGTGCTCAACCAGGCGCCCATGGCGCTCTCCCTCGCTGTCGTTGTCGGCAGTGAAGAACGCAGAACGCGGTGGTGTGCGGTCTTCTTCACGCGTGCCCTCGCGGCGCCGACGCGGGGCGTTCACCATGTAACGAGCCGTGGGTAGCGGGTTGTACGGCGTTCGGTGAACCCCCGATGAACAACGGCGTTCCCTCAGGTTCTCCGCCCACTCGCGTCGCTTCATCTACCGCGCCGGGCTCAGTTGACTAGCATCGTCGGGGAGTTCCGGTCGTTCGGTCGGTGTCGGCGCAGGGGCAGTGGTGTGGGAATCGAAAACGAGCAGCTCGTCTACGACTATCTGAGCCGGGTCGGCGACCTCGCGCACGGGACGCGCATGTCCGCGGCGCAGCGGGCCTCGCTGGTCAACCGGCTGCGGGACGAGATCGGCAGGGAACGGGCCTCGGCCCCCGGCTCGGAGAGCCAGGCGACGGTGAAGCGCATCCTCGGCAGGATGGGGCGGCCCGAGGACATCGTGGCCGCCGCCGCCGAGGCGCCGCAGGCGCCCGCGGCTTCCCCGCCCGCCGCCCCATCCTGCTAG
>NZ_LAVK01000671.1 GCF_001083795.1 Streptomyces sp. SBT349
GCTTTACGCAGCCCCGTTGGGGCGAGCCTCCAAGATCGGGGGCCCGATCGGGGAAAACGCGGTGGGGCCCAGGGGCCCGATCCGCCGGCCAGCGTAAGGGCCCCCGATCTCTCGCCCCAACGCAGCTCCCGCCCAAAGCCCCTCCAACCGCGCGGGGGGTTCCAGATCCCCGCGGGCCGCGGGGGCCCTCCGCGCGGGGCGCGCGGGCCGGGCCCGTGCGCCTTTCCGGCCAAGAGGGGGTGGTGCCGGGCTGCCCCTTCGGGCAGCACGGGCGGGACCCTCTCCGGAGCGTTCAGCGCGCGCCTTTCGCCCGGCCCCGGCCGGTACCGCACGGGGCCCCCTCCTGGACTCAAGGGCGCACGAGATCGGCCCGCGCGCCGAAGCCCCCCACCACCCACGGGGCTGGAGGGGCTTTGGGCGGGAGCCGCGTTGGGGCGAGAGATCGGGGGCCCTTACGCTGGCCAGCGGATCGGGCAGGCTGTGCACCTGCCCGCAAGTGCCCGATCAGGGCCCCCGATCGTGGAGGCTCGCCCCAACGTGGCTGCGTAAAGCCCCGGAAGCCACCCCAGCCACGAACAGCCGGCGCCCACGACCGCGGCCCAGGCGAAGCGCAGCGCCTAGCGCAGGGGCGCCGCCTGCCGCAGCTCGGCCCGGACCTCGGGCGTGAGCAGGTGCCCGGCGCGGCCGACGAACAGCGCCATGTGGTACGTCACCACGCCCATGTCGGCGTCGGGCGTGGTGTAGACGCCGAGCAGCGAGCCGTCGCTGATGGACATGACCAGCAGGTTGCCCGTCTGCATGGCGACCAGGGTCTGCCGGACCCTGCCCCCCTCCATCAGCGAGGCGGCGCCGTTGGTGAGGCTGCCGAGGCCCGAGACGACGGTGGCCAGGTCGGCCGCCGCGCCCGAGGGCCCGGCGGTCGGGGCGCCGCCGGCGCGGGCGGAGGACGGCTGCGACGAGAGCAGCGGCAGGCCGTCGGAGGAGACCACGGCGACCGACAGGACGCCGGGCACCTCCTCGACCAGCCGCGTCAGCAGCCAGCGCAGGTCGGCGCCGCCCCGGCCGTTGTGTGTGCCGGGCGGTGTGCGGGTCTGCGAGGTCATCACGGCATCCCCTCTCCGGACTCGCCGGGGTACGGGCCCGATGCGCCGGCGGCGTCGCGGTGGCCGTCCCTGGCGCCGCGCTGGAAGCCGCCCAGACGGCGGCGCAGCTCCTCGGCGTCCACGGCGGCGCGCTCCCTTGCGGCTGCGGGCGGGGTGGCGGGAGTGGCGGTCGCCCGGCTGCGCAGCGGCAGGCCGCTGTCGGTGACCGGGTGGGACCGCGGGATGGGGTCGTCGGCCCGCGCGTGCTGCGGAAGCTGGGGGGGGGGGGGGTGGGGGG
>NZ_LAVK01000672.1 GCF_001083795.1 Streptomyces sp. SBT349
GGAGTGGGCTGGGTGGTGGGCGGGAGTTGGCGGCCCAGGGCCAGGGCGGTGATCTTGCGTCTGGTCGCCTTGGTGACGATCTCGGCGACGGTGTCCTGGTCTTCGGCGGGCGCGACACCGATCAGGTTGGCCAGCGCGACATCGGTGCCGAGCACGTCGGCGACCTTCTGGAAGGCCAGCAGTTCCCGCAGCTGGGGCGCCCACCCGATCTCGCCGGCCTCCTGGCGCTTCGCCAGGTTCCGGGCGATGCGTACGGCTGTCCCGTTGATCTTCAGCACGACGGCCAGGTCGTAGTCGGAGCCCACCTGGATCTGCACGCTGAACCGCGACGCCAGGGCCTCGGTCAACACGGCGCCGTGCACGTTCGGGTTGTGGCCGGCGACCACGTAGAACCCGTCGGCCGCGGTGACCGTTTCGCCTTTGTGGGCCTTGACCTGGATCTGGCGGCGCCCGTCCATCGCCGGATACAGGGCAGCCAGCACCTTCGGGGAGATGAGGGTGGCGTCGTCCAGCAGCAGCGCCCGGCCCTCCCGCATCGCGGCGATCAACGGGCCGTAGATGAACTCGTAACCGCCGCCTTCGGCCTGGGTGTATTCCCCGATCAGGTCGCCGACGGTGGTGTCCCCGTCTCCCGCCACGGTGATCAGGTCCGGGAACGCCGCTTCGATCAGGGAGGTTTTGCCGGTGCCCGGCGGCCCGTAGAGGAGCACGGGCACTCCCGCCTCCCGCAGCCGCCGCAGCGCCTCCACCTCCGGCAGCTCCGCGAGGGCGCGGGGGTGGTAGGGCTGCCCGTTCGGCCGGATCACCGGCCCCGGCTCCACGACCGGCCGGGTGCTCCTGCCCGTCGGCCCGGCGGCAGGGCTCGGCCCCGAACGCGCGGGGGCGGGTGCGGGTTCCGATCGCCGCGTGGCGGAGCGTGCGGCAGCGGCGGTGAGGGGCGTGGCCCGGTACAGGCGCGGGTTGACGCCGATCCGTTGGGCTTCGCCCCGGGCCACGAGGGTCTCGCAGGCGTTGCCGACCGCGCCGCCCGAATGCCCCACCTCCTTCGCCAGCTGGGTGACCGTGAACGTCGCCGAAGCGTCGGCGGCCAGCAGCTGGGCGACCTTGGCCCGCAGCTCACCCGGGCCCCCCTTCACCGGCGCGCCGGTGGGAGCACCGGCAGGTGCCGGCGGAGCGGTGGGTTTCCTGGGTGGCGGGGTCGAGGAGGAGGCGGAGGGTGTGCTGCTGGTCATCCGTGGCAATCCCTGCGGGTGGGTCGAGAGCGCGCCGGTGTCATACGCGGTGAGGGCCGGCGTCGGACGGCTGTCACGCGTTCCGTGGGAAACCGGCGCGCGGGGGGGGGCATGCGCGCCGGTTTCCCACGGAACGCGGC
>NZ_LAVK01000673.1 GCF_001083795.1 Streptomyces sp. SBT349
CTCACAGCGTGCCGGCGGTTTCGGCGGCGAGGGGTGTCGTGGCTCGTGGCGAAATCCCGTTCCCCGGCTGCCGGTTGTGCGACGCGGCCCGCGGGCGCACGGCGCGCGCGGGCGTGCGCGGCAGGCGCCCTCACTCCTCACGGGCCCACGGGTTCCCGGGAGTTGATGGCCGACCGGCACTCCCCGTGGCAGGCTGGTGACGGTAGATGACAGTCATGACCGCCCATCTCCTGGAAAGGGATAACGGTATGGCTTCTCCACTCTCCGCCGACAAGCTGGTGAGCGCGCTGAAGGGCGAGGGCGTCAGGATCGTGGAGCACAGATCCTGGCGCACCCACAACAGGAACGGCGCCGGTTCCTGGGGTCCGGTGCACGGGGTGATGATCCATCACACCGTGACCACGGGGACCGACTCCTCCGTCGAGCTCTGTTACAACGGCCGCTCCGACCTCCCCGGGCCGCTCTGCCAGGGCGTCATCGCGAAGGACGGCACGGTGTACCTGGTCGGCAACGGCCGGGCGAACCACGCGGGAAGCGGCGACGGCGACGTCCTCGCCGCCGTGATCGACGAGCGCGCGCTCCCCGCGGACAACGAGGCCGACACCGACGGCAACACGCACTTCTACGGCTTCGAGTGCATCAACCTGGGCGACAACAAGGACCCGTGGCCCGCCGAGCAGGTGGACGCCATCGTGCGCGCCTCCGCCGCCATCTGCCGCGCCCACGGCTGGGGCAAGGAGGGCACGACCTCCGTGATCGGCCACCTGGAGTGGCAGCCGGGCAAGATCGACCCCCGCGGGCCCGGCATCTCCATGAGCGACGTGCGCGGGCGCGTCGCCGAACGGCTGCGGCACCCCGCCGACTGGAACCCCGAGGAGGACGACATGCCGCTGAGCGACGAGGACATCGAGAAGGTGGCGAAGGCCGCGGCCCGGCAGGTGGCGCTGTACAAGGACACCCATCTCGACTCCCGGGACGCCAGGCAGATGTGGGACGACGCCTCAAGTCCCCACCACACCTGGCAGTTCCGCGCGGAGGACGCCGACCACGACGCCTGGGGGTACCTCTCCCGGATCCACGTCGAGGTGACCGCCCTGCGGGCCGCCGTCGCCGAGCTGGCGGGCGCCGTCGCCGCGAGGGACCCCTCGGTGGACGCCGACGAACTCGTCGCGCGCATCGAAAGCGCTGTCGAAGGCGCGACCGGCGGCGGCTGAGCGCACGGCGCACGCCCCCGCCCGAGCCCGCGACCGTGCGCGCCCCTCACACCCCCGTTCACGCCCTCACGGGCGCCGGTCCCCCCTCGCCTCGGCCTCGGCCCTCGCATCAGCCACGGCCCCGGGGGACGCTGGCCGGGGA
>NZ_LAVK01000674.1 GCF_001083795.1 Streptomyces sp. SBT349
GCAGGGTGGCGGGTGTCGTGCTGCATGGGCTCCTTCGGTGACGACGGGAACGCGGCGGAACGCGGCGGACTGCCGGGAGGCGCGGCGGCCTTCCACCCTACGGCGGCCGACTGACAGTTCAGGTGCCCCCGCGCAGGTCGGTGAGGGTGCGGCGGGTGACGGTGATGCCCGTGAAGCGCACCGTGGCGCCGGGGCCGGTCGGGGACTGGGCGAGGAAGCCGATCTCCGCCCCGGGGTCGAGCGCGAAGTACCGCACCAGGTGCCAGAACCGGCCGTCCGTGGAGGCGTGGAACGCGTAGGCCGCGCCGATGCGGGCGACGCGCAGCCAGACGTCGCCGCTCTCGACGGTGAAGCCGTTGGCGTCGTCGGAGACGCCCCGGGTGACGACGGACACGATCGTGGGGCGGCGCTGCGGGGAGAGCTCGACGCAGAGCTTGGCCCAGGCGTCGTCCCCCGCGTGCACGAGCAGCACCCCGGCGTCATAGGTCGCCGCGAGATCCAGGGTAACGCGGGCGCTCAGCGTGAGGTCCCCCGGCAGGCGGCTCACCAGGGCCGGGGCGTTCGCGAAGCGGTCGGGGCCGCCCGGGTCGGCGAAGAGGTCGGTCCCCGGACCCGCGGTGAGGGTCAGCGCGTCCTCGCCCTCGACGGTCGGGGCCGCCCGCGCGCCGAGCCGGCGCAGCGGCGCCGGGAACGCCGGGAGGATCACCTGTTCAGCCATCGGACACCCCTTCGTCTGCCGCGCCTGCCGGGACCCTAGCGAGGGCGCGGCGGGCCCGCCAGGGCTCCGGGCCCCGCCCCGGGGGACGCTGGCCGGAAGCCGCCCTCCGTGCTACCAAGGGCCATGCCCGACTTCGGTTCCTACGACGCCGTCATCGTCGGCGGCGGCCACAACGGCCTGGTGGCCGCCGCCTATCTGGCCCGCGCGGGGCGCAGGGTCCTGGTGCTGGAGCGCCTGGGCCGCACCGGTGGCGCCGCCGTCTCCGACGAGACCTTCCCCGGCGTGGCGGCCCGGCTCTCCCGGTACGCCTATCTGGTCAGCCTGCTGCCGCGGCGGATCGTGCGGGACCTCGGCCTGGATCTGGAGCTGCGGGCCCGGCGGATCTCCTCGTACACGCCGGTGGTCCGCGACGGCCGCCCCGGCGGGCTGCTGATCGGCGGCGGGGAGGCGAGGACGCGGGAGGCGTTCGCCCGGGTGACCGGGTCCGAGCGGGAGTACGAGGCGTGGCGGCGGTTCTACGGGATGACCGGGCGGGTGGCCGCCCGGGTCTTCCCCACCCTCACGGAGCCGCTGCCGACTCGCGCCGAGCTGCGCGCCAGGGTGACGGAAGGGGCGGAAGGGGCCGA
>NZ_LAVK01000675.1 GCF_001083795.1 Streptomyces sp. SBT349
GCGCAGCGCGCGGCTTCGCCGAACGCCCCGCGCTGCGCCTCCTCGGCACCCTGCCGCGCCACCCCAACCGGCTCGCCGGGCTCTGGTTCAGTCCCGCCGGCCGGACGCTGGCCTCCAGCGAGGCGGACACCGGGCTGCTGCGGCTGTGGGACGTCGCGTCCCAGGAGCCGCTCGGCGAGCCGCTGACCTCCGCCCATGTGGCGTTCCTCTCGGTGGCGTTCGGCCCCGACGGCACCTGGTTCGCGACCGGCGGCGGGGATCGGGCGGAGTTCTGGCGCATGCCGTCGCCGCGCCCGGACGGCGAGGCTCTCGGCGCGCCGGACCACGCGGTGGACGCGTTCGAGGCCGTCGTGTTGAGCCCGGACGGGACGACGCTGGCCACCGGCGGCCCGGCCCTGACATACGGCCAGGACATCGCCGAGGTGCGGCTGTGGGACGTGGCCTCGCGCACGCAGCTGGGGCGGACGCTGACCGGCCACGGCGGGGGCGTCGAGAAGCTGGCCTTCGGGCCCGAGGGGGCGACGCTCGCGGTGGGCGGCTCGGTCGAGGGCGACGGCGTCGTGCGGGTGTGGGACGTGGCGTCGCGGGCGCCGGTGTCGGAGCCGCTGACCGGGCACCAGGGCGGCGTCGGCGAGATGGCGTTCAGCCCGGACGGGGCCACGCTCGCGGTGAGCGCGTATGTGGGCGAAGGTGTCGTGCGGTTCTGGGACCCCGCGACGGGCGTCCGGCGCGGCGAGCCGCTCACCGGCCACAGCGGCGGCGTGCGTTCGCTGGCGTACAGCGGGGACGGCACGGCCCTGGTCACGCTCGGCGCCCAGGTCGAGCGCGGTCTGCGCTTCTGGGATGCGGAAACGCATGAGGAACGATCGGAACCGGTCGCGATGGAGCAGTACTTCGATCAGTCCGCGTTCTCCGCCGATGGGCTGACGCTGGCGACCCACGAGGACGAGGTCATACGGCTCTGGGCGATCGAGTAGGCGCGTCGTCGCGTCGTTGCATCATCGAGTCATCGAGTCATCGCGCAGGAATCGAGTAGGAGCGGACGAACGGTGGCACCGGACACGGAGCAGGGCGGACCCGGCGGGACCGAGGGAGACGGCGACGAGCTCCAGCGGCAGCGCGATCAACTGCTGGCGGAACGCGACCGGTTGCGTCGCCAGCTGAACGAGAAGCAGCCCTCCCGGCGGCGCCTCCTGATCGGCGCGGGCGCCGCCCTGGCGGTGGCCGCCGTCGCCGTCCCCACCGGCATCGCGCTCCTCGGTGACGACGGAGGCGGTGGCGGTGGCGGCGGTGGCGGCGCCGAAGGCCCCCGCGACGGGCGCCGGCGCCGTTGTCCCGCGG
>NZ_LAVK01000676.1 GCF_001083795.1 Streptomyces sp. SBT349
CGGGCCGCCGGGCCGCCGGGCCGCGCGGCGGACCCGGTCGGCGGGCGGATCCTGTGGCTGTGCGGGGCGACCGGGGTGGGCACGTCGACGGTCGGGTTCACGCTCTTCATGCGGGCGTTGCAGGCCGGGTTCGGCGCGGCGTTCGTGGACGTCGACCAGCTCGGCTTCTTCGGTCCCGGCCCGGAGGCCGATCCGGGCGGGCACCGGATGCGGGCCGGGAACCTGGCGGCGGTGTGGCGAACGTACCGGGCGGCGGGGGCGGAGTGCCTGGTCGTGGTCGGCCCGGTGGAGGACGAGGCCGCGGCGGGGGTGTACGCGAGGGCCCTGCCGGGGGCGGATCTCACGGTGTGCAGGCTCCACGCGGGCGGCGAGCGGCTGGCGGAGCGGATCGCGCTCCGCGGGCGGGGCCGCGGCAGTTGGCAGCAGCCGGGTGATCCGCTGAACGGGCGGCCCGCCGCGCATCTGCGCCGCGTCGCCGAACGGGCCGCGGCGCGGGCCGCGGCCATGGAGCGCGCCGGTCTGGGCGACCTGCGGGTGGACACGGACGAGCTGACCGCCGAGGAGGCCGCCGACGCGGTCGCCGTCGCGGTCGCCGAGGCGACGGGCTGGCCGGGGCCCCGGCCCCGCGCGAGCGCGGAAGCGCGCCCACGCCGCGGGGCGGGGCGCGCTACGGCGCCTGGTGGTACGTCTCCTCCAGGTACCGGCGCCAGGTGATCTCGCCGCGGGGCAGGGCCCCGGTGGTCAGATGGCCGCCGCGGAACGCCCTGCCGGTGCGGCCGGGCACCGGCAGTCGCAGGACGGGCCGCCGCTTGCGCCGGGCGGCGAGCCACTGCCGGACGGCCTCGTCCAGGGTGAGCGCCTCCGGTCCCGCGAACTCCTCGATCCCCCGCCCCCGTCCCTCCCCGACCAGGGCGACGATGCGGTCGGCCACCTCGTTCACGTCCACGGGCTGGGCGGTGATCCCGGGGTCGGCGACCATCACGCCGAGCCGGGCCGCCGCCGTCAGCGCCTGGTCCACGAACGGGTGGAACTGCGCGGCCCGCACCACCGTCCAGGGCAGGCCGCTGCCCCGCACGACCTCCTCGCCGCGGACCTTGGTGCGGAAGTAGCCCCAGGGGACGCGGTCGCAGCCGAGGATCGACGCGTACACCACGTGGGAGACCCCGGCCTCCGCGGCGAGGGCGAGGAACCACCGGGTCCCCTCGACCTCGACGCGGGTGGTGTAGCCGCGGCGGTAGGGCGCCGCCGCCAGGTGCACCACGGTGTCCACGCCGGCCAGGGCGTCGGCGGACCCCTCGCCCGTGGTGAGGTCGGCCCGCACCCAGTGGACCC
>NZ_LAVK01000677.1 GCF_001083795.1 Streptomyces sp. SBT349
CGGGGTAGCGTTCCCACGGGGCTGGGCCGGGCGGGAGCTGGCGTGCGGTCAGCAGTGGGGTGGTCGCGTCAGTGGTGGGCAAGGTCGGTCATCTCTATAGGGGTCGTGGCGGTGGGGTCGAGGTCGTGGAGCAGTTGGGCGGCGGTGGCGGCGCGGTCGGGCTGCCCGGCTCGGGACCAGCACAGGGCGGCCTGGTGGGCGGCCTCGGCGCCGCGCATCGTCGCCGAGTTGGCTGCCTGTTCGTAGATCTCGGCGGCCTGCTGAGGTCGGTCCAGCTGTTCCATGAGCCGGGCGGCGTGGAAGAGGGGTTCGGGTGAGGTGGGGGCCAGCGCGATCAGGTCCCGTAGCTGGATGTCCAGTTCCGCTTCGCTGTGCAGGGCGGTGCCGGCCTTGACGGTGGCCTCCAGGACGAGCATCCGGTTCTCCCGCGAGCAGTGCGTCTCCAGTGCCGATCCTGCGGCCAGGCGGGCCTGTTCGCACCAGGTGGACGCCTCCCGCAGGGATGCCCCGGCCGCGTCGCGGTCGCGGCGGCGCACGTGGTCCAGGGCGAGCGCCCGGTGCAGCCTGCTGGTGACCAGCGCCGCCACCCAGGCGGGCTCGGCGGCGAGTTCGTCCATCAGCCGGGTGGCGAGGAGGGTCCAGTCGGGGTGGCTCTCCAGGCGGTGGTTGTCCCGGTGGGCGATGGAGATCAGCTGGGTGCAGGACAGTACCCGCAGCGCGGGGGCGGTGCCTTCCTGCGCGAGCCAGGAGAAGATGCCCGCGGGCAGCGTGGAGCGGCGGTTGTGCTGCCGCACGGAGCGCGCCGCCTCGTACAGCAGGTGCTGGCGCGTCCGGCTGCCGCGGTCGGCCGTGAGGGTGCCGACCAGTTGAGTGACCTGCTGGTGGAGCCCGAGTTGGGCCAGCAGCGCGATCAGGATGATCTGCCGGTCGGGGGTCTGCTGCTGCCAGCGGCCGGTCTCGTCTGCCAGCACCCGCCAGCCGGGCTCTCCGGTCTGCTCGGCGATCAGGGCCGGTGTTGGGCTGCGGAAGTCGTCGCGTCGGGCTTGGCGCGCGAGGTGTTCGCGGGTCCGGGATCGTGCGATCAGCGCGCAGTACGGGAGGGGCAGCGGGTCGCCGGGGAAGGCTCCGAGGAGTTGCAGCAGCAGCGGGGCGTGGCCGGAGAGCACCGGGTTGTGCGCTGCGGCGGTGAGCTGGAACCAGGAGCTCCAGATCCGCTGGAGCCGCGCCGTGTCGAGCCGCCGGGGCGGGCCGAAGTCCACCTGGGTCCAGGGAATTTCCCGGTCACGGGGGTAGGGGGCCGGCACGGGCATGACG
>NZ_LAVK01000678.1 GCF_001083795.1 Streptomyces sp. SBT349
ACAGCGAACAGACCGGCCCTCCAACACCCGCATCCGCTGCGCCCGTCCGGACACCCACCCCTTCCACCGACAAGCCGACCGGTCACCGGGACGACCCCGACCCACGAACCCTCCCCCCGTAGGTGCCTCCCTCGTGCATCCGCACGAAACCCGACACCCGGCCAAGCCCGCGCCACCTAGGCCAGGCGTAGAAGCCGCCCCACCCACCACCCCTCACGCCAGCAGGGACGTCACCCAGTGATGGAACTCGGTGATGTGGTGCTCCGTGGGAACGAGGACCCCGCCGCGGTCGTAGGCGCGGGAGTGCATCGCGGGCTGGGTGCGTTCGCAGGCGGCGAAGTCCTGCTCGTTGACCCGGTGGAACAGCTCGACGGAGGCCGAGATGTCGGCGCCCGCGTCGATCACCTCCGCCGCGTACAGCCAGTCGCACTCCACCAGCGTCCGGTCGGCCGCCAGCGGGAACATGCGGTGCAGGATGATGTGGTCGGGCACGAGGTTGATGAAGACCTGCGGGCGGACGGTGGTGGCGAAGTAGCGGCGGTCCTGCTCCTCGGCCAGGCCGGGCAGGCGGTCGAAGCCGGGGCCGCCGTCCACGGTGAAGCCCTCGGCCCCCGAGGCGAACTCGGCGCCGTGGCCCACCGCGGACTGCGCGGCGTACCCTCTGGCGAACTCCGGTAGCACGGCCACGAGTTCGGGGTGGATCGTGGCGCAGTGGTAGCACTCCATGAAGTTCTCGACGATCAGCTTCCAGTTGGCCCCGACGTCGTAGCTGACCCGCCTGCCGAGCACGAGGTCGTCGGGCCGGTACCGCGCGACGGCCTCCGCGTCGCCCAGACGGGTCGCGACGGAGCCGATCACGGTCTCCTCGAACGACGGCGGCTCCTCGGCCAGGCACACCCAGGCGTAGCCCATCCACTCCCGCAGCGCGACCGTGACCAGGCCGTACGCGGCGCGGTCGAGCCCCGGCAGGTCACGGAGGTTCGGCGCGGCGACCAGCCGCCCGTCCAGGCCGTAGGTCCAGGCGTGGTAGGGGCAGCGGAGGTTGCGCCGTACCTGTCCCGACTCCTCCGTGCACAACCGCGCGCCCCGGTGGCGGCACACGTTGAGGAACGCGCGCAGCGCGCCGTCGCGCGCGCGGGTGATGAGGACGTTCTCGCGCCCCACGGTGACCGTGCGGAACGAGCCGGGCGTCATCAGGTCTCCGGCACGCACCGCGCAGAACCAGCGTGCCTCGAAGATCCGTTCCTGTTCGCGGCGGAACGTGTCGGGGTCGGTGTAGGCGGGGCCGGGCCCTTATACACATCTTACG
>NZ_LAVK01000067.1 GCF_001083795.1 Streptomyces sp. SBT349
GTCGGGGACCGGGGGGACCACCCGGTGGTCCACGTCTCCTGGGCGGACGCGACGGCGTTCTGCGCCTGGGCGGGCGCCCGGCTGCCGACCGAGGCCGAGTGGGAGTACGCGGCGCGCGGCGGCCTGGTGGGCGCCCGCTACCCGTGGGGGGACGAGCTGACGCCGGGAGGCGAGCACCGCTGCAACATCTGGCAGGGCAGCTTCCCGTTCCGCAACACGGGCGAGGACGGCCACCTGGGCACGGCCCCGGTGGACGCCTACCGGCCCAACGGGTACGGCCTGTTCAACATGGCGGGCAACGTGTGGGAGTGGTGCGCCGACTGGTTCGGCGTGGACTGGCACCTGACCGGCCCGCGCCGCGACCCGGCCGGGCCGCCCGGCGGGGAGGCCCGCGCGATGCGCGGCGGCTCGTACATGTGCCACGCCTCCTACTGCGACCGCTACCGCGTGGCGGCGCGGAGCCGCAACACGCCGGACAGCTCGAACGGCAACGTCGGCTTCCGCTGCGCCGGATGAGGGTGGCGGGTCGTTCAGTGGACGCCTCCGGTCAGGTACCCCGTATCGGAGACGGCGATGGCGGGGAGCTCGGGCGAGAGGCGGAGCTGCTCCAGGAAGAGGACGACCGTGGCCGCGGCCGTGCGGTGCGTGATGTCGTTGAGCACGTCGTGGCGCGTTCCGGCGAGGGTGACGAGGTGGACGCCGGGGAATCCGCTGTAGACGCGGCGGGCCTCGGACAGCGGGCTGACCACGTCGTGCACGCCGTGCAGCGCCAGCACGGGCACGGTCACCCGGTCCAGGGCGGGCCCCTGCGCGGCGCCTTCGGCGGCGGGCGCGGCCAGCACGCCGCGGCGGAAGCGGCGGTCGCGGGTGAGGCGCAGGCGGTGGTGGGGACAGGTGGAGCGGAGGTCCAGCTCGGCCTCCCAGTCCTCGGCCGTCGCGCCGGTGCCGGTGGTGGGCAGGCCCGCGAGGATGAGGCCGTCGAGCCCCGGGGTGCCCGCCGCGGCCAGGGTGATCGCCTGGTGGGCCCCGGTGTCCGCGCCCAGCAGGACCCTCGGCCCCGGGCCCGCCGCCGCCATCGGCTCGGGCAGGTCGAAGGCGGCGCGGGCGGCGTCGTCCACGGCCAGGACGCGGTAGCCGTCGAAGGCCAGGCGGCGGCCGAGCCGTTCGTAGACGGCCGCGTGCTCGCCGCGTCCCGGCAGGACGACGACCGTGCCGCGGGGGGCGCTCCCCGCGGGCTGCTCCCAGAGGTGGTCCCAGAAACGGATGGCCGGCTCGGCACTCACGGCATGCCTTTCGCTGGGCCGCGCGGGGGCGTTCGCGCGACTGACGTGGACAGCGGGGGCGAGAGGATGCCGCCCGGGACGCGCCAGAGCGCGGGGCGGGGCGGCGGATGGCGGGGCGCGCGGGCGCGTCAGCCCCGGCGACAGCCCGTGGTGTTCACCAGCCCGAAGTCGACCACGCGGCGCCGGGTCAGCCACGCGGCCACGACGGCTCGGCGGCGGGGCGCCGGCCGGAGGCGCGGCGCGCTGCGGGGACCGGGCGCGGTGCGTGGCATGAACTCAGCATGACGGGCGCCGCGCCCGCGTCCAACGGTGGTTCAGCATCCGGACGCGGGTCCGGGCGGATCGCGCCGCGGACCGGGTCAGGCCCGCGGCGGGCGGCCCGTGCGGAGCATGGCCAGGACGGCCGCCTCCACGGGGCCCTGCGTGGCCGGGGTGCCGATCAGGGTGTTCGCGCCCAGCCGGTGGAGGACCGGCTCCATCGTCACGCCGTCCTCGTACAGCTCGATCACCCGCGGGTTGATGTAGGAGGCGCGGCAGACGGCCGGGGTGTTCCCCAGGTAGTCGGCCACCTCGCGGACCGCGCGGGTGATCGCCTTGCGGCGGGCCGCCTCGCCGCGCGCCGCGTGGCCCGAGACGGCGAGGCCGACGGCGGCCAGCACCGTTCCGTGCCAGGTGCGGAAGTCCTTGGCTGTGACGTCCACCCCGCCGAGCCCGCGCAGATAGGCGTTGAGCTCCTCGCCCGTGACGTCGTGCCAGGCCCGGTCCCGCCAGTAGGCGAGCAGCCGCTCACCGCCGCCGCGGCGCCGCTTGAGGGCGGTCACGGCCCGGCAGACCGCCGGGTCGATCACGGCCTGCGCCTGCTGCCGCCCGTGCTTGCCCGGGTAGGTGAACGTGACCCGCCCCTGGCCGCAGCGCACGTGCGCCCGGAGCAGGGTCGTCAGCCCGTAGGTCTGGTGCCGGTCGGTGTAGCGCTCGCTGCCGATGCGGAAGAAGCCCATGTCCAGCAGGTGCGTCGCGCTCCCCAGCACCCGGTCCACCGTCAGCCCGCGCAGCGCGAGATGGCGCCCGGCGCTCTCGCGGATGCGCGGCAGCGCCTCGGCGACGTCGAGGACGTGCGCGTGCTTGGCCTTCTCCTGCCCGGCGCGGAACTGCTCGTGGTAGAGGTATTGGCGGCGGCCCGCGGCGTCGGTGCCGACGGCCTGGAGGTGGCCGTTGGGGTGGGCGCAGATCCAGACGTCGCGCCAGGCGGGCGGGATGACCAGCGCCTTGATACGTGCCCGCGCGTCGGGGTCGGTGAGCGGACGGCCCGCCGGGTCCAGGTAGCGGAAGCCCCGGCCGTGGTGGGTGCGCAGGAAGCCGGGGTCGGTGGGCCGGGTGTGACGCAGCCTCATCGCGCGTCCGGGCCGGGCGCGGGCGGGACCGGGTGCCTCGGGGGGCCTGTCGGCTCATGCATGGACGGATGCGCTCCTCGGACGTGACCCTTCGATTCTCCCCCGGAGCCGCGATAGGAGGGGGACGTCCCTGGAACGCCGCCGCGATCGCGGTGCTCACCGTAGTCGCCGCGCCGACGGGCCGGGGCCTGACACGCGGGCGCGCGCCCTGACCGGAGGGCGCGGTCTACGGTCTCGGGCCGCGGGGGCGCGGGTCGGGCAGCGGGTGCAGTTCCACGGAGGTGAGGCGGCCCTCGGCGATCAGGGCGGTCATGAAGGTGCGGTGCGGCTGGCGCCGCCGGTCGGTCGGCGAGCCGGGGTTGAGCAGCCGCGGCCCGCCGTCGGCCGTGCTGTCCCACGGGATGTGGCTGTGCCCGAACACCAGGACGTCCAGGTCGGGGAAGCGCTCGGCGCAGCGGCGTTCGCGCCCCGCCGCCTGGCCCGTTTCATGGACGACGCCCCACCGCAGCCCGCCGAGCTCCGCGCGCGCCACCTCGGGGAGCCGGGCGCGCAGGGCGGGCCCGTCGTTGTTGCCGTGGACGGCGACGAGCCGCCGGGAGCGGCGCTCCAGCAGGTCGAGCGTGGCGACGTCCACCCAGTCGCCCGCGTGCACGACCACGTCCGCCTCGTCCACGCGCCGCAGCAGTTCCCCGGGCAGCGCCCGGGCCCGCGCGGGCACATGGGTGTCGGACATCAGCAGCAGGCGCACCCCGTGACCGTATCCGACCCCCCGGACGCGGTCGGGGTACCGCGTGCGGGCGGGTACGTCAGTAGGGGGGGCCGGTTCGGGAGTTTGGGGTGGACATGCGGAAGGACACGCCGGAGGACGCGGAGCGGTGCGCGGTCGACGAGCTGAGGAATGTGGAGTTCCCCTATCTCGACGCCTCGGGTCAGGCGTACCTGGACTACGCGGGCGCGGGGTTACCACCGCTGTCCCTGGTCACCGGGCACGCGAGGCGGGTGACGGGCGCGGTCTTCGGCAACCCGCACTCGGCGAACCCGGCCTCGCTCGCCTCGACGCGGGCCGTGGCCGAGGCGCGGGCGGCGGTGCTGTCGTTCTGCAACGCCTCGGACGAGGACTACGCGGTGGTCTTCACCGCGAACGCGACCGCCGCCGTCCGGCTGGTGGCAGAGGCACTGCCCGCCGGTGACCGCGCCCCGCTGGTGCTGCTGGCGGACAACCACAACTCCGCGCTGGGCATGCGCCGTTACGCGGTGGGGGCGGGGGCGCCCGTGGTGGTGGTGCCGCTGGACGCGGACTTCCGGGTGCGGTGGGAGGCGGTGGCCGCGTGCCTGGACGCGTTCGCGGCGGCGCACGGGCCGGGCCTGTTCGTCTACCCGGCGCAGTCGAACGCGAGCGGGGTGCGCCATCCGCTGTCCTGGGTCGGGGCCGCGCCGCCGCGTGGGCCCGCCGCAGCCGGTCCTGGGCGGGCGCCCGCCAGATGTGGCAGATGGCCAGGGCCAGGGCGTCGGCGGCGTCGGCGGGCCTGGGCGGCGCGTCGAGCCGCAGCAGTCGCGTGACCATGGCGCCGACCTGGGCCTTGTCGGCGCGACCGCTGCCGGTGACGGCGGCCTTGACCTCGCTCGGGGTGTGGAGCGCGACGGGCAGCCCGCGCCGCGCGGCGCAGAGCATGGCCACCGCGCTGGCCTGGGCGGTGCCCATGACGGTGCGCACGTTGTGCTGGCTGAACACCCGCTCCACGGCAACCGCTTCGGGGCGGTGGGCGTCCAGCCACTCCTCGATCCCGCGCTCGACGGCCAGCAGGCGGGCGGGGATCTCCGCGTCGGGCGTGGTGCGCAGCACCCCGACCGCCACCATCCGCAGCGGGCGGCCGGGCGCCCCGTCCACCACACCCACTCCGCAGCGGGTCAGGCCGGGGTCCACACCCAGTACCCGCACGGCCCCTCCCTCGATCGGCTCGTCCCCGTTCGCCTGCCGGGAAAGGCTATAGGGCACCACCGACAGTCGCCGGTGGACCGCTCCGGAACGGGGCTACGCGTCGACCTTCGCCATCACGTCGTCGGCCACGTCGAAGTTGGCGAAGACGTTCTGCACGTCGTCGCTGTCCTCCAGTGCGTCGATGAGGCGGAAGATCTTCCGGGCGCCGTCCTCGTCCAGCTCCACCTGCATCGTGGGCAGGAAGCCGGCCTCGGCCGAGTCGTAGTCGATGCCCGCGTCCTGGAGCGCGCTGCGCACGGTGACCAGGTCGCCCGCCTCGCTGACCACCTCGAACGACTCGCCCAGGTCGTTGACCTCCTCGGCGCCCGCGTCCAGCACCGCGCCCAGGACGTCGTCCTCGGAGAGGCCGGTCTTGGGGACGATCACCACGCCCTTGCGGTGGAACAGGTAGGACACCGAGCCCGGGTCGGCCATGGAGCCGCCGTTGCGGGTCATGGCGACGCGGACGTCGGAGGCGGCCCGGTTGCGGTTGTCGGTGAGGCACTCGATCAGGACGGCCACGCCGTTGGGCCCGTAGCCCTCGTACATGATCGTCTGGTAGTCGGCTCCGCCCGCCTCGAGACCGGCGCCGCGCTTGACGGCGCGGTCGATGTTGGTGTTGGGGACCGAGCTCTTCTTGGCCTTCTGGATGGCGTCGTAGAGCGTCGGGTTGCCCTCGGGGTCACCGCCGCCGGTGCGCGCCGCCACCTCGATGTTCTTGATCAGCTTCGCGAACAGCTTGCCGCGCTTGGCATCGATCACGGCCTTCTTGTGCTTGGTGGTTGCCCACTTGGAGTGGCCGGACACAGCGCTGCTCCTTCGATGTCACCAGAACTTCAGCCAGCAGTTGACCAACGTGGTGATCCTACCGGGAGCGCGCTACCTCGCCGTGCGCACCATGTCGGCGAAGAGCGCGTGGACCCGGTGGTCGCCGGTCAGCTCGGGGTGGAAGGCCGTGGCCAGCAGGCGATCCTGCCGCACCGCGACGGTGTGGCCGCCGTGCACGGCGATCGCCTCGGCCCGTGCGCCGATGGACTCCACCCAGGGGGCCCTGATGAACACGCCCTCCACGGGCCCGCCCGGCACCCCCGCCATGTCGACGGCGGCCTCGAACGACTCGTTCTGCCGCCCGAAGGCGTTACGCCGGACGATCATGTCGATGCCGCCGATGGTCTCCTGCCCCGAGCGCGGGTCGAGGATCTTGTCGGCGAGCATGATCATCCCCGCGCAGGAGCCGTAGGCGGGCATCCCGGCTCGCACCCGCTCGCGCAGCGGCTCCAGCAGCCCGAACGCGTCGGCCAGCTTGGAGATGGTGGTCGACTCGCCGCCGGGGATCACCAGTCCTTCGACCGCGGCCAGCTCCTCGGGGCGGCGCACGGTGGTGGCCCGTGCGCCGCACCCGGTGAGGGCGGCCAGGTGCTCGCGGACGTCTCCCTGGAGGGCGAGAACGCCGATGGCGGGGGAAGTCACGTGCGTACCGCTCCGTTCACCAGCCGCGGGAGGCGTAGCGCTCGCCCTCGGGCAGGGTGTCGATGTTGATGCCGACCATGGCCTCGCCGAGGCCGCGGGAGACGTCGGCGACGATCTTGGGGTCGTCGTGGAAGGTGGTGGCCTTCACGATCGCCGCGGCGCGCTTGGCGGGGTCGCCCGACTTGAAGATCCCGGAGCCGACGAACACGCCCTCGGCGCCGAGCTGTCGCATGAGCGCGGCGTCGGCGGGGGTGGCGACGCCGCCCGCGGAGAAGAGGACGACCGGCAGCTTGCCCAGCTCGGCGACCTCCCTGACCAGCTCGTAGGGGGCGCGCAGCTCCTTGGCCGCGGCGAACAGCTCGTGGTTGTCCAGGGCGCGCAGCCTGCCGATCTCGCCCCTGATCTGCCGCATGTGGCGCACGGCCTCCACCACGTTGCCCGTGCCGGCCTCGCCCTTGGAGCGGATCATGGCCGCGCCCTCGGCGATGCGGCGCAGCGCCTCGCCGAGGTTGGTCGCGCCGCAGACGAAGGGGGTGGTGAAGGACCACTTGTCGGTGTGGTTGACCTCGTCGGCGGGGGTGAGGACCTCGGACTCGTCGATGTAGTCCACGCCGAGCGCCTGGAGCACCTGGGCCTCCACGAGGTGCCCGATGCGGGACTTGGCCATCACGGGGATGGACACGGCCTCGATGATGCCGTCGATCATGTCCGGGTCGGACATGCGGGCCACGCCGCCGTCCTTGCGGATGTCCGCGGGAACGCGCTCCAGCGCCATGACGGCCACGGCGCCGGCGTCCTCGGCGATCTTCGCCTGCTCCGGCGTGACCACGTCCATGATCACGCCGCCCTTGAGCTGCTCGGCCATGCCGCGCTTGACGCGGGCGGTGCCGGTTTCCGGCGTCTGGGGGGCGTTTGATGACGTGCTGGACACGGAATCTGACCTCACTCGGCGGTATGCGGCGGAAAATAAGCTGACGAGGACCATGGTAGGACCGCCGCCGCATGCCCCGGCCGTGAGCCGGCGCCCGCCGGCGGATGCCACACCACCGATGAAACCGCGAAGTGGCCCCGGCGGGGAAGGGCCAATCGGCACCTAGTGGCCTGGACGATCGGTCCCTCCCGCCCGCTCGACCAGGGCGGTGGGCGGCTCGTCGTCCATCTCGAAGGCCAGCGGGAACGGCGCGTGCCCCGCCAGCCGGAACCAGCGCACCGTGCGGTGCCGGCGCACGGCCCGCGCCGCGCGCACCGCGTCGTTGTGGAAGCGCCTGGCCATGGGCACCCGGCGGACCGCGGCCACCAGCTCCTCGGCGCTGGCCTGCCCGCCCGGGGCGTCGAGAACCGCGCTGACCTGCGCGCTCTCGGCGAACACCGCCCGCAGCGCCTGGCTGAGCTCGCTCTCGGCGACCTCGCGCTGCTCGTCCTGCGCGAGCCGGGCCGCGTGCGCGGCCTGGTGGAGCACCATCGAGGCGGCCGGGTCGAACACCCCGGCGGTGGCGAGCTCCTGGGCGACCGAGGCGCGGCGCAGCAGTTGCGCGTCGAGCGCCGCGCGGGCCGCGTCGATGCGGGCGTGGAGCCGGTCGAGCCGCCCCGCGGTCCAGCTGAGGTAGACGGCGATCAGCAGCAGCGCCAGGACGATCCAGATGACGGTGGTCACGGCCGGTCACCCTACCGGCAGGCGCCCGGCGGCCCTCAGTCGCGGGCGAAGCCGAGGCGGCCGAGCAGCCCGACCCGGTCGTCGGGGGCCACGGCGTCCGCCCCGGCCGTCACGGTCTCGTAGACCGCCAGAATGTCGGCGCCCACGGTCGCCCAGTCGAACCGGCGCACATGGCGGCTGCCGCGTTCCCGCAGCTCCTCGCGCCGGTCCCGGTCGCCGAGCAGCCGGACGGCGGCGTCGGCGAGCGCGTCGGCGTCCTCGTTGGGGAAGAGCTCCCCGGCCGCGCCCCCGTCGAGCACCTGGGCGAACGCGTCCAGGTCGCTGGCGAGCACCGGGGCGCCCGCGGACATGGCCTCGACCAGGATGATGCCGAAGCTCTCGCCGCCGGTGTTGGGCGCGACATACAGGTCGACGCTGCGCAGCAGCCTGGCCTTGTCCTCGTCGCTGACCATGCCCAGGAAGGTGACGCGCTCCCGCGTCGCGTCGGGCAGCCCCGCCACGGCCTCCTTCTCGTCGCCCCGCCCCGCGACCAGCAGCCGGGCGTCGGGGCAGGCGTCGAGGACGCGCGGCAGGGCGCGCATGAGGACGGGGAGCCCCTTGCGGGGCTCGTCGATGCGCCCGATGAAGCCGATGGTCCGGCCCTGCCACTCGGGCTTGGGCTCGGCGTCGGCGAAGAAGCGGACGTCGACGCCGTTGGGGATGACCACCGCGTCCCCGCCCAGGTGCTCGACCAGGGTGCGGCGGGCGTACTCGCTGACCGCGACGCGGGCGCTGATCTTCTCCAGTGCCGGCTGGAGGATCGGGTAGGCGGCGATCATGGCCCGCGAGCGGGGGTTCGAGGTGTGGAACGTCGCGACGATCGGGCCGCGCGCCGCCCAGCAGGTCAGCAGGCCGAGCGAGGGCACGACGGGCTCGTGGATGTGCAGCACGCCGAAGTCGCCCTCGTGCACCCACCGCCTGACCCGGCTCGCGGAGAGCACGCCGAGGTTGACCCTGGCCACCGAGCCGTTGTACGGAACGGAGACGGCGCGCCCCGCGGAGACCACGTACGGCGGCAGCGGCGTGTCCTCGTCGGCCGGGGCCAGCACGGACACATGGTGGCCGCGCCGGATCAGGTGCTCGGCGAGGTCGCGCACGTGGAACTGGACTCCGCCGGGCACGTCCCAGGAGTAGGGGCAGACGATGCCGATCCTCATGCCGCCTCGCCTCCGGTCCTCTCGGCTCCGGTCCTCTCGGCGGTGCCGCGGTCCGGCGTGGTCTTCGCGGCCGGGCGCGGGGGCAGGTCCGCCGGCCAGAAGGGCTGGAGCATGTGCCAGTCCTCCGGGTGGGCCGCGATGCCCTCGGCGAAGCGGTCGGCCAGGGCCTGGGTCATCACCGCGGTGCGCTCGGCGCGGGTGCCGCCCTCGGGCACGGGGACCGGGGGGTGTATCCGGCCCTTCATCACCGGCGTCTCGTCGTACCACAGGGTGACGGGCAGGAGCAGCGCGCCGGTCTGCTGGGCCAGCAGCGCGGGCCCGCCGGGCATGCGCGCGGTCTCGCCGAAGAAGGTGACCTCCACGCCGGACGCCGACAGGTCCCGGTCGGCGACCAGCGCGACCAGGCCGCCGTCGCGCAGCCGCCTGGCCAGGCGGCCGAACGAGGCGGCGCCGGTGTGCGGCAGCACCTCCATGCCCAGGCTCTCGCGGTAGGCGACGAAGCGGTCGAAGAGGCGCTCGGGTCTCAGCCGCTCCACGACGGTGGCGAACTCGGTCCCCAGCCCGGTGACCAGCCACGCCCCGGCGAGGTCCCAGTTGGCCATGTGGGGCAGGGCGAGGACGACGCCGCGGTCGCTCTCCACCGCGTCGGTGAGCCGCTTGAGGTCCTCGCTGGCGAACGAGCCGCTGATCCGCTCGGGGCTCCAGACCGGCAGCCGGAAGGACTCCATCCAGTACCGCAGGTAGGAGCGCATCCCGGCGCGCGAGAGCGCGCGCAGCCGCTCGGGCTCCGCGTCGGGGACGACGCGGGAGAGGTTGGCCTCCAGGCGCCGCACCCCGGGGCCCCTGCGCCGCCAGGCGGCGTCGGCGATGCGGCGGCCCAGGGCGCGGGCGGCGGGCTCGGGCAGGCGTTTGACGGTGCTCCACCCGGCCGCGTACACCGCGTCGGCGAGCCGCTCCCTCATGCCGGTCCGCTTCCCTGCTCCTGCTCGCGGCGGCGCTCCTGCTCGCGGCTCTCCGCGTCGGCCTCGGCCGACTCCCTGCGGATGGTGACCACCCGCTGGATCAGCGTGACGAGGCTGCCGATGGCCACCACCCACAGGGCCAGGGGCAGCAGCAGGCCGATGTGCGGCACGTCGAAGGTCCGCTCCCACCCGGCGAATCCGGCGAGAACCAGCGTGATCACCAGGCGCTCGGCCCGTTCGACCAGGCCGTTGACGCGCACCGGGAGGCCGATGCTCTCGCCCCTGGCCTTGGTGTACGACACCACCTGGCCGCTGGCCAGGCAGAACAGCGTCACCGAGCAGAGCACCAGGTTGTCGCCGTTCCCGGCGTACCACAGGGCGATGCCGGTGAAGATCGCGGCGTCGGCCACGCGGTCCAGCGTGGAGTCGAGGAACGCCCCCCACCGGCTGGAGGATCCGATCTGGCGGGCCATGTTGCCGTCCACCAGGTCCGAGAAGACGAACAGGGTGATCACGACGGTGCCCCAGAAGAACTCGCCCCGGGGGTAGAAGGCCAGTGCTCCCGCCATGACTCCGGCGGTGCCGATCAGTGTCACGGCGTCCGGGGTGACCCGCATTCTCAGCAGGAAGGCGGCGAACGGCGTGAGGACACGCGTGAAGAATGCACGCGCGTACTTGTTGAGCATGGCCTTCCCAAAGGTCAGGTCGCAGCGGGCCGCCCCTGGGGCGGCCACCCGGAGCCCCATCGTAGCCACGCCGGCCGGGTGGCGGCGCGGGGCCCGGGGGATGGCGTGAAGAGGGTCATCGCGGCGGTGCGGTGCGCCGTGCGCCGTTAGGCTGGTCCGGGTAGGTGTGCCGGGCCCATGGGCAGGGAACTGCCCAGTAAGCGGCTGGTGTTCATGGCTTTGAGGACTGTGGGGGTGCCGATGTCGGCGCTGGACGACCTGAGAAGGGGGGCGGGGGTCGAGTTCGACTTCGCTCCCGGCGCGCAGGTCCCGCTGTCCGCAGCGGGAAGCGGGAAGACCGGGGTGAGCCACGCCATCGCCTCGGTGGCCTACCGGGACGTGCCCCCGGCGGACATATGCGGTCCGAATGAGGCGGCGAAGGTCAAGGCGGGGAAGTTCTCGCTCCTGGAGCCGAACCTGGGCGAGGCATTCACGCGCGCCGTCGAGGTCCGCATGCTCGGCGACGGGCGCAAGCCCATCGTGCAGTCCTTCGGCGCCGAGCCGCAGACAGTGGTCGAGCACAGCCTGGCGGCCAAGCGGATCCGCAAGCAGCGCGACCGGCGGCTGACGATCATCATGATCGTCTTCGGGCTGCTCTTCCTGCCCGGGGTCCTGATATGGCTCGGGCTCTTCCAGCTGCGCCGCACGATCGCCGGCGCGCAGGACCGGCGCGCGGGCGCGTTCGGCATGGCGGCGCTCGTGCTCGTCGCCGTACTGGCCGTCTTCCTGGTGCTGCGCCTGCCCGTCTCCGGCGTGCTCCAGCTCTACGTGTGGAGCATGCTGCCCGCGCCGATCATCGGGTGGTACTGGGCCAAGCAGATCTGCGAGCGCACCGCGAAGAACCTGCGGGCGCACTGGACGGACCTGCTGGGCGGCGGCGGAGGGGGCGCGGTCATCCCCGAGGCGGTCCCGCAGAACCCGAACGACGCCGAGGCCGAGCGGCTGCGCGTGGGCCTGGCCAAGCTGGCGGCCGAGCAGAACAGCAATCTGATCCACTACGCCGGCACCGACGGGATACTCGGCATAGGGGTGCGCTGGGGCAGCTGGCAGCTCGCCGAGGAGTTGCGCCCCAAGGACCCCAAGCGCGAGATCGACCCGTTCCGCAGCTGGGACGTGGCTCGCGCGATGGGCGACCAGCTGAGGATGCTGGAGCGCGGCCCGCTCCACACCGGCGGCTTCCCCGCCCCCTCGATAACGCACTGGGTGGTCCGGCACGTGGGCAACGGCGCGGACGCCATCTCACGGCCGGAGGGGCCCAACAGCGAGGGCTACAGCTTCAGCGCCATCGAGGTCCAGCGGATCTGCAACGAGCAGCAGTTCAACAGCGGCGACCGGCACTACCTCGGCGTCCAGTTCGTCCTGTGGGACGGCGAGCTGGTGATCACGATGATGATCACCGTCACGGTGCTGCACCACACGCTGCGGATCGAGGTGACCGCGCACGCCCTCGGGCCGATCCACGGCTTCTTCCGCAAGGGCCCGGACACCAAGAAGAAGAAGATCCGCAGCGCCTCGAAGCCCTGGAAGATGGAGGAGCAGCCGCTCCCCCTGGTCGATGCCAAGGAAGTGGTGCGGCTGGCCGCGCGCGCCCCCCTGACCTGGTTCCCCGCCCAACTGGACAAGTACGGCGGGACGTTGAGCCTGCCGGAGCCGTTCGGCCTGCGGCACACCTGGGCGACCAAGCCGTGGAAGCACCGCTTCATGGCGGACGACGCGCTGCGCGCGGCGACGCCGGTGCTGCGCGTGGCGCACGCGGCGGCGGTGAGGGTGCTCGACGAGCACGGCGTGGACGTCTCGGCGTTCGAGAGCAGGTCGCAGGTGCTCGGCGGTGCGGTCCAGGGCGCCGAGCCGCGGAAGGCCGACGAGTACAACATGTGACGCGCGGCGGCCCGCCACCGGGCGGGCCCCGCGGCCGTCAGGCGGGCCAGGCCCCGGCGAGCATCCGCCGGGTGTCGGCGAGCAGCTGCGGCAGGACCTTGGTGTGCCCGACGACGGGCATGAAGTTGGCGTCGCCGCCCCACCGCGGCACCACGTGCTGGTGGAGGTGGGGGGCGATGCCCGCGCCCGCGGCCGAGCCCTGGTTCATCCCGATGTTGAAGCCGTGCGCCCCCGAGGCGGTGCGGATCGCCGTCATCGCGCGCTTGGTCAGCTCGCCGAGCTCCGCGGTCTCCGCCTCGTGCAGGTCGGTGTAGTCGGCGACATGGCGGTAGGGCACCACCAGCAGATGGCCGCTGTTGTACGGGTACAGGTTGAGCACCGCGTAGGTGACCTCGCCGCGGGCGAGGATCAGCCCGTCCTCGTCGCTCTTGCCGGGAATCACGCAGAACGGGCAGCCGTCACCCGCGCCCTCACCGGTCGGCTTCCCCTCACCCTGGATGTAGGCCATCCGGTGGGGTGTCCAGAGGCGTTGGAACGCGTCCGGTGTCCCCACCCCGATCTGCTGCTCCGGCTCGCTGCTCATGGCGGCCAGCATATGGCGTCACGGCCACGGCCCGGCGGGCGGACCTGGGGGCCGCGAGGTCCCGGGGCACGGCCCCGGGACCGGGGGCTCACACCTGGACGCGGCGGGCGACGGCGTCGGCGATCTCGTCCAGCGCCTGGTCGCGGGGGATGCCGTTCTTCTGGGAGCCGTCGCGGTAGCGGAAGCTCACCGCGCCCTGGGCGACGTCGTCGTCCCCGGCGATGACCATGAACGGGATCTTCTGCTTCTGGGCGTTACGGATCTTCTTCTGCATGCGGTCGGCCGAGGCGTCGACCTCCATCCGCAGGCCGCGGCCCTTCGCCTCGGCCGCGAACTCCCCCAGGTAGGAGACGTGCGGGTCCCCGATCGGGATGCCGACGGCCTGCACCGGCGCGAGCCACGGCGGAAAGACGCCCGCGTAGTGCTCGAGCAGGACCGCGAAGAACCGCTCGATCGAGCCGAACAGCGCGCGGTGGAGCATCACCGGTGTCTGCCGCGACCCGTCCGCCGCGGTGTATTCGAGCGCGAAACGCTTCGGCTGCTGGAAGTCGACCTGGATGGTGGACATTTGCCAGGTGCGGCCGATGGCGTCCTTGGCCTGGACCGAAATCTTGGGCCCGTAGTAGGCCGCGCCCCCCGGGTCCATGACGAGTTCGAGGCCCTGCTTGCCCGCGGCCCGGCGCAGCGCCTCGGTGGCCTCGGCCCACTCCTGCGGCTCGCCGATGAACTTGTCCGAGTCACCGCGGGTGGACAGCTCCAGGTAGAACTCGCTCAGGCCGTAGTCGCGCAGCAGGTTCAGCACGAAGGTGAGCAGGGTGTCCAGCTCGTCCGGCATCTGCTCCTTGGTGCAGTAGATGTGCGCGTCGTCCTGGGTGAAGCCGCGGGTACGGGTGAGTCCGTGCACCACGCCCGACTTCTCGTACCGGTAGACCGTGCCGAACTCGAAAAGCCGGAGCGGCAATTCCCGGTACGACCGCCCACGCGCCCTGAAAATCAGGTTGTGCAGGGGGCAGTTCATCGCCTTGAGGTAATAATCCTGCCCCTCGAATTGGATGGGCGGGAACATCGAATCGGCGTAGTGCGGCAAATGCCCCGAGGTCTCGAAGAGGTGCGCCTTGGTGATGTGCGGCGTGTTGACGAATTCGTAGTCCGCCTCTTCGTGGCGGCGTCGCGAGTAGTCCTCCATCACCCGCCGGATGACGCCGCCCTTGGGGTGGAAGACGGCAAGGCCGGAGCCCAGCTCCTCGGGAATGGAGAAGAGGTCCAGCTCGGAGCCGAGCTTGCGGTGGTCGCGCTTCTCGGCCTCGGCGAGGAACGCCAGGTGTGCCTTGAGCTCGTCGCGACTGGGCCAGGCCGTGCCGTAGATGCGCTGGAGCTGCGGATTGCGCTCGCTGCCGCGCCAGTAGGCGGCCGCCGTGCGCATCAGCCTGAACGCCGGGATCATCCGGGTGGTCGGCAGGTGCGGTCCGCGGCACAGGTCCTTCCAGCAGACCTCGCCCGAGGAGGGGTCGAGGTTGTCGTAGATGGTCAGCTCTCCCGAGCCGACCTCGGCGTCCGCGCCCTCGGCCGACTCGGCGGCGGCGCCCTTGAGGCCGATCAGCTCCAGCTTGTAGGGCTCGTCGGCCAGTTCCTCCCTGGCCTCGGAGTCGGTGACCACCCGGCGCGAGAAGCGCTGGCCCTGCTTCTGGATCTGCTGCATGCGCTTCTCGATGCGGCCCAGGTCGTCCGGGTGGAACGGCTGGTCGACGTCGAAGTCGTAGTAGAACCCGTTCCGCACGGGGGGCCCGATGCCGAGCCTGGCCTCGGGGAAGAGCTCCTGCACGGCCTGGGCCATGACATGCGCCGTGGAGTGCCGCAGGATGTCGAGGCCATCGGGAGAGTCGATCGCGACCGGCTCGACCTCGTCGGCGTCCACGACGGCGTAGGCCAGGTCCTTCAACTCCCCGCCCACGCGGGCCGCGACGACCGACCGCTCGCCCTCGAAGAGCGCGGCGGCCGTCGTGCCCGTGGCCACCACGCGTTCTTCCCGCTCGGAATCGCGTTTGATGATCACACGGACGTCTGACACCGGACTCTCCTGACTCGTGACATGCGGACGCGGCCCACGGCCGCGCGAGGGGCATCGTACCGAGGGCCACGGGCCCACCGCGAAACAGCAAAGGGCGAGGCAGCACGCGGAAGAGACGAGGCCACCCCCGTCCTACGCCTCCGGCGGACTCCCACGGCCATCAGCCCCGTTGACACCACGGCAACCACCCCACGCGGGCCGCCACGAGGCGAAGCCGAGCAGAAACAACAAGACCGACACAGCCCCACGCCCCCCACGGACACGCGTCGACCACGGCCCGTCGACACCACAGCAACCACCCCACGCGGGCCGCCACGAGGCGAAGCCGAGCAGAAACAACAAGACCGACACAGCCCCACGCCCCCCACGGACACGCGTCGGCCTCGGCCCGTCGACACCACAGCAACCACCCCACAGGGGCCGCGGGTGGCGAAGCCCCCGCCGCGAGGCGAAGCCGAGCAAAAACGACAAGACCGACACAGGTCCGCGCTTTCCGCGGACATGCGTCGGCCTCGGTCTTGTGGGCGATACTGGGATCGAACCAGTGACCTCTTCGGTGTGAACGAAGCGCTCTCCCGCTGAGCTAATCGCCCGGGGCCGCTCGCCGCGGCACGGGAAGAACCATACCGTGTGGATCAGCCGTCATCCAAATGAACTCCCAACCAGGCGCGCAGACCTCGCAGTCCGGCCCGCATCATCAGCGCGTGGTTGGCCGCGAACAGCGGCCCCAGCGGCCGGGTCAGCCGACGCAGCACCGGCTTGCGCAGCGCGGTGTCCTGCTCCCAGGCCACGCGTGCGCCGGGGCCGCGCGGGGTGACGGTCCAGCGCAGCCGGCCGTCCAGATCGCCGGTGAGCGCGAGATCGAGCACGCGGGCCTCCTCGTCGCGGCGGGCCTCCGTCACGCCCACGCGCAGCTCGAACGGGAGGACCGAGCGGAAGCGGCAGACGCCGGCGTCGGGCCCCGTCCTGGTGACCTCGCGCACCTGGGGCCACCACCGCGGGTAGTCGTCGGGGCACACCAGAACGCCGAAGACCTTCTCCGGTGGCGCGGCCACCCGCCAGTCACCCTGGAATCGGAATCTCTTTCCCGGCCGGTCGGCGATCACGTTATCTCCTGCTATAGCCCATATCACGGCTCCTCCATTGGAATGACGTTAATGGCCATAATTAGGGCAGAGGGGTTTACAACCGACGCGTACGTGGCATCTCGATTTGGCCGACGTGCGAATCCCCGAGCGCACACTGAGCGAAAGGCCCTGGCGCTTATGAACACCACGGTCAGCTGCGAGCTGCACCTGCGCCTCGTCGTATCGAGCGAGTCATCACTTCCTGTACCCGCGGGGCTGCGGTATGACACGGCGGACCCGTACGCCGTACACGCCACGTTTCACACCGGAGCCGAAGAAACCGTCGAATGGGTTTTCGCCCGAGATCTGCTGGCCGAAGGGCTCCACCGCCCGACGGGCACCGGCGATGTCCGGGTGTGGCCCTCCCGGAGCCATGGTCAGGGGGTCGTCTGCATCGCCCTGAGCTCACCCGAGGGTGAGGCACTGCTCGAGGCTCCGGCCCGCGCCCTCGAATCCTTCCTCAAGCGGACGGACGCCGCCGTTCCACCGGGCACCGAACACCGGCACTTCGACCTCGATACCGAGCTCTCACACATCCTCGCCGAGAGTTAGAGACCCGCCGGTCCCTCACGCCGTCTGAACTCGGGGCGACGGCGCGGGACCGGCGTTGGGCACAGCGCGGACGCCGCCGCGGCTTCACCGCCGCGGCGGCGTCGGCGTGTCCGGCACCGACTAGAGTCACCCCATCGTTGCCCCGTGCGACCTCCGGGAGCTCTCGGTGCTGATCAATCACGACACCCGGTGCGCGCTCGACCACACGGTCGACCTGCTGAACACCGCGGCGGAAGACGCCCACGACGCGCTCGCGGACGTCGAGGGGCTGCGCGCGTTCGTGGCCGGGCACGCCGTCAGCGAGGTGCGGATCGACCGGCTGGGCGCGGCGGACCTGGGCGCGGTGCGGGCGGTGCGCGAACGGTTCGCCGACATCTTCGCCGCCCCCTCCGACCGCGCCGCCGCCGAGCTGATCAACACCCTGGTCGCGGCGGCGGGGACCACCCCGCGGCTGACCGACCACGACGGCCACGACTGGCACGTGCACTACTTCTCCCCCGGCGCCTCGGTCGCCGACCACCTCGCCGCGGACTGCGGCATGGCGCTGGGCTTCATGGTGGTGGCCGGCGAACGCGAGCGGCTTCGGCGATGCGGCGCACCGGGGTGCGGCCGGGCGTTCGTGGACCTCTCGCGCAACCGCTCACGCCGGTACTGCTCCAGCCGCACCTGCGGGAACCGGCTGCACGTGGCGGCGTACCGGGCCAGGCGGCGGGAGTCCTGAGGGAGGTCCTCCCCGGCGTCACAGCAGGAAGTGATCGTGCAGCCCCGCGAGGAGCAGCAGGGCGCCGATGACCGTCAGGAAGAGCATCAGCGGCGGCTGGGACAGCGCGAACAGACAGCCGCGGCGCTCGGCGGCGGGGGCGTGTTCCTGCGGAGCGGCCGGCTGCGGCCGGCTGGTGGAGGGGGGAGCCTGCTCCCCGGTGATGTGGGCCATGTCGCGGTGATCATGACGCAGCCGGGGTGCGCTCCGCGATCAACAGGTCTTCTTTGGCGGGTGATGTGGTGAATGTCAGCCGCCAGGGTGCCAACGTGTGCTAGATTCCGTGCTTTTTCAGGATGGCTTCGATGTCGGAGAAGTCATCGACGCCGCCGGAACCGCTCTTCCCCTTCGCCTTGGGGAGCGAAGGAGTGGAACGGGATGCGCGCGCCGCCCGGGGAGCGCCCGCCTCCTCCGCGGGCGCCGACGCGGCCCCCGCGCCACGTCCGCGCCCCTCGGCCAGACGGCCGGAGAGGAACAGCAGGACGGCACAGGCCAGCACGCCGAAGCCCGCCCAGGCCACCGGGTTGAAGGTCATGTTGACCACGAATCGCACCACACCGGTCATCGCGAGGCCGACGGGCAGGAGGGCGATCGCGGCGGTCCGCAGGGCGAGCGCGTACCGGCGGCGGCGCGCCACCAGGAAGGAGATGCCGAGCCCCGCGGCGGATAGAAGGGTACAGACAGTGCCGATCAGCATCTTTCCATCCTGCCGCGCCGTTCCGGGGAAGGCCATGGCCCCGGCCCGGGATCAGGGGGATTTCGGGGTGGAAGACTGGGGTCATGAACGAAACGACCGGCCGCCGCGCCGTGCTGGACGTGTGGTGTGACCTCCAGTGCCCCGACTGTCACCGTGCGGAGTCCGATCTGCGCGCCCTGAGCGAGCGGTTCGGGGACGCCCTGGAGATCAGGCGCAGGCACTTCCCGCTGGGCGGCCACGCGCACGCGCTCGCGGCGGCACAGGCCGCCGAGGAGGCCCACGCCCAGGGCCGGGGGGACGCGTACTGGACGGCGCTGCTGGCCAGGACGGGCGACCTCGGCGCGCGCGGGACCCCGGTGCTGCTCGAGGTGGCCAAGGAGCTGGGGCTCGACGCCGACGAGGTGGACACCGCGCTGGTCGACGGGCGGCACATGCTGATGGTCGACGCCGATCAGGCCGAGGGCGAGGCGCTCGGCGTCACGGGCACGCCCACGTATCTGATCGGCGGCCACCGGCTGGACGGCGGCGCGAGCCAGGAGGGGCTCCGGGAGCGCATCGCCGAGATCGCCGATTCCCTGCTCGCTCAGCCGAGCGACTTGTAGAGGTGGCGCTCCGCGACCCGGTAGCCGAGTGAGTCGTACAGGCGCAGGGCCGGGGCGTTGGTGGCGGAGACGTGCAGGCCCAGGAGGCGCCCGCCGGCCTCGTGCGTGAGGCGTTCGGCCTCCCGCATCAGCGCACGTCCGTGGCCCCGGCCCCGGTGGCCCTCGTCCACCTCGACCGAGAAGACATAGGCGTCGGCGCCGTCCGGCAGCCCGCCGGCCGCGGTGGAGACCCAGAGGGAGCCGACGTCGGCGCGGCCGTCGAGCAGGATCCGCACCGTCGTGTGTTCCGTGCCGAGCCCGTCCGGCAGCAGGCGCGCGTGGCCCTCGGCGACCTGCGCGACGGCCGCCTGGCGCGCGACGCCGTGCTCGGTCAGGCTGCGGACGGCCTGCTCGCGCACGCCGTCCGCCCACCGCGGGTACTCGGCCTCGGTGAGGGGGCGGACGCCCTGCCCCTCGGGGAGCGCCGGGGGGCGGTCGGGCAGGTGCTTGATCATGCTGCGACTGCGCTCGGTGAAGCCGAGCGCCCCCGCGAGCTCCAGTGCGCCGTCCGTCCCGGCGGGGACGGAGGCGGAGACCTCGCGGCAGCCGTGGGTGCGCAGCACCTCCTCGGCGGCCAGCACGGCGACGGTCGCCCTGCCGCGGCGGCGGTCACCGGGGGCGATCTCCAGATGCGTGATCCGGCCGGTGACCCCGACGGCTCCGGGGTGGACGGTGAGGCGCAGGGCGCCGGCGAGGCGGCCGTTGACCCGGACGTCGAACGGCAGGGTGCCGACGCCGTCCGGCCCCTTCTCCTCGGGCCCCGCGGGGCGCAGTGTCGTGGTCATCGGCAGATGCCTACCCAGACCACCGCCCGGCGAGCCACCGGTTTTCCCCGATCCCCGCGGAGGGGCGGCGCCGCTCAGGGATCGATGTCGGCGGCGGCGCGCTCGCGGAAGGTGCGCAGGGCCTCGGTCGTCACCGGGCCCGGGGCGCCGCCGAGTTCGTGGTCGTCGACGCGGCGCACGGCCTGGACGTCGCGCGCGGTGGAGGTGAGGAAGACCTCGTCGGCCTCGCGCAGGCACTCCATGGGCAGCTCGGTCTCCTTGGCGCCGCACCACTCGGCCACCAGCGCCCGCGTGACGCCGGCCAGGGCGCCGGTGGACAGCGGCGGCGTGTGGAGCTCGCCGTCGAGGACCACGAACACGTTGCTCCCGGTGCCCTCGCAGAGCAGGCCCGTGTTGTTGGCGAACAGCGCCTCGGAGGCGGCCCCCTGACGGGCGCGGGCCAGGGCGAGGACGTTCTCCGCGTAGGAGGTGGTCTTCAGCCCGGCCAGGGCGCCCCGCTCGTTGCGCGTCCAGGGGACGGTGATGACGGCGGTGCTGTCGGGGCGGCGGGCCATCTCGCCGTGCGCGACGAGGAGGGTGGGCGGCGCCTGGCCCCGGTCGGAGCCGAGCGGCCCGACGCCGCCGGTGTAGGTGACGCGCAGCCGCCCCAGCGGCAGCGGGACGGCCTCGACGACCGCGGCGCACGCGCGGCGCACCTCGTCGGCGTCCGGCTCCGGGAGGCCGAGTCCCGCGGCGGAGACGGCCAGCCGGTCCAGGTGCCTCGTCAGGGCGAAGGGCCGGCCGGCCTCCGTCTTCAGCGTCTCGAACACCCCGTCGCCCACGGTCAGTCCGTGGTCGAAGACGGAGACCCGCGCGCTGTCGGCGTCACGCAGCTCACCGTCCAGCCAGATCAGCGTCATGTCGGATCCCTTCCAGCTCACTCGGCTGCCCTCCCATAGACGCTACCCCGATGGGGCCGCGACCCTTCGGCCCCGTCGAGCGGGCCCGGGGATACCGAGTTTGAGCTGAGAGTCGGATCCGCTAAAGTTCATGACGTCCCCGGGTCACGGAAGTGGCGGCGGAGACAAGAATGCGGACGTAGCTCAGTTGGTAGAGCACCACCTTGCCAAGGTGGGGGTCGCGAGTTCGAGTCTCGTCGTCCGCTCGAAGGGGGCCTGCCCCCATCCGGTGGAGTGGCCGAGAGGCGAGGCAACGGCCTGCAAAGCCGTCTACACGGGTTCAAATCCCGTCTCCACCTCGGACGATTAGCTCAGCGGGAGAGCGCTTCCCTGACACGGAAGAGGTCACTGGTTCAATCCCAGTATCGTCCACGGGGTCCGCGAGGACCCGCCCTCGGGGCTTCGGCGCCGGGACCCGCGCGATTAGCTCAGCGGGAGAGCGCTTCCCTGACACGGAAGAGGTCACTGGTTCAATCCCAGTATCGCGCACCACCTCAGAGGCCGGAGAGCTCACGCTCTCCGGCCTCTCTTTCACGTGGTGCCCAGGGCAGCTCCCCAGCTGCCCTGGGCCCATAGCCGTCCGCCTCCCCCCGTCCCCACGGGGTTGTCAGCCGGTGTCCCCGACCCGGGCCGCTCTCCCGGGTCCGGGGCGCCGCTCAGCGCCCCAGCATGCCGGCCACGGACGACGCCTGGATGACGACGGCTTCGACGCCGCCGATCACCACGGCCAGGACGATGGCCAGCGGCAGCACCATGGCTGTCGCGACCAAGGGGTGGCGCCGCTCGGGCCGGGGGGTCCCGGTCCGTACCGCTGTGCGTGCCATCTCTCCGCTCCTGTCGTGGGGTTGGGGCGGCGGGCGGGTGACCTCGGGGGACGAGTGCTGCGCCCGCCGCTTGACCCATACATTAGGCGCGCGGGACCTTCCGGGACGTCAGCCCGGCGTACTGACCTGGGGGCCTCCCGCAGGATGAGACGGGCGTGACCGGGCTACTCCCCAGGGTGGACACCCGGGTACGGAAGGCGAGGGTTTTCCCCCAGGGGGCGTCCGGGGTCCTTCGGCGGGAGTGCGCGTGCGGGGTGTGCGCGCGGCCTTCTCGCTGCTCGGGCCGCACAGTCCGTAAGCTGTGGCCCATCACAAGCACGGGGCAGCGAGGTGGACATGGCGATGATGCGGCTCCGGCGCGAGGACCCGCGAGTCGTCGGAGCGTTCCGGCTCCACCGGCGGCTCGGAGCGGGCGGCATGGGGGTGGTCTACCTCGGCTCCGACCGGCGGGGGCAGCGCGTGGCGCTCAAGGTCATCAGACCCGATCTCGCGGAGGACCAGGAGTTCCGCTCGCGGTTCGCGCGGGAGGTCTCCGCGGCCCGGCGGATCAGGGGCGGCTGCACGGCCCGGCTGGTGGCCGCCGATCTCGACGCCACGCGGCCGTGGTTCGCCACCCAGTACGTGCCGGGTCCCTCGCTGCACGACAAGGTGATGGAGCACGGGCCGCTCTCGGCCGCCGAGACGGCGGCGGTCGGCGCCGCGCTGGCCGAGGGCCTGGTCGCCGTGCACGAGGCCGGGGTGGTGCACCGGGATCTGAAGCCGTCCAACATCCTGCTGTCGCCCAAGGGCCCGCGGATCATCGACTTCGGCATCGCCTGGTCCACGGGCGCCAGCACGCTGACGCACGTGGGCACCGCGGTGGGCTCCCCCGGGTTCCTGGCCCCCGAGCAGGTGCGGGGGCAGCCGGTGGCCCCGGCCACGGACGTGTTCTCGCTGGGCGCCACGCTGGCCTACGCGGCGCTCGGCGACTCCCCGTTCGGGCAGGGCAGTTCCGAGGTCATGCTCTACCGGGTGGTGCACGAGGAGCCGCAACTGCGCGGGGTGCCCGCCGCGCTGGCGCCGCTGCTGCGCACCTGCCTGGCCAAGTCGCCGAAGGAGCGGCCGAGTACGCTCCAGCTCTCGCTGCGGCTGAAGGAGATCGCCGCCCGGGAGGCGCGCGGCGCCGGGCAGGCGACCGCGTCCACAAGCCGTCCCCGCTCCCCCGCGCCGGCGCGCGCGCCGGGGCCGAGGCGCCCGGCCGAGCCCTCCGGGACGCGTCCGCGCCCCTCGGGGCGCCAGCGGCGGCCGGTGGACAGGAAGCTGCTGAGGCA
Source organism: Streptomyces sp. SBT349 (assembly GCF_001083795.1). Lineage (GTDB taxonomy): Bacteria > Actinomycetota > Actinomycetes > Streptomycetales > Streptomycetaceae > Streptomyces. Next base: position 22,823 of record NZ_LAVK01000067.1, read on the forward strand.
GCGCCTGGTCGTCTTCGTCACGGTGACGCTGATGGTCACGCTGGGCATCGCCGCGGCGCAGGGGTGCCAGGGCCCCATGTGAGCCGATCCCCCGCGCCGGCGCCCTGCCCTCGGCCCCCTGGTCAGCGGGTGAGGGCGTAGCAGGCGACGGCGGCGGCCGCGGCGACGTTGAGGGAGTCGATGCCGTGCGCCATCGGGATGCGCACGCGCGCGTCGGCCGCGGCCAGGGCACGCGGCGTCAGGCCGTCGCCCTCGGCTCCCAGCATCAGCGCCACGCGTGCGCCGGGCGCCTCGGGGACGGCGGTGGCGATGTCCTCGGCGCGCTCCTCCGGGGTCAGCGCCAGCAGGCGGAAGCCGGCCTCCCGCACCGTGTCCAGGCCCCCCGGCCACCCGTCGAGACGGGCGTAGGGCAGCGAGAACACCGCGCCCATCGACACCTTGACCGAGCGGCGGTAGAGGGGGTCGGCGCAGTCCGGCGACAGGAGCACCGCGTCCATGCCCAGGGCCGCCGCGCAGCGGAAGACGGCGCCCACATTGGTGTGGTCGTTGACGGCCTCCAGGACCACCAGGCGCCGCGCGGTGGCCAGCAGTTCGGCCGGCTCCGGCAGCGGGGTGCGGCGCATGGCGGCGAGCGCCCCGCGGTGGACGTGGTACCCGGTGACCCGCTCGGCGAGCGCGGGGCTCACCAGGTAGACCGGGGCGGTGGCGCGTTCCACCAGGTCGGCCATGGTGTCGGCCCAGCGCGGGGTGAGCAGCATCGACCGCATCGGGTAACCGGCGCGCAGGGCACGGCGGATGACCTTCTCGCCCTCGGCCATGAAGAGCCCCTCGGCCGGTTCGCGGCGCCGCCGCAGGGCCACGTCGGTCAGCGCGGTGTAGTCGCCGAGCCTGGGGTCGTCGGGGTCCTCGACGGTGACGGCGCCGGTCACCGGGCCGCCACCACGTCGCCGACGACGATGACGGCGGGCGGGCGCACGCCCTCCTCCTCGATGCGGCGCGCGACGGTGGCCAGGGTGGCGTCCACGCGGCGCTGGGCGGAGGTGGTGCCCTCCTGGACCACGGCGACCGGGGTGTCGCCGGGGCGGCCGTGCCCGACGAGGGTGGCGGCGATCTCGCCCATGCGCTCCACGGCCATCAGCAGCACGAGGGTGCCGCGCAGCGCCGCCAGCGCGGGCCAGTCGACCAGGGAACGGGGGTCGCCCGGCGCCACGTGCCCGCTCACCACGGTGAACTCGTGGGCGACGCCCCGGTGGGTGACGGGGATCCCCGCGGCGGCGGGCACGCTGATGGCGCTGGTGACGCCGGGCACGACGGTCACCGCGATGCCCGCCTCGGCCAGCGCGAGGGCCTCCTCCTTGCCGCGGCCGAAGACATAGGGGTCGCCGCCCTTGAGGCGGACCACGGACCGGCCCGCCTTGGCGTGCTCGATCAGCGCCTCGTTGATCGCCTCCTGGGCCATGCCGCGGCCGTAGGGGATCTTGGCCGCGTCGATGACCTCGACGTGCGGCGGCAGTTCGTCCAGGAGATCGCGGGGGCCCAGGCGGTCGGCGATCACCACGTCGGCCTCGGCGAGCAGCCGCCGGCCGCGCACCGTGATCAGGTCGGGGTCGCCGGGACCGCCGCCCACCAGGGCGACGCCCGGGACGCGGCCGCGGTGGCGGGGGGCGGTGAGGGTGCCGTCGCGCAGCCCCTCGACCACGGCGTCCCTGACGGCGGCGGAACGACGCGGGTCGCGGCCGGTGAGCACGGCGACGGTGACGCCGTCGCTGCGCCCGGTGGCGGGCGTCCAGGCGGTGGCGGCCTCGGCGTCGTCGCTGCGCACGCACCACACGCGGCGCTCCTCCGCCTCGGCGGAGGCGGCGGCGTTGACCTCGGGGTCGTCGGTGGCGATCAGCACGTACCAGGCGCCGTCGAGGTCGCCGGGGCGGTAGGGGCGGCGGGCCCAGCTCAGCTCGCCCGCGTCGGCCATGGCCTGCACGGACGGCGTGACCGCGGGGGCGATCAGCCGGATGTCGGCGCCCGCGGCCAGCAGGGCGGGCAGCCGCCGCTGGGCGACCGTGCCGCCGCCGAGTACCAGGACGCGGCGGCCGGTCAGCCGCAGGCCGACGGGGTAGGCGGGGTGGTGGGACATCGGGGGTGCGGACTCCTCGCGGGCGGAAGGGGCATGCCGAACGCGGGTGCGACGTCCGGCGGCCCGCTCAGCCTAGTTCTTGTCGGTCACCCCGGCCGAGTCGAAGGTCGCCACCTCGCGCATCGCCCGTGCCGCGCTCTGCACCACGGGGAGGGCGAGCAGGGCTCCCGTGCCCTCGCCGAGCCGCAGGTCGAGGTCGACCAGGGGGCGCAGGCCGAGCGCGGTGAGCGCGGCCTGGTGGCCGGGCTCGGCGCTGCGGTGGCCCGCGATGCAGACGGAGACGGCCTCGGGGGCGATGGCGCGGGCCGCCAGGGCGGCGGCGCCCGCGCTGACCCCGTCCAGGATCACCGGGACGCGCAGGGAGGCGCCGCCGAGGATCAGGCCGGTCAGGGCCGCGTGTTCGAGGCCGCCGACCGCGGCCAGGACGCCGAGGGGGTCGGTGGCGTCCGGCTCGTGGCGCTGGAGGGCGCGGCGGACCACGTCGACCTTCCTGGCGTGGGTCTCGTCGTCGATGCCGGTGCCGCGCCCGGTGACGTCGGCGGGCTCCGCATCGGTGAAGACGGCGACGAGGGCGGCGGAGACGGTGGTGTTGGCGATGCCCATCTCGCCGGTGAGGAGGGCGCGGTTGCCCGCGGCGACCAGGTCGCGGGCCGTCTCGATGCCCACCTCGATGGCGCGCAGGGCCTCCTCGCGGGTCATGGCCTGGCCCTCGGTGATGTCGCCGGTGCCGGGCCTCACCTTGCGGGGCAGCAGCCCCGAGGTGGCGGGCAACTCGCCCCTGACGCCGACGTCGATCACGCAGACCTCGGCTCCGACCTGGGCGGCGAACGCGTTGCAGACGGCTCCCCCGCCCAGGAAGTTCGCCACCATCTGGGCGGTGACCTCCTGGGGCCAGGGGGTCACGCCCTGGGCGTGGACACCGTGGTCACCGGCGAAGACGGCGACGGCCGCCGGCTCGGGGACGGGCGGCGGGCAGCTGCGGGAGAGGCCGCACAGCTGCGCCGAGATGACCTCCAGCGCGCCGAGGGCTCCGGCGGGCTTGGTCATCCGCTTCTGCCGCTCCCACGCCTCGCCGAGCGCCTGGGCGTCCAGCGGCCTGATCTCGGACAGTGTCTCGCTGAGCAGGTCGTGCGGCTCGGAGCCGGGGAGGGCGCGGCGGCCGTACGCCTCCTCGTGGACGACCCAGGACAGGGGGCGGCGCCGGGGGGCGCCCTGGGCCCCGGCCTCCGCCTCCTCCGGGAACGCGTCGACGTAGCCGACGCAGAGGTAGGCGACGACCTCCAGGTGCTCGGGGAGGTCGAGGGCGCGGGCCAGCTCGCGCTCGTCGAAGAAGCTGATCCAGCCGACGCCGAGCCCTTCGGCGCGGGCGGCGAGCCAGAGGTTCTCCACGGCGAGGGCCGAGGAGTAGGGCGCCGTCTGCGGCTGGGTGGGGCGGCCGAACGTGTGCCGGCCGCCGCGGGTGGGGTCGGCGGTGACGACGATGCTGACCGGGGCGTCGAGGACGGCCTCGACCTTCAGCTCCCTGAATTGGCGGGCGCGGGCCTTGGGCAGCGAGGTGGCGTACGCCTCGCGCTGCCGCTGCACCAGCTCGTGGACGGCCGAACGGGTCTCCCGGGAGCGGATGATCAGGAAGTCCCAGGGCTGGGAGAGGCCGACGCTCGGCGCCGTGTGGGCGGCCTGGAGAACGCGCAGCAGCACCTCGTGCGGGATGGGGTCGGCGCGGAAGCCGTCGCGGATGTCGCGGCGTTCGCGCATGAGGCGGTGGACGGCCTCGCGCTCGGACTCGGGGTAGCCGGGGG
>NZ_LAVK01000679.1 GCF_001083795.1 Streptomyces sp. SBT349
ACCCGCGACCTCAGCCCCCGCCCGGTGATCGACCCCCGCGCGCAGATCCTCGTCGCCGGAGGCGCCGGCACCGGACTGGCCGGTGCCGGACTCGCCCAACTCGTCAATGCCCTGGCTGCGTTCGGCACCGCCGGACTCCTCGCCATCGGCCTGATCCTCGCCGCCGCCAAGATCCCCGGCCGCCAGACGGCCGGGGGCGACACCCACATCCAAGTCACCAACCACAATCGGTGGTTCGGCAAGTCCACGACCCACCTGTGACTATCCCCGGGGCGACGGCACTCCGGCCAGAGATCAACCGTCGCCCCGGGTCCTGCCCATCCCTCCAAAGAGAGACAGGACACCTCCAGCATGACACCTGACCCCCGCGCGGCGCTGCTGAACGCCGCACTAGCCACCGCCACCCGCGGCTGGCCCGTCATCCCCCTCCGACCAGGAGACAAGCGCCCCGCCGGACACGCGGAAGGCGACTGCCCCCGCACCGGCCGCTGCTCGGACGGCCACGTCAAGCCCGAGCAGCGCGCCACCCTCGACTCCGAGTTGATCCGGGCGTGCTGGGGGCACCGCTCCTACAACGTCGGCCTGGCCACCGGCCCGGCCGGGCTGCTCGTCGTGGACCTGGACACCCTCAAGGCGAAGGACGAAGAAGGAACGCCTAACGGCGTGACGTCCTTCGAGGCGCTCTGCGAGCGCGCCGGGCAGGCCGTCCCCACCACCTACCGCGTCCGGACCGCGAGCGGCGGGCACCACCTGTACTTCACCGCCCCCGGCGGCGTGCGGCTGCCCAGCAGCAAGGGCAAGCTGGCCAAGAAGATCGACACCCGGGCCTGGGGTGGCTACGTCGTCGCCGCGGGGAGCACCGTGGGCGGGCAGACCTACCAGGTCACCGACCCCGTCCCCGTCGCGCCTCTCCCCGGCTGGCTGCTGGCCGCGCTCACGCCCCCGCGACCGGCCCGCCGGAACGTCCCCGTCGCCACCAGCAGCAGCCGGGCCGGACGGTACGCCGACACGGCCCTGACGAACGAGACCACCGCCATCGCCACGACGGCCGAAGGCGGACGTGACGAGGCGCTGCTGCGCGGCGCCCGCGCCCTCGGACGGTTCATCGCCTGGGGCGACCTCCCCCGCCACGTGGTCGAACAGGCTCTTCAGGAGGCGGGCGAGTCGGCCGGCCTGCCGCCGGGCCAGTGCCGCTCCACCATCCGATCCGCACTGAACTGGTCCATCACCAACAACCCGCACAGGCGGGTGACGGCATGAACACCCCGCCCCCGCCC
>NZ_LAVK01000680.1 GCF_001083795.1 Streptomyces sp. SBT349
GACCACCCCCACGGCAACTCACTGCCCCCCAGGCCCTCCACGGCCCTCACCCAAGCAGGCGGAGCCGACCATGACAGACACCGAGAACCCGCTGGTCCTCACCCCGCCGGAGCCCGTCGCCCCGGTCCGCGCCGAGCAGGCGTCGGGACTGGTGCCCGTGGACGCCGCGGCGCGCGAGGAGTTGAGCCGCCGCGCCGCGGCCTACGTCGACTCGCTGGCCGGACTGGACGCCCGCTCACCGGAGTTCGGCACCCGCGTCGACGAGGTCACCTCGCTCGGCTCGGCCGAGATGCGCACCGCGGCCCAGCAGTCCAACCGCATGCTGGAGCGCAGCGTCCGCTCCCTGGCGCGCGGCGCGGGCGGCGACGCGGCCGACGCCCAGTCCCGCGTCTCCTCCTCGCTGGTGGACCTGCGCCGCACCGTCGAGGACCTCGACCCGCGTGACGCCTCGGGCGGCGGCGTGCGGCGCCTGCTCTCCCGGCTGCCGGGCGGCACCAGGTTCCGCGACCACCTGGCGCGTTACGCCTCCGCGCAGGGCACCCTCCAGAAGATCGTCGCCACCCTGCGCGCCGGACAGGACGAGCTGCGCCGCGACTCGGCCACTATGCACACCGAACGCTCCCGGCTCTGGGACGCCATGGGCAAGCTCCAGGAGTACGCCGTGCTCACCGAGGCACTGGACGGCGAACTCCAGCAGCGCGTCGAGCGGTTGGAGGCCACCGAGCCCGACCGGGCCGCCGCCCTGCGCGCCGACCTCCTCTTCCCCGTCCGGCAGAAGCACCAGGACCTGCTGACCCAACTCGCCGTCTGCGCGCAGGGCTACCTCGCCATGGACGTGGTCCGCCGCAACAACGAGGAGCTGATCAAGGGCGTCGACCGGGCGGCCACCACGACGGTCACCGCCCTGCGCATCGGCATCATGCTCTCGGCCGCCCTGGAGAACCAGCGCAAGGTCGGCGAACAGGTCACCGCGCTGCGCACCACCACCGAGGAACTGGTGCGCACCAACGCCGAGATGCTCGCCACCCAGAGCGGCGACATCCAGAGGATGGCCTCCGACCCGGCCGTCGGCGCCGAGACGCTGCGCGCCGCGTTCCAGCAGATCTACCGGACGCTGGACACCATCGACACCTACAAGGCCCAGGCCACCGAGGCCATGGCGGTCACCGCCCGCGCCCTGTCCGACGAACTCGGCAACGCCGCGGGCCACCTCGAACGCTCCCGCTCGCTCGACCAGGGCGAAGGAGGGCTCAGGTGACCCCCGCC
>NZ_LAVK01000681.1 GCF_001083795.1 Streptomyces sp. SBT349
GCCCTCCTGACCCCCGGAACCCCTCCGCCCGGGTGACCCCTCCCGAGGCGACGCGTCATGATGGTCCGCGACACGCCCGCGACCGGTGGCCGCGTCACACGCGCGACGGCGACTCCGGGACGGGGCGACCGTGATCGGGGGCGCTGAGCGCGGCGTCGAGGAGGGAGGACGGCGGTGGAGGCGTTACATCCGGAGGACCCCTCGGCCATCGGCCCGTACCGGCTGCTGGGGCGGCTTGGCGAGGGCGGCATGGGACGGGTGTTCCTGGGACGCTCGCCCGGCGGACGGATGGTCGCGGTCAAGGTCGTGCACGACGAGCTGGCGCGGGAGGCCCACTTCAGGCGGCGGTTCCGCGCGGAGATCGCGTCGGCGCGGCGCGTCGGCGGGATATGGACGGCGCCGGTGCTGGACCACGACATCGAGTCGGCGGTCCCCTGGGCCGCCACCGGATACGTGGCCGGGGTGCCGCTCCGAGAGGCCGTGGACACGCTGCACGGGCCGCTGCCGGAGCACTCGGTCTGGGCGCTGGCGTACGGCCTGGCGAGCGCGCTGATGGCGTTCCACGGCAGCGGGCTGATCCACCGGGACCTGAAGCCGTCGAACGTGATGGTGACGCTGGAGGGGCCGAAGGTCATCGACTTCGGCATCGCGCGATCGGTGGACGCCAGCGTGGTGACGCGGACGGGCGGGATGGTCGGCTCTCCCGGGTACATGCCGCCCGAGCAGATCCGGGGCGAGGACATGACGGGCGCGGTCGACGTGTTCGCGCTGGGGGCGGTGCTGGCGTACGCCGCGACCGGCAGCCCCCCGTTCTCGGGGGACGGGGCGCCGGCACACACCGTGATGCACCGGGTGCTGCACGACGCGCCCCACCTCGGCCCGGAGGACGGGCCGCTGAGCGGGGAGCTGCGGACGCTCGTGCTCCGGTGCCTGGAGAAGGACGCGGCCGTTCGGCCGGGCCCGGCGCAGATCCTGCCGTCGGCGGAGCGGCGTGCCGGCCGGGAGTACTGGCTGCCGCCGGGGCTCACGGTGCGGCTGGGACAGGTGGCGACGAGCCTGCTCGCGTTCGACGGGCCCCGGGCGGACCGGCCCGCCTCGTCGTGGGGCCCCCGGCCGCCGTCGGCCGGAGACCCCCTGCCCTCCCCGGCGTCCGTGCCCGCCGGGCCGCCGGTGAGCGCCGGTCAGACCACGCGGATCCCCGGGGAGTTCGCCAGCTCACCGGCGCCGCCGTCGACTCCGGGGATCCTCCCGCGG
>NZ_LAVK01000682.1 GCF_001083795.1 Streptomyces sp. SBT349
CCCGCACCCACCTCGCCCACACGCCGCCGGACCTGACCGACACCGAACACGACCTGGCCCGCTGGGAGGACGACGGCGGCGGACCACCCGCACCCACCACCACGCCCCGCGCCCACGAGCGGCACTGGCTGCGCATCGGCGCCGCGCTGTCCCGCAGGCTGCCCGAACTCACCGGCCGCGACGATGTCCTCGTCACCTGCCGCGAGGGAACCCGCTCCGGCACGCCGACCGCCTTCTACCCGGCGCTGGCCGAGCTGGAGATCGACGCCGCCCTCTTCGCCCCGCTCACCCCCGGCCGTATCAACCCCACCAAGCCGGGCGACGAGAAGCGCTACCTCGTGGTCTGGGGGGTGTTCACCCATGAGGCGGCGCACGCCGCCCACAGCCGCTGGGCCACCCCACCCCGCCTGCGCGGCACCGCGCAGGACGCCGCCGCCGCGCTGCTGGAGGAATCCCGCGCCGAACACGCCCACCTCGCCCGCCGCCCCGGCGACCGCCGCCACCTGCGTGCCGCCGTCCACGCCCTGGTGATCGAGGACATCACCGACCAGACGCCCACCGACGCGTGGCGAGCAGCATGGGCCGCCGGGTTGGTCCTCGCCCGCCGCGACGCGGGAATCCTCGACCCGGACGAAACCCAATCCCTTGAGACCGCCGTCACCGCCGTGCTCGGCGCCGACATGCTCCAGCGCCTGGCCGGCATCTGGACAGCCGCCCACGCCACCGGCGACGAGGACGGGCAGGCGATGCTCGCTCTCGCCGAAGCGTGGTGCCACGCGCTCGGGGTCAACCCGCGCGCAGGAGAACCGGCCCCCGACCCCACCGCCCACCGTGGCGACCTCGCCGCCGTGATCCGTGACGTCGCAGCCCGGGTCACGGCCAACGAGGCCGCGCAGGACCGAGCCGACGCACAGGCCGAAGCAGCCCGCACCGCACGCAGGAAGGGCAAGGCCACCTCGGCCGCGAGCGCCCGGCGGGCCGCCAAGACCGCGAAGGAGGTCTTCACCCCCGGGGAGGCGTTCCTCCTCCCCGGTCACCGGTACCCGCCCGCCCACGGCGGCGGAGAAGGCAGCGGCCGGGCAACTCGCCAGGGCCCTGCGCGCCGCCGCCTACCGCGAACGCACCCCCACCCACATCCCCTCCATGACACCACCCGGACGCCTCGACATGCGCCAGGCCCTCGCCCTCGACGCGCAACTGGCCGCCGGCGGCACATCCATCGCCAC
>NZ_LAVK01000683.1 GCF_001083795.1 Streptomyces sp. SBT349
CCCCGAGTAGACCCCCCGTGGCCCGCCCTCCAGACGGTCGATGATCCGCATGGTCCTGCGCTTGGGCGCCCCGGTCATCGACCCCGGGGGAAACGCGGCCCGCACGCAGTCCACCGCCCCCCGCCCCGGCAGCAGCCTGGCCCGCACCGTGCTCACCAACTGATGCGCCCTGGCGTGGCTCTCGACCCGGAAGACGTCCTCCGCGACCACCGACCCCACCTCCCCGCACCGCCCGAGGTCATTGCGGACCAGGTCGACGATCATCAGGTTCTCCGCCCGGTCCTTCTCGCTTCCGCCCAACTCCGCCACCAGCGCCGCGTCCTCCGCGGGCGTGGCCCCGCGCGGGCGGGTGCCCTTCACCGGCCGGGACTCCGCGACGCCCCGCCGGTCCACGCGCAGGAACCGTTCGGGCGAGGTGCTCAGCACCGACACCTCACCGAACGCGAGCAGCGCGCCGAACGGCGCCGGGCTGCTCCGCCGCAGCAGCCGGTAGCCGTCCCAGGGATCGAGCGCGCCATCGGCCTCGGCCACGTTCGTCAGGCACACCTCGTAGCTCTCCCCGGCCGCGATCTCCCGCCGGCACTCGGCGATCAGCCCCAGATACGCGCCGCGGTCGTGGCGCAGCCGCAGCGAGCCGAGCCCGCCCGGTGCCGTCGGCGCCGGATCCTCGGCACGCACCCCGGCCAGGCCCGCCAGTCGATCGGCCGTCTCGTCCAGCCACCGCGCCGCCTCCCGGTCGTCCCCGTCCTCCACCAGCGCCAGGAGCCCGGTGGTGCCCGTCGCGTGGTCCAGGACCAGCGCCCGGTCCGCGAACACCATCGTCGCGTCGGGAACATCCGAACGGTGCGCCGGTTCGCCGCCGCACTCGGCCTTCAGCTCGTAGCCCAGATACCCCACCCAGCCCAGAGCGAACTCGCAGGGCGAATCCGGCACTTCGGTGGATATGCCGCGCAGATCCGCGTCCAGCCAGGCGAGGAAACCGCCCTCGACCCTCTCCTCCCGCCCGTCGGCGGACCGCACGGTGACGGTGCGGCCCGCCACGTCGGCGACGGCCACCCGGGCGAGCGGCCCCGAGGCGTCCCCCATGACCGAGAACCGCCCGAGCTCCCCGCCCGGCCTGCCGCTGTCCAGCCACCAGGCGTGGTCGCCACCGCGGAACAGCCGGTCGAACGCGACCTCGTCGCTCCACCCCGTCTCCAGCACCCGGCTGAGCACGCGCAGCT
>NZ_LAVK01000684.1 GCF_001083795.1 Streptomyces sp. SBT349
GCGGCGGGGGCCGGCGGGGGCGCGGAGGGCTCCTCGTCCACGCTGATGCCGAAGTCCGTGGCGAGCCCGGCGAGGCCGCTGTCGTAGCCCTGGCCCACGGCACGGAACTTCCAGGCGCCCTGGCGCCGGTAGAGCTCGCCGAGCACGAACGCGGTCTCGGAGGTGGCCTCCGCGTCGAAACGGGCCACCTCGGCGCCGCCGTCCGCGTCGAGCAGCCGGATGTGCAGCCCCGGGACCTGGCCGAACGTGCCGCCGTCCGCGGAGGCGACCAGCGCCACCTTCTCGATGCCGGGCTCGACCGTCGCGAGATCCACGGCGAGGCGGTCGGTCACCGACGCGCCCTGAGGCTGCTTTCCCTCGTACCGCACGGCGCCCGAGGCGTGCCGCGGCTGGTTGTAGAAAACGAAGTCGGCGTCGGAACGGACCCGGCCGGAAGCGAGCAGCAGCGCGGAGGCATCCACATCGGGCACTCCCGCACCGGTGTTCCAGCCGATCTCGACACGGACCGAGCTGGCCGTGACCGGGACATTCGCACCTTTGAGCATCGCGGGTTCCTCCGTCGGGTGACCGTCGTCACGCCACCTGTTCTGCGGGCACCGCCCACTATGCCATCCCGGGCGGTGGCCCTCTCGGCGGACCCCTGATACAACATCATGAGAGGGCCGATCGACGTTTTTTCCGGAATTCATTCGAATTGGCCGTACCGCGTCGGTTCAAGGGCACGAAAAGACCCTCTAATCGGTCTCCCCAACGAGCACATGGTGGGCTTAACTTATGGAGCATGACCTCCCCGCGCCCCTACGGCGGTGGCTACTCCTCACCGTCGTTCCCTGACACCCCCATCTACGACAGGCTGGTGGCCGAGCGGGGAACCCCGCAGATCGCGCCCATCAGAGTCCCCGCCGCGTACGATTCGATGGGGGGCTACCCGTCGGCCCCCGCGCAGCACGCGCTTCCGGCCCTTCCGGCGCTTCCGTCGGCTCCCTCGCACGCCCAGCCGCATCCGCACGCCCAGGCCCCTTCGGGCTACCCGGGGTACCAGGCCACGCCGGTCAGGCACCAGTTGCCGGCCGCGCCCGCCCCGCAGGCGCCCGGGCCGTACTTCCCGCAGCAGGCGCGGGAGCCCAGGCCCTACCCGGCTCCCCAGGCGCCCGTTCCGCAGCAGATGCGGCCCGCGGCCCCCCGCCCGGCCGCGGGCCGCATCTGCTGCGGAA
>NZ_LAVK01000685.1 GCF_001083795.1 Streptomyces sp. SBT349
ACCTGGTACGTCGTCTCGACCTCCTCGCCCGAGCCGCCGGGGTCCTCGTCCACCAGCCAGACCCGCTGCTGGCCGAGCGAGTAGACCACGCGCCTGCCCTCGCCCGACTCGGCGGGCACCGGCGGCGGCCCCTCGTCCTCGTCACCGGCCTCCGCTCCGGCCGAGCCGTCCTCGGGGGAGGCCGAGGGCGAGGCGCCGCCCGCGGCGGCCGGCGAGTCGTCCGACGCGGACGCCTGGTAGGCGAAGAAGGCGACGACGGCGAGCGCGGCAACGGTCAGCGTGGTGACGAAGACACCGGATCGTGAGCCTGAGGTATGGCGCGCCACGGTTCTGCTGCCGCCTTTCCCTGACGGGGTCGCGAGGTCGTGATCCCCCCGGAGACCGGTCCGGAGCGAACGGATCGACGCTACCAGGGACGCGCCCGCCGTTCGGGGAGCCGTAGGCTTGCCGCGTGCTCTTGCTCGCTCTGGACACCGCGACGCCCGCGGTCACCGTCGCCCTCCACGAGACGGCGCCCGAGGCAGGCGGGGCGCTGGCCGTCGCCGAGGCGGTCGACGCCCGCCGTCACGGGGAGCTGCTGCTGCCCGCCGTGGACCGGGTGCTCGCCGAGGCCGGGCGCGCGCTCGCCGAGGTGGACGCGGTGGTCGTCGGCACGGGCCCCGGCCCCTACACGGGGCTGCGCGTGGGGCTGGCGACCGCCGCGGCGCTGGGCGCGGCCCGTTCGATACCGGTGCACGGCGTGGGCACGCTCGACGCGCTCGCCTACGCGACGGGGCTCGACGAGCCGTTCGTCGTCGCGACGGACGCCCGGCGCAAAGAGGTGTACTGGGCGCGTTACGCCGATGCCCGCACGCGGGTGGCCGGCCCGGCGGTGGACCGCCCGGCCGAGATCGCCGCGGAGGTGGCCGGGCTGCCGGCCGCCGGGGCGGGCGCGCTGCTGTATCCGGAAGCCTTCACCGGCGCGCGCGAGGACCTGCCCGCGCACGCGTCGGCCGCCGCGCTGGCGGCGCTCGCCGGTGAGCGGCTGGCCGCGGGGGAGGAGCTGCCGGGGCCGACGCCCCAGTACCTGCGCCGCCCGGACGCGCGGGTGCCCGCCGGGTACAAGGCGGTCACCCGGGGATGACGTCGGACGGCGCCCGGGGAACGGGGCGAACCGCGGC
>NZ_LAVK01000686.1 GCF_001083795.1 Streptomyces sp. SBT349
TCCAGGCATGGCTGGTAGCCCCGGCTTTCGAGAGCGGCAAGCTGGTGGTCGTTACCCGGGGTGCGGTGCCCGCGGGCGGCGACGCTGATGTCACGGATCCGGCCGGCGCCGCCGTGTGGGGTCTGATCCGCGCCGCCCAGAGCGAGAACCCCGACCGGATCATTCTGCTCGACCTCGACCCCGCCGGCTCCGGCCTCGACGTCACCGGCGTCGAAATGGAACCGGTCCTCGCCGCTGTGCTCGCTACCGGCGAGTCCCAGGTCGCTGTGCGGGGCACGGTGTTGTCCGCGCCACGTCTGGTCCGTGACACGACCGGTGGTGCCGTCCCCGACATCTCTGATGTCCCCGCCGCCTTCGACTCTGAGGGGACGGTTCTGGTTACGGGTGGTACGGGTTCGCTGGGTGCGTTGTTGGCCCGGCACCTGGTGGTTGAGCACGGTGTGCGGCATCTGGTTCTGGTCAGCCGGCGTGGTCTGGAGGCCGAGGGGGCGCGGGAGCTGGTTGCCGAACTCGGCGAGTTGGGCGCCGAATCGGTGGCTGTGACGGCGTGTGATGTCGCCGACCGGGACGCCGTGGCCGCGCTTCTGGGTTCTGTGTCGGCGCAGCATCCGCTGACCGGTGTTGTCCACACCGCTGGTGTGTTGGACGACGGTGTGATCGGCGCACTGACACCGGAACGGTTGGCGTATGTGTTCGGGCCGAAGGTGAAGGCCGTTGGCCATCTGGACGAGCTGACGCGGGACATGGATCTGTCGGTGTTCGCGGTGTTCTCTTCCGCATCGGGTTTGATCGGTTCGCCGGGGCAGGGCAATTACGCGGCGGCCAATGCCTATCTCGACGCGGTGGCTCACCGGCGGCGGGCGGCGGGCCTGCCCGGTGTGTCGATGGCCTGGGGCCTGTGGGAGCAGTCCGCCGGATTGACTGCTCACCTGGGTGCGGTCGACCAGGCTCGTATGAGCCGTGGCGGCTTCCTGCCCCTCACCCCCGCTGAGGGTATGGGGTTGTTCGACGCGGCCCTGCGGGTTCCCGCAGCTCTGGTGGTGCCGATGAAGGTGGATCTGCGGAGGCTGCGTGCTGATGCGGTGGCCGGCGGAGGTTTCCCAGGGCTTCTGGGTGGTCTGGTGCAGAGTGGACGGCGGCGGGCACGGGCGGGAGAGT
>NZ_LAVK01000687.1 GCF_001083795.1 Streptomyces sp. SBT349
GGGTCGGGGTGGCCGCGGTCAACGGGCCCGCGTCGACGGTGGTGTCCGGTGAGGTGGCGGCGGTGGAGGAGCTGCTGGCGCGGTGCGAGGTTGAGGGGGTGTGGGCGCGGCGGATCGGGGTGGACTACGCCTCCCACGGTCCGCAGGTGGAGGAGATCCGCGACGAACTGATCCAGGCTCTCGCGGGGATCAGTCCGGTGGGGGGCGGTGTGGAGTTCCGGTCGACGGTCACCGGTGAGGTGGTGGACACCGCCACGCTGGATGCCGGGTACTGGGTGCGGAATCTGCGGGAGCCGGTGCGGTTCGCTCCGGTGGTGGCGGCGTTGGCGCGGGCGGGTGCGGGGGTGTTCATCGAGGCCAGTCCCCACCCGGTGCTGATCGCCGGTATCGGTGACACGCTCGCGGAGGCGGGGGCTCAGTGCGCGGTGGTGGAGACCCTGCGCCGGGATCAGGGCGGGATGGCACGGTTCCTGGCCAGTGCCGCACAGGCTCACGTGCACGGGGTGGACCTGGACTGGAACGCGATCTTCCCCGGTACCCATCCCCGCCGCGTCGCCCTGCCCACCTACGCCTTCCAGCGGGAACGGTACTGGCTGGACGCCGGTCGTTCGCGCGGCGCAGGAGACGTACGAGGGCTCGGGCTCGGAGCGGCGGACCATCCTCTGCTGGGGGCGGCCGTAAGGGTGGCCGGCGATGATGAGTGGCTGCTGACGGGGTGCCTGTCGGCCTCTACCCACCCGTGGCTGACCGACCACGTGGTGGCTGGGACCGTGGTTGTCCCTGGGGCCGCGCTGCTGGAGACGGTGGTCCGGGCTGCGGATCAGGTCGGCTGTGAGGAACTGGAGGAACTCACCCTTCAAGCTCCCCTGATGTTGCGAAAGCACGACGCCGTACAGATCCAAGTGAGGGTCGGCGTCGAGGATGCGCACGGCCGCCGCGAGGTCATGGTTTATTCCCGACCCGACGATCGCGATACGGACATCGATCATCCCTGGACGTGTCATGCGGTGGCGGTGTTGGCGGGGGGTGTTTCGGGCCGGGGTTCGGATGGGTGGGATGCGGGTGGTGTGTGGCCTCCGGTGGGTGCTCGGCCGGTGGATGTGGAGGG
>NZ_LAVK01000688.1 GCF_001083795.1 Streptomyces sp. SBT349
CCGCCATCGCCCGCCGCGAGGGTGCCCGAGCAGGCCAGGGGCGTCGTGCGCGCCCCCGCGCCCCCCGGCCCGCCGGGGCCCAGACGTCCGGGCCTGCCGCCGCCGCCACCGCCGCCGGGGGTCCGGCCGACCAGGCTCGACCGCGTCGAGCGCGGCCCGGGGCAGCGCGTCACCGCGGGCGACATCACGGCGCTGCGCTCGGTGGCCGACCTCTTCCACACCCTGGACCAGGCTTACGGCGGCGGGCACGCGCGCCAGGCGCTGGTGCGGTACCTGGAGCACGAGATGGAGCCGATGCTGCGCGGCAGCTACGGCGAGCAGACCGGACGGCGGCTGTTCTCGGCCGCGGCCGATCTGACCAGGCTCGCCGGGTGGACGGCGTACGACATCGCCGCCCACGGCCTGGCCCAGCGGTACTTCGTGCAGGCCCTCAGGCTGGCCCAGGCGTCGGGCGACCGCAGCTACGGCAGCTTCGTGCTGGTCTCCATGAGCCGCCAGGCGGTCTACCTGGGGCACGGGCGCGAGGCGGTCCAGCTGGCCCGCGTCGCCCAGCAGGGCATGGCCAGCTCGGTCCCGCCGGTCGTGCAGGCCCTCCTCCACGCCGTCGAGGCGCGCGGGCACGGGCTGCTGGGCGAGGTCCGCGCCTGCACGGCGGCGCTGGCCCGCGCCGAGCGGGCCCTGGAGTCCGCCAGGCCGGGGGAGGAGGTGCCGCCCTGGGCCCGCTTCTTCGACGAGGCGCAGCTGGCCGACGAGTTCGGCCACTGCCACCGCGACCTGAAGCAGTACCGGGCGGCGGCCCGGCACGCCGAGCGCTCGCTCCAGCTGCGGAGCCCCGCGTACGCGCGCAGCAGGCTCTTCTGCCGCGTCGTGCTGGCCAGCGCGCGGCTCGGCCTCGGGGACGTGGAGAACGCCTGCACCCTGGCCGCCGAGGCCGCGGCACAGGCGAGCGAGATGCGCTCGGTGCGGGCGCACGAGTACCTCCAGGACTTCGAGCGCCGTCTCGAACCCTTCCGCGACGCGGCCCCGGCCCGCGGCTACCGGGAGAAGCTGGCAGCCCTCCACTGACCCCTCCACTGGCCCCTCCGCCC
>NZ_LAVK01000068.1 GCF_001083795.1 Streptomyces sp. SBT349
GGTCCGGCGAGCCCGGCGGCCCGGCGGAGCCCGCCGGTGCCATGGCGGAGCTGTGGCGGACCCGGCCGGTGGAGGGAGGGGACCCCGACACCGCCGCGACGACGGTGGAGATCCGCCGCGTCTGGCTGTCGGACGGGGTGGTCGTCCTCCTCACCCGGGGAGGGGTGTGGGGCCTCGACCCGGAGTCGGGGCAGGAGCTCTGGCGGCTCGAACACCCGGGGGGCGGCGACCTCGTCCCGTGCGCGACGAGCGGCGACGTGAACGGTCAGGGCGTCGGCGCGGTGCTCTACCGGCCGGAGGACGATCCGGGGGATCACCCGAACTGCACCGTGCTCGCCGCCGTCGACACCCTGGGGGGCGAGGTGTTGTGGAGCGAGGACCTGACGCGGCCCGACGACAGCGCCGTCGGCTACAACGACGAGGTGCCCGTCACCGTCGGGGAGCGGGTGGTCACCGTGGATGTCGGCAGGCAGCCGCGCGGCCCGCATCGTTTCGCCGTGGAGGACGGAGAGGAGCTGCCGGCGCTGGAGGTGCCGGGGGGTGAGGACTGCGCCCTGCCGGGGTCACGCTGGCAGTTCTCGGCCCGGCACACCCTCGCGATGGCCGAGTGCGCGGCCACCGGAGACCGCGAGGGCCGGCTGACGGTGTTCGACACGGAGACCGGTGCGGAGCTGTGGACACGGCCGGAGGCGCCGTCGTTCCTGCGCGGCGCTGCCCTCTTCGCCGACGAGCCGCTGACGCTGAGCTCGCGCACGGGAGTGACCGTGTACGGCGACGACGGCGAGGCGCGAAGGGAGATCCCGGTCGAGTACATCGACAGCGACCTGGAGATCGGCTCCGCCGAACGCGCCGCCGCCTACGAGGCGGTGGACCGCCACCTCACGGACTCGCTGCTGATCACGCGGAGTTCCAACGACGACGACGATCCCGACCTCGTCCGCGGCATCGACGTGGAGACCGGCGAGGAACGGTGGCGGCGGGACTTCCCCGAGGACGGGTTCCTGGTCGGCGACGTGGACGAGGAGCCGCTGGTGTTCTACGAGGCGGAGGCCGACGACGGCCGCACCCGTCACCACGTCGCCTGGCTGGATCCGGCGAACGGCACCCCGGCCGTCGAGGGCCTTCTTCCGCAGGACACCGGAGACGACTTCGGCTTCCTCACCCCCGTGGCCTGGGACGAACGGACCCTGTACGTGGTCGGCACGAACCCGGTCGAGGGGACGTCGAGACTCCAGGCCGTCCGCCGCTGAGGGCCCCTCGCGGGAGGACGAGGAGGCGTGGCGGGCGCGGCGGATGGGCGTGCCGGGTGGGCCTCAGCGGGGGGATCTGAGGGTCGCGATGCCGTGTTCCAGTTCGGCGGCCATGTCGATCCGCGGGTCGATCAGCCATTGCAGCTGAAGCCCGTCGGACAACGCGATGAGCCGCACCGCGGCCCGCCCGGGGTCCAGATCCGGCGGATAGACGCCGGTCGCCCGGCCTCGTTCCAGATCCTCGGTGATCAACCCGCGCACCCGTGCGAAGCGGCGCAGGAAGAACGCGTGGGACGGGTGGCTGTCGTCGGCGGCCTCGGCGGCGAAGGCGGTGTACAGGTGGACCAGGCCCGGGACGCCCGCGTTGTGCCGCACGCCCTCCGGCCAGACCGCGAGGAAGCCCCGGTCGGTCGTGCCGGCCCGCGCGGCGGCGGCCTCTCCCGTGGAGCGGTCCCACGCCTCGATGACGGCCTCCAGCAGCCGCTCCCGCGACGAGAAGTAGTGCAGTATGTGCGCCGGTTGGAGCCCCAGCTCCCTGGCGATCGCGCGGAGCGAGGTCTTGCGGTAGCCCCGGTCGGCCAGCACCCGCAGCGCCGTGTCGATGATCTGCTCGCGCCTGGCCACACCCTTCGCGTACGGCCCTCGTTCCGCCATGCGGCCATGGTAGGCGCGGCGGCCGACGGGTCGGGGCCGACGGGTCGGCGGATGGTGGTCGGTGCGTGCATGACCCTTGTCGCGGAATCCTTACCATCGATAAGGTTCTGCGGTCGGTGAACTGCCGTCGCCCTTGCAGGAGTCCATCCCCCACAGCCCCTTCCGGGAGGCAGGACCGCGATGACCCGCTCATACCCAGGACGGCGGCTCCGGCAGCTGGCGACGTGTCTGCTCGCCCTCACCATCTCCCTGTTCATGCTGCCGCCGATCTCCGCGGCGGACGGCGGCCACCAGGAGCCGCCCGTCCCCGCCGACGACCGCTTCGAGAAGGTGCTGCTGGAGAACAACGACCTCACCCAGCCGATGCGCATCGCCGTGGCCCCCGACGGCCGCCTGATCTACATCGAGCGCGACGGCAGGGTCAAGGTCTGGGATCCGCGGGAGGGGGCCTCGGTGGTGGCGGGGACGGTCCCCGTCCGGGTCACGGGTGAGCTGGGGATGGTCGGGCTGGCGCTCGCGCCGGACTTCGAGCGCACCGGGCATCTCTACCTGCACTTCTCCCGGCCGGACTGGGACACCTCCTACGTCTCACGGGTGGCTCGCTTCACCCTCGCCGACGACAACGTGCTCGACCTGGAATCCGAGACGCCGGTCATCGACATCCCGCACCCGGCGGGGGTGGGCGGCGGGCACAGCGCGGGCGACCTGCTCATGACGGAGGGCGGGGACCTGTTCATCGCCACCGGCGACAACACCAACTGCTGCGCCTCCCGGGGGTTCCCCGGCACCGACGAGCGGCCGGGTCAGGAGGACGGTGACGCCCAGCGGACGTCCGCGAACACCAACGACCTCAACGGCAAGGTCCTGCGCATCACCCCCCGGCGCGAGGGCGGCTACTCCATCCCGCGCGGCAATCTCTTCGCCGAGCGCCGGGACCGCGAGGACAGGACCCGCCCGGAGATCTACGCGATGGGCTTCCGCAACCCGTTCACCCTCGGCGACTACGACGAGGAGACGGGTGCGCTGTGGGTGGCCGACTACGGCCCCGACGCCATCCTGCCCGACCCGGAACGCGGCCCCGCCGGCCATGTCCGCCTCTTCCTGATGACCGAGCCGGGCAACTACGGCTGGCCCTACTGCACCATGGACAACCAGCCCTACAACGACTGGAACTACGTCACCGACGAGCCGGGCCCGTGGTTCGACTGCGGCAGCCCGGTCAACGACTCGCCCCACAACACCGGGCTGGTCGACCTGCCCCCGATCGAACCCGCCACCATCTACTACACCTACGACCGCCAGGACTACTTCCCCGAGCTCTACGGCGGCGGCGCCATGGCGGGGCCGATGTACCACTACGACGAGGACAGCACCTCGACCACCAAGTTCCCCGAGTGGTTCGACGGCCGCCGCTTCCTCTACGACTGGACGACGGACTGGGTGCAGACCGCGCGCTTCACCGGGGACCTGAGCGCTCCCCGGGACATGCGGGAGTTCCTGCCGGAGACGGACTTCGCCAAGCCCATGGACATGGAGTTCGGCCCCGACGGCTCGCTGTACGTCCTGGAGTACGGCAACGGCTGGGGATCGAGCAACGACGACGCCGGCCTGTACCGCATCGACTACGTCGAAGGGAACCGCGCCCCCCTCGCCGTGGCCGAGGCGAGCGCCGACTCCGGCCCGCTGCCGTTGTCGGTGGACTTCGACGCCTCCGGGTCGCACGATCCGGACGGCGACGCGCTCAGCTACGCCTGGGACTTCGACGCCGACGGCACCACCGACGCCACCGAGGCGACGGCCTCGCACACTTTCACGACAGCCGGGGAGTTCCAGCCCCGGCTGACGGTCACCGACACCGGCGGCCGCTCGGCGACCACCGGCGTGCCCGTCGTCGCGGGCAACACCCGGCCCGTCGTGACCATCCAGACCCCCGCCGACGGCACCTTCTCCGAATTCGGCGAGGACATCCCGTTCACCGTCCACGTCGAGGACCCCGACGACGCGCGGATCGACTGCGGCCGGATCGAGGTGACCTACCTGCTGGGCCACAACGAACACGGCCACCCCATGGCCGAGGCGACCCCCGGCGCCGACTGCCGGGGCGTCCTCACGCCAGGACGCGACGCCGAACACGGGCCGGGCGCCTACGTGTTCCACATCGTCCAGGCCACCTACACCGACACCGGCGGCACCGGCGGCGCCCCCGCCCTCACCGCGGAGAGCGACACCGTCCTGCACCCCCGGCAGTACAGCGCCGGCACCTACCCGGAGGGCGAAGGCGTCGGGCTCTACACCGGGCAGCTGTTCGTCCCCGACTCCGGGAACTGGTTCATGTTCCCCCGGATCGACGTCCAGGACATCGACCGGCTGGCCATGGAGTTCGCCACCGGTGAGGCCGGGGTGACCTTCACCGTCCACGCCGACTCCCCGGACGGGCCCGTCGTCGCGCGCTATGACGACCTCCCCGACACCGGCTCGACCTCGGTCGACGACCGCGTCTACCAGACATTCACCGCCCCGGTCACCGACCCCGGCGGCGTGCACGACCTGTACTTCGTCGCCGAGTGGCCGGACGGCATCCAGCCGGAGCTCTTCGTCCGGGACTTCACCTTCCAGAACTGAGCCGCGCCTCGCGGGAGGAACGGATCGAGCCGTGAGGACCCTGGTACCAACCAGCCGGTGTCGCTCGCGGCACGGTGGGCGTCCTTCGGATTCGGCCCCCCGTACCCTCTTCCTGTGCCCGCACCCCGCCTGCGTCGCGTCGCCGTCCTCGTGCTGGAGGGTGCGAAGCCGCTCGATGTCGGGATTCCCGCGCAGGTGTTCACGACCCGCGCGAGCATGCCGTACGAGGTGCGGGTGTGCGGGGCGGCACCCGGTCCCGTGACCGGCGGCGACGGCCTCGCCTACGACGTCGCCCACGGCCTCGACGCGCTCGCGTGGGCCGACATCGTCTTCGTCCCCGGCTACCGGTTCCCGGACCGCGACGACCCGCCGCGGGCCGTCGTCGAGGCACTGATCGCCGCCCACGACCGGGGCGCGCGGCTCGCCGCCATCTCGACGGGCGCCTTCGCGCTCGCCGCCACGGGCCTGCTCGACGGCAGGCGCGCCACGACGCACTGGCACTACACGCGGGCACTGGCGGCCAGGCATCCGCTCGTCCGGGTCGACGAGAACGTGCTGTTCGTCGACGAGGGCGGCGTGCTCACCTCGGCCGGCGCCGCCTCCGGCATCGACCTGTGCCTGCACATCCTGCGCGGCGACCTCGGAGTGGCCGCGTCCAACCACGCGGCCCGGCGGCTGGTCGCGGCCCCCTACCGCAGCGGCGGCCAGGCCCAGTACGTGCCGCGCAGCGTCCCCGAGCCGCTCGGCGAGCGGTTCGCCGCCACCCGCGAGTGGGCGCTGCACCGGCTCGGCGAGCCCCTCACCCTCGACATCCTGGCGCGGCGGGCGGGGGTCTCGCCGCGCACGTTCTCCCGGCGCTTCGTCGAGGAGACCGGCTACACGCCGATGCAGTGGGTGATGCGCGCCCGCATCGACCTGGCCCGCGAACTGCTCGAACGCTCGCAGCGCGGCGTCGAACAGATCGCCGCCGACATCGGGCTCGGCACCGGCGCGAACCTGCGCCTGCACTTCCAGCGCATCCTCGGCACCACACCGAGCGAGTACCGGCGCACCTTCACCCGGGGCGAGTGACCCGCCCAGCACCGCATGGCAGGATCCTTTTGAACGGTGGCGATCCCGCCACTGTCAGCGGCGCCGTCCGCGGGCGAGCCTGGTGGGGAAGGGAAGGGACACCACTCATGACTCGCATCGCCATCAACGGATTCGGCCGCATCGGACGCAATGCGCTGCGCGCGCTGCTGGAGCGCGACAGCCCCCTGGAGATCGTCGCCGTCAACGACCTGACGGAGCCCGCCACCCTCGCTCGGCTGCTGGCCTACGACAGCACGGCCGGCCGGCTCGGGCGCCCGGTGACCGTCGACGGGGACGCCCTCGTCGTCGACGGCCGCCGGATCACGGTGCTGGCCGAGCGCGAACCGGCGCGGCTGCCGTGGGCCGCACTCGGCGTCGACATCGTCCTGGAAGCCACCGGCCGCTTCACCTCGGCCGAGGCCGCCCGCGCCCACCTCGACGCGGGCGCGAAGAGGGTACTGGTCAGCGCGCCGTCGGACGGCGCCGACGTCACGCTCGCGTTCGGGGTCAACACCGGCGCCTACGACCCGGCCGCGCACACGATCGTCTCGAACGCCTCCTGCACCACCAACGCGCTCGCGCCGCTGGCCGCGGTCCTCGACGAACTCGCCGGTATCGAACACGGGTTCATGACGACGGTGCACGCCTACACGCAGGAGCAGAACCTCCAGGACGGTCCGCACCGCGACGCCCGTCGCGCCCGAGCCGCCGGCGTCAACATCGTGCCGACCACGACCGGCGCCGCCAAGGCGATCGGCCTGGTGCTGCCGAACCTCGACGGCAAGCTGTCGGGCGATTCGATCCGCGTGCCGGTGCCGGTGGGCTCGATCGTCGAACTCACCACGACCGTGGCCCGCGACGTGACGCGCGACGACGTGCTGGCGGCGTACCGCGCGGCGGCGGAGGGCCCGCTCGCCGGCATCCTCGAATATTCGGACGACCCGCTCGTGTCGTCCGACATCACGGGCAATCCCGCCTCGTCGATCTTCGACTCGGCCCTCACCCGCGTCGACGGCCGCCACGTCAAGGTGGTCGCCTGGTACGACAACGAGTGGGGCTTCTCGAACCGCGTGATCGACACACTGGAGCACCTCGCCACCCGCTGACCTGCCGCCGGGCCGGCACCCCCGGGGCCGGGCCCCGTGATCGGCGGACCCTCTCGCGCACCTGGCGGCGGCCAGCTCAGGTCGTCGACCTCCGGCCCCCGGCCCCCGGCTGCGTTCGAACGTCTCGGGGTCGGGCCGCTGGACGATACCGGCGATGCGTATCCGTGGAGGTCACATGTGGTGATCGTGGATCAGCCGAACAGGGTGGAACCGAGCGGGCTTCCCGGGTCGTACCCGGGGAGGATCAAGAAGGTCGCGCTGGCGGTCGTGGTGGTGAAGGGCAGCAGCGCGTCGGAGGTGTCCATGCGGGCGAGCGTGGCCGTGAAGGTCCGCAGGTCGTTCTGGAAGCTGATGAAGAGCAGACCGGGGGCGGGGGCGTCGATGCTGTAGGAGCGGCGGAGCATATGGCCGACGCCGACCACCGTGGGGTTCGCTCTGCGTACGTGGGCGTCCACGGGGACGAGATAGCGCCCGTCGGGTGTCTTGGCGCCGAGTCCGGGGGCCGAGTCGACGCTGCCGCCGGAGAGGGGTACGCCGCTGGCCCGGCGCCGCCCGAAGACCGCCTCCTGCTCGGCGACGGACAGGGCGGCGAACCGTGTCAGGTCGATTTCCATGCGCCGCAGTACGGCCAGGGTGCCGTTGGCGACCGCGGGGGGGCCGGCCAGCCACAGGTCACGTTCCTGCTCGGCGGTGGTGTGCGGGCCCACGATGCCGTCGATGAAACCGAGCAGGTTGCGCGGTGCGGAGCGGTCCTCGGCCACGGGCACCTCCGTACCGCGGCGTCCGAACTGCCGCCAGCGCTCCTGGATGCGGTCGCCGGCCTGGTCCAGGAGCGCGGCGGCAGCGACCGGCAGGAGCAGGGCGTCGCCGGCGCAGATCTGGATCAGCAGATCACCGCCGCGTTCCCGCGAGGCGACACGCTCGCGGGAGAACCGCGGGAGGTCGGCCGCGCCGGGCAGGGTGGCACCGACCGCCCGTACCAGCCGTGGGCCCACGCCGACGGTCACGGTCAGATCGCCCGGGAACAGGCCCAGCAGTCGTGGGTCGGACCCGGCGGTGAGGGTGCGGACGGCCTCGCCGAGTTCGGCCAGGAGAGGGCCGGGCGTCACCCTGGCGCCGAGGTCGGCCACCAGGGCCAGCAGGTGGGGCTGGGCCGACCGGGGAAGCGTCACGCCCGCCTGATGCCGGCCCGTCACCGCGACCGGCGTGGGCGTGGCCGGCGCGGGTGTGGCCGGCGTGGGCGTGGCCGGCGCGGAAGGGGCGGGATCGCCGGACCGGGCGGACCGGGCGGAGTCCCCTGAGCACCCGGCGAGGAGACCGGCGGCCACCGTGACACCGGTGACATCGAGGAACGCACGGCGTGACGGGGGATGGTCGGCCCGGTGCATGATGCGTACGATGCCACACCCGGCCTCAGGCTGCCGCTCAACCGCCCTGTTGCGAGCGAGAGTTCGACGTTCCGGCGGGGCGACGCCGTGCCAGACTGGGATCATGACTCGATTAGCTCTCCGCGTGGTGGCGGCTGCCCTGGGCGCACTGACGCTGGTGACCGGCTGTGGCGGCGGTGGCGGCGGTGGCGACGACGGATCGGGCGAGGGTCGGCGGCCGGACGGCGCGGAGGTGACGATCCGGGTGCCTGCCGACGCTCCGACGATCTCGGACGCGGTGTCCCTGGCGCGGCCCGGTGACCTGGTGCTGGTGGCGCCGGGCGTGTACCACGAGTCGGTGCGGATCGACACGGAGCGCATCACTCTGCGGGGCGAGTCCCGGGCAGAGGTGGTCATCGACGGGCAGGTGCGGCAGCCGAACGGCGTGGTCGTCACGGCGCCCGGGGTGGCCGTGGAGAACCTGACCGTGCGCAACAACACGCACAACGGGGTGCTGGTCACCGGTTCGGCCGCGGCGGTCGCCGCACTGCCGGGGAGCGGTGGCTACGACACCGGTGAGGAACCTGTCAGCCTCTTGGATTCGTTCCTGGTGTCGCATGTGACCGCGACCCGTAACGGCCTCTATGGCATCTACGCGTTCTCCGCGCAGAACGGTGTCATCGAGCACTCCCACACCTCGGGCGGGGCGGACTCGGGGATCTATGTCGGCCAGTGCAGGCCGTGCCGGATCGTGGTGCGGGACAACGTCTCCGAACTCAACGCGGTCGGTTACGAGGGCACCAACGCCAGTGGTGACATGTATGTGGTCGGCAACCGTCTGGTCGGCAACCGTGTCGGACTGACCACCAACTCCGACCACCAGGAGAAACTGCTCCCGCAGCGCGACGCCGTCATCGCGGGGAACCTGATCGCGGACAACCAGCAGCCGCAGACCCCCGAACAGGCCGACGGCGGCTGGGGCATCGGCATCGGCGTCGACGGCGGCAGCGACAACCGGTTCATCCGCAACCGGGTCACCGGCAACACCAACGCCGGGCTCGTGATCACCGCGACCGCCGACCTGACGGCGGACGGCAACCGGATCACGGACAACACCTTCACCGCCAACGGCGTCGACATCGGCTTGACGTTCCCCACCGCCACCCGGGGACAGGGCAACTGCCTGGAGGGGAACGAGCTTCACACGACCGTGCCCGCCGGGCTCGCCTCCACCGCGTCCTGCCCTGTCCCCGCCACATCCCCCACGCCCTCCGGCAGTTGGAGCGGTCCGGCGGCGCCCGCGGGCATCCCCTTCACCGACGTGGCCGCGCCCGACCCGCAGCCGGAGTTGCCGCGGGCCGGCACGGTCGGCGCCACCGTCGTGCCGGACGTTCCGGTGCTACCGGTCATCGAGGACATCGCGCTGCCGTCGCCGTCCCTGCTCGCCGACAGCGCGCGGGTACAGACCTCGTGAGCGGCGGCTACGGCGTCGGGGTGGCTCCGGGCAGCGGCTGGATGGGGACATACGCCTGGGTGTCGAAGTCGAAGACCACCGGCTCGGGCGCGGAGGCGACAGCGGCCTCCACCCGGTACATGGTGCCGTCCGAGCCGATCCAGTAACGCACGGTCTGTGACGTGCTGGTGCTGGTGCTGGTGCTGGCGTCGGCTTCGGTGCCGGCACCGGAGTCGGCCTGGGCGCGCGGCCCGCTCATGACGTCCGTCCGATGGCCGCGTACCTGCTCCTGCCCGACCCAGGTGGCGCCGTTCTGCGGCAGCAGCGCGGCGTTGTCCGGCCGGTCGCTGCCGAGGTCGAGCACGATGGCCAGCGCACTGTCCAGGGTCATGCCGGATGTCAGCAGCGGGCGGCTGTGCCAACCGTCCGCGGGCGGTGACGCCGGGACGACTGCCGGGGGGTCCGCCATGGGGTGGACGAGGACGGTGGTGGCCGTCCACCGGATCAGCCCGTCGCTGGACGTGTCGCGCCCGGTCCCTCGCACCACCCCGTAACCGGTGTGGGTGCGGTAGTCGACTGATGCGGTGAGGACCAGCCCACCGTTGACGTTCGGCACGGTGATCGTCACTGCCCGGCCTCCGGCCTCGTAGTTGAGGAATCGCGTGACGGCCAGCCGGTTCACTTCGTCCGAGGTCAACGCCCGCGGGGCGGCGGGGCCATCGCCGTCGCCGAGGAGGACGAAGGCGCCGGTCGTGGCAGCCGCGACGCAGACGACGGCTGCCGCTGCCCACCGTCGTCGTGGCCACCGGCGACGCCGCTTGATGTCGGTGCTCCGCGCGCCACCGCTCCGCGCCTTGATGCCCCGCGCTCCGACATCCCGGGCTCCGCTACTCCACATGCTCCGCACATGGCGCGAGATAACAGTTCTCACCGAGGCACCCCGAACTCCGTGATTGGCCGAACACTACGGGTCGTCAACTGTAGAGTCTTTGCGCGAAAGTCGCTGGGTTTGCGTTGGCCCAGGACGAGAGGAGCGCTATGCGATTAGGTGTACTGCTGCGGATGGGGCTGTCCGGCATGCTCCTGGTAGGAGGCGGCGCGGGCACGATCCTGATCGGCGCCGGGCAGGCCGGAGCCGCGGCCTCGGACGGCACCCTGACCGTCGAGGTACTGCGGGACTTCTTCGGCACCGGCGTGATCAACGCGACGATGGATGTGCCTCAGCAGGGAATGCGGGTCGATGTCACCGACCCCGCGGGCGACCGTGTCACCGGTATCACGGATGTCACCGGAAGGGTCGTCGTGCCGCCGTCGAACGAGCTGGCCGGCGGCCGGTACCGGGTCGACGTCTCCGTCCCCGAATCCCATGGGGACTATCTGCGGGCGGCGCCCGCCTCGACCGCGCCGAACCACTTCGACAGCTTCACCACGTTCGTGGACGTCTCGGACGGCCAGGACGACTCGGTGACCACCGGGGTCTGGAACCCGGCCGACTACGCACTGCCCGACTCCCGTTACTTCGTACCGATCCAGAGCGGCGCGGGCGGGACGGACACCCGGGCACTGGTGGCGTTCGGGACGGACGCCCGGGGCATCTGTTCCGAAGGGGCGGCGTGCCCGGAGGTCCTCAACACCCAGGACCAGGTGGGCACGACCTACGGGCTGGCCTACGACCGGTTCCGCGACCAGCTGTTCCAGTCGGCGTTCGCCCGCAGGTACACCGAGTACGGGCCGGAGGGCGGTAACGCGATCTACGTCCAGCCGGCCGACGGCGGTGCCCCGACGTTGTTCGCGACGGTGCCGGACGCCACGGAGACACCGCACGACACCGCCAACCTGATCAAGGACGCCGGGTTCACCGACGCACCGGGCAAGGAGAGCATCGGCGGCCTGGCCCTGTCGGAGGACGGCTCGACCCTGTACGCGGTGAACCTGCTCACCCGAAGCCTGGTCAGCTTCGACGCGACCGGGCCCACGGCCTCGGCGCCCGAGGAGACCGTGCCGATCCCCGACCCGGGCTGCGCGTCGGCCGGGGACTGGCGTCCGTTCAGTGTGGCCGCCCACGACGGCACCCTGTACATCGGAGGCGTGTGCAGCGCCGAGAGCACGCAGGACCGTGCGGACCTGAAGGCCGTCGTCGCCACCTATGACGGCGAGGAATTCACCACCGTCCTGTCCCAGCCGCTGGACTTCGAGCGCGGCAACGTGATCAGCGGCGCCTCCGGCCGCGACCAGGTCAACCACTGGAACCCGTGGAACACCGACCTGGCGGACTGGGACTCCTTCCAGGTGAACGGCGCGATGATCAATCCGCAGCCGGCGCTGGCCGGTATGGCCTTCGCCCGCGACGGCTCGCTGATCCTCGGCTTCCGCGACCGGTTCATGGACGTCGTGAGCTGGGGCGGCCTTGACCCGAGGCCGGGCAACGCCACACCGCAGAACGGGATGTCCGGCGGTGACATCAGCATGGCCTGCGCCAGGCCCGACGGCGGATACGACTGGGAGGGCACCGGAATCTGCCCCGACCACGCCACGGACCCGACCCTCGACGGGGTCCAGCCCGGCAGCGTCGTCGAGTACTTCCCGGGTGACTTCTTCCCGAACGGCGGCTCCGCGACCCAGCCGGGGCCGCACCAGGAGTCCGCCCTGGGGTCGGTCGCCTACATCCCGCAGCAGCAGTGGGCCGTCAGCACGCAGATGGACCCGGCCGGCCGGGTCATCACCAGCGGAACCGGCTACTACGACGTCGCCACCGGCCTCGGCCCCGGCAACGACCCGGTCAACAACGCGTACGAGTTCGTCGGCCCGAACCAGAACGGGTTCGGCAAGGCCGGCGGCCTCGGCGACATCGCGTACGCCGCGGCGAACGCACCGATCCAGATCGGCAACGTGGTCTGGTACGACGGCGACCGCAACGGCCTCCAGGACCCGGGGCACGTACTGCTGCCGGGTGCGACGATCAACCTCCTGGACGCCGATGGCGAGCAGGTCGCCACGACCACGACCGATGCCGCCGGTGAGTACTACTTCGGCGGGGTCGGCGCGGACTACGAGCTGACACCGGGCGCCGAGTACACCGTGCAGTTCGATGTCTGCACGGCGGACACCAGCGGGGTACCGGGCCGGCCGGCTGCCGACGATCTACGGTTCACACTGCCGCTTGCCGGTGACGACCGGGTCCATGACTCCAATGTGACCCCGCCGACCTCCGGCCGGCTCTGCAACGGCTACGCCCCGGTCACCGCGCCGGACACACCGGGAGGTGTCGATCACACGATCGACGCCGGCGTCCACATCCCGGAGCCGGAATCCCCGTCCCCGACACCGCCCGCATCCCCGTCCCCGACACCGCCCCCGGCGCAGCCGACGGACCCGGCGCCCAACACCCCGGCACCGGACGGCGGCCTCGCCGAAACCGGTACGTCCGGCCTCGGGAGCCTCATCGCCCTCACCGCCGTGCTGCTCGGCGCGGGCGCGACAGCGGTCCTCGCCACCCGTCAGCGGCGCGGACGACACCACTGACGCCAGAATCACCCGGAGACACCCGACGGGCCGGTGCACCGCACCGGCCCGTCGGCCTGACCAGCGCGATCACGTCGGCGCGGGCCGCCACTGCCGTCCGACGGCAGGTGAGCTGTCCGGTACCGCGCTCCGAGGGCGGGGCATCGGCACCGGCTTCGCCGCTCCGAGTCAGGCATGCCGTAGGTGCCCCGTAGCCATCGTGGCTCTCCTCGGCGACCGGGAGCGCGTCGACGGCCTCTCCGTGGCGGAGCCCCGGTCATACCCGGGGCCGTCGTTCTGGCCAGAAGGGCCACTGCACCACGAACAGTTCGATCGCGTGTCGTAGGGCCTGGACGCCCGCCGCCAGAGCCGGATTGCTTCCCAGGGAAGCGGCGATGAGCAGAAGACTCTGCTGAAGCACGTGAGGATCGACGGTTCCGTCGGCGGAGGGCATGGTGTGAGCTCTGATCACTTCGATCTCCCGCAGGGCGATGTCCCGATCGGGAAGCGGGGCGCGATAGCCCTCCAAGTCCCGCTCCAGGCGGTCGAGGGCAGTCTCCAGAGCAACGAGGCGCGGATCGGTCTGTGCGTTGTCGGGGCGGTCGGCTGCGATGGCTGTGACGTGGCGGCGGCGGGTCTGCAAGGGCCCGGTCTCTTCTCCGAGTTCAGCGGCGGCCGGCACCGTTGTGTGGGCCGCGGCGGTGTGATGATGATCGGCGCCGACGGCTTCGTTCTCCGCGGCGATGCGAAGGCGGAGTTGCCGTAGCCCTGCCTCTTCGTCGAACCCCGTCTCCACTGCCTGTTCGATGGCCTGCTCAGTCCTGGAGAGGAGCGCTTTCATGTCGGCCTCGGTGGAGGGCGGGTCCTGGTCACCAGCCATCGCGGTGCTCCTCTCCTGTCCGTGCGAGGGCCTTGCGAGCCTGGTTGGTCAGGCTACGCACTGTTCCGGGCTCCACGCCCATGATCCGCGCGGTCTCCTTGACGGAGTGACCCGCGATGCACGTGAGGGCCAGCGCCTCTCGCTGCCGGACCGGCAGCTTCGCGATCGCCCGAAGCGTCCGGTGGTACTTCTCTTTGAGTGTTACCCAGTTCTCCAGTAACGGGGTGTCCTGCTGCACATCCTGGCCGTGGTGGTCGTGCAGAGGGCGCTCTCCGGGCTTGGACTTCGCCACCTGGACGACATGGCGCACGGCGACTTTGCGCAGCCATCGGGCCCAGTCGCGGACGGGCGGGAGGGACTCGTCGCGGAGGCGCTTCCACGCCTGGCAGAAGGCGTGCTGGACTCCGTCCCAGCCGTCGTGCGCCGACCCGCCGGGGGCAAGCGTCGCGGCGCTGAGCACAGTTCGCCAGTGCCGGCGGTAGAGCGCTTCCCACTCCTCATCGCCCCGCTCCACTGCGGCCCTTCCCACGCCGGGCGGGCGGGACTTCGGGACAGGCGCACGATGCGGGAAGAGTGAGCTCCCACTCAGCAGCGGCGGCGCCCTGTCCGTCCACCGAGCGGTAGCGCACGGACCCGCCCAGGGGCAACAGACGCGCCAGCCGGACCATCGTGCGCGCACGGGCCATTTCCCGCGCCACATGGACCACTGCCGCTGCCACCGCGCCCGTCACACTGACCACCGCAGCCGCCGCCAGCAACCACATGCCATTCACCTCGCCGCACCTCCGTCTGCCTGACCTGTTTCCCTTTCAGAGCGCGCGGAGCACGGAAACGTACAGCCGGAAGGCCACTTCCGGTAATCGCACATATGGGCACTGTGACCTGGAGGGCAGATGTTCGGCCGGCCGATCGCCACCAATACCGCGCGACTCGTCCGAGAAGCCCGCGTCGTAGACCGCGCCGGCCGTGGCGAAGGACACCCTCGCCGGCGAGCACGCTCGCGTTCGACTTCCTGAGCCCCCCTCACCGGCTCGGGAAGTCACACGCGGTCAGGGCCTTGGCCCGGGGCGCGGCCATGACCGCGTGCGGGTACATCTCGCGCCGTGGCCGGCGCCCCCTCGGGAACCTGCGGGCCCGCCCGACGGTGCGCGGCGCGCGACCCCGGGCGTCAGCCGGCCAGCTGTCGCTGAACCGCCTGAGCGTCGATCAGGTAATTCATCTCGTAGAAGCGCCCGTCACGGACCTTGTGGAAGGCGTACTCGGCATATTCGACCGTGGCGCCGGTGGGGGTCAGGCCGAACCACTCCTTCGCGGGTGTGCCCTTGTTGAACAGGCGGGCTGCCACGCGGTCACCCTCGATGGCGAGGTCCTGGACCCGCCAGGTGAAGTCCGGCACCGCTTCGCCGTGCCCCTCCAACTCCGCGATGACGTCGTCCCGCGTGACCGGCCGGCCGTTCATGATGAGCTCGTCGTGAATGAATTCGGTCATGCGCTGGAACTCATGAGTGTTGAGTGCATCGATGTAGCGCTGGAAGAATTCGCGCAGGTCGGTGTCGGACATGATGAGCCTTTCTGTCGCCCCGGATCGGGTTGTGTACTCGGATGGTGATGACGTGGCGCGCGGTTCGCTCGACCGGTGTGTGGCCTGCAGGGGAAGTGCGGGTCATAGCCACCTCGTTGAGGACTACGACCAGCGTGGTCGCCTCGTAACGGATGGCGAGTTCGTCGCCGATCGTGATGGCGCTGCGGGTTGTCGCCTGCGGGTCAGAACTGGTTCTCGCCGCCGTCGACATACAGGTTGGCTCCGAGGATGAAGCTGCTCTGCTCGGACGCGAGGAAAGCCGCCACGTTGGCAACCTCCTCCGGGCGCCCGATCCGGCCCAGCGGGACACCCTCGACGAACTGTGACCTGGTGAAGGGCGTGTCTCCCGCGGCCACGGCGTCGAGCCCAGGAGTGTCGATGGTGCCCGGGGAGATCGCGTTGACCCGGATGCCGCGGTCCTTGAGCTCGTTGGCCCAGGTCCGGGCGAAGGACCGTATCGCCGCCTTGGAGGCCGCATACGCGCCGAACGCCGCCACACCGTCATCGGCGCGCACCGAGGAGTTCAGGATCACCGAGGCGCCGTCGTTGAGCAGCGGCAGCGCCTTCTGCACCGTGAACAGCGTGCCCCGGACGTTGACGTGGAAGGTCTCGTCGACGTGTTCCTCGGTGGTCTGCCGCAGCGTCGCGAACGACGCGGTGGCGGCGTTGGCGAACAGCACGTCCAGGCCCCGGCCCCGGGCGCGGACCGTGTCGTAGAGCCGGTCCAGGTCGTCCAGGTCGGAGATATCGCCCACCACGGCGGTGGCCCCCGCCGGGCCGATGGTCTCGACGGCCGCGTCCAGCACGGCCTTGCGCCGGCCGGTGATGAACACGTGCGCGCCCTCGGCCGCCAGCCGGACGGCGGTCGCCAGGCCGATCCCGGTGCCGCCGCCGGTGACGACGGCGGTCTTGCCTTCGAGCTGCCCCATGCGAATGACCTCCACAAACTTCGGTACCGGTCGATACAGAACGAGACCATAGCACCTTACGCACCGACCGGTACAGAAGAGGTATGATCGGTCGCATGGAGACGCGGCAGAAGGCGCCGATCGGCCGGCCGAGGGGGTTCGACGCCGACAAGGCCCTCGACCACGCCATGCGGGTCTTCTGGGAACAGGGCTACGAAGGCGCCAGCCTCACCGACCTGACCAACGCCATGGGCATCACCCGCACCAGCATGTACGCGGCCTTCGGCAACAAGGAGGAGCTGTTCCGGAAGGCCCTGGAGCGCTACACCGAAGGCCCCGCCTCGTACGGGGCCCGGGCCCTGCGAGAACCGACCGCCCGACAGGTGGCCACCGCGATCCTCAACGGCGCCGTCCGGGCCACCACCCGCCCCGGCTGCCCCGCCGGGTGCCTCGGCGTCCAGGGCTCCCTGGCCGCCGGTGACCCGGGAAGCAATGCCCGCGACGCCCTCATCGCCTGGCGCAACGAGCACACCGCCGTCCTCGGCGACCGGTTCCGGCAAGCCGTCGAGGAAGGCGACCTGCCCCCCGACGCCGATCCCGACCTGCTCGCCCGCTACCTCATGACCGTGGCAAACGGCATCTCCGTCCAAGCCGCCAGCGGCGCCACCCGCGACGACCTCCAGCAGGTGGCCGACATGGCCCTGCACAGCTGGCCACCCCCCACGCGCCCGGCTCGGCCGCCCGGCTGAGCCGGCGCTGTCCGGTGGTTGATGACGGCAAGCGTGCCGCGATCCCGGCCCGCCGCGAGCGGGGGGAGTCCATCCGCATCATCGCGGCCGGAGTGAAGGTCCCGGTCGGTGTCGTGCACAAGACCCTGGCCGGGGCCACGGCAGAGGCCCAGCGCGATCAGTAGCTCGCCGCTGGGCCTCGGGGCGTTCGCTGGTGCTGCTGGCCAGCGTCGCTCGTCCGTGATGGGGACG
The DNA here is from genome assembly GCF_001083795.1 of Streptomyces sp. SBT349. Lineage (GTDB taxonomy): Bacteria > Actinomycetota > Actinomycetes > Streptomycetales > Streptomycetaceae > Streptomyces. Next base: position 17,375 of record NZ_LAVK01000068.1, read on the forward strand.
AGCCAGTGGCCCGTTCGCGCTGGGCCGGGTCTCCACCCTGATGGGGGTCGGCAGCGAGAATCGTTCGGTGCCTATGCCGTCGATCTGCTGGTGCCCAAGGACCCGTGGCGATCCGGCGTGACCCCGAGGCTGGGATGTCGGGGCGGGCGCCGGAGCACGAGTACGGGGTGAGCCGGCCGGTCAGGCGTTGAAGACGGCCTCGGAGCGGTCGCGGTTTTCGTGCAGGTCCCAGTACAGGGGGGCGATCTGCTCGGGCGCGGCCGTCGGGCTGCCTTCCGGGCCGCCCCCGCCGATCCAGACGTTGATCACCACGTGGGCGGCGTGCACGCCGCTGCCGGCCAGTTCCTTGTTCAGGTTGATCACCCAGTTGCGCAGAGCTGCCTGGGCCGCGTTGGCGTTGCCGAACATCGGCACCGGGTCCACCGAACCGCCACCGGTGGTGAACAGCAGGGTCCCGGCGTCCGCCTCGCGCATCGCGGGCAGTACCGTCTGGGCCGCCGTGATGGCGCCGTAGAAGCCGTACTCGATCATTGGCTGCAGATTGTCCACCGTGACCTCCGAGGGAGCGGCCAGGGTCAGGCCGGGCACCGGGGAGTGCGGGGCCGGCGAATACTCCAGTACGTCGATGCCGCCGAAGCGGGCCTTGGCCGCGTCCAGGGCATCGGTTAGTGAGGCGCGGTCGAGGATGTCGGCGGGGAACGCGGCTGCCGTGATGCCTTCCTGGCCGAGCTGGGCGACCAGCGTTTCCAGCTTCTCCTTGGTACGGGCGAGCAGGGCGACGTCGAAGCCGCGGCTACCGAAGGTGCGGGCGATGGCCAGGCCCATGCCGGGGCCGGCGCCGACGATGGCGAGAGTGGGCACAGTGAGATCTCTTCCGTGGTGTGACCGCCGGGACATGCGGAGAGCGGATGCCCGGCTGGCGTGTAGATCAGGCGTGGGCGGCGTGGTCGGCGTCGGCGGCGGGAACCGCGCAGCCGTCCGGGCCGCAGATCGCCGCGCCGTTGTCGGCATCGAGAACGGTCGGGTGGGTCTCGTCCCAGACCTGGCGCAGGATGCCGAACAGGGTGTCGGTGTCCTGCGCTCCTGCAACGGCGTACCGGCCGTCGATGACGGTGAAGGGGGCACCCGTTGCCCCGAGTTGCTGCGCCTGATGCGCGTCCTCCCGTACCTGACGGCGGTAGCGCCGGTCGGCGAGCACCTGGCGAGTCTGGTCGCGGTCCAGGCCGATCTCGTCGGCCAGGCCGAGCAGGTCGTCGAGCGTGAAGATCGACTCGGCTTTGCCGAAGTAGGCGCGGAAGATCATGTTCCAGGCTTCGCCGTTCTTGCCTTCGGCGGAGGCGTGAGCCAGGAACTCGTGGGCCAGGTCGGTGTTCCCGACTCGGTTGTCCAGGACGCGGTAGGGGGCCAGGCCCTCGGCGGCGGCCATGCCTTCGATATCCGGTACGCCGGCCTGCCCGGGGATGACGCCGTACTTGGCCAGCGTGAATTCGCGGACGCTGAGCGTGCGGCCCTCGGGGAGGCCACTGCCCAGAGGGAACGAGCGGTGGATCACTTCCACGTGGCCGCTGTGCTCGAATCGCTCCACGGCCCGATCCAACCTATGGCTGCCCAGACCGCACCAGGGACAGGCGATCTCAGACCAGATCTCTACCTTCATGCCCTGACCTCCAATTCCTACTGTTTGTTCGTAACGCCATAATGAGCCAGTATGGAAGGCGACACAAAAGGCACATCGGTGTGCGCGACGGAGAGGAACGGGCGCTATGCAGGACAGTGCGGGTATCGGGATGGCGGCTGCCGTCGGGCCGTGCGCGAGCATCCCCGCCGATCACATGGACTTCATCCGCCAGGTGCTCGACCGGGTGGGCGACAAGTGGAGCATGTTGATCATCGCCGTCCTGGAGGGCGGCCCGATGCGCTACACCGACTTGCAGCGCCAGATCCCGGGCATCTCCCAGCGCATGCTGACCCACACCCTTCGCCGGCTCACAGAGGACGGGTTGATCAGCCGTACGGCCTACGCCGAGGTGCCACCGCGCGTCGAGTACGCGCTCGCCCCGCTCGGCGGCGGCCTGAACGAGATCGTCAAGCAGCTGATCGGTTGGGCGGCCGACCACCACGACGAGATCCGCGCCAACCGTTCCCGCGCCGGCGCCACCGCCTCCTCCGCGTCCCGGTCCTGAAGGCGTCTCGCTTCGCACTCGCGGAAATGAGTAGTTCCGAGAGATCACGGACCCCTACCGGACCGTGTCCGGTCTGCCCCTGATCTCCGTTCTCACAACCTCTCGCGAAACAAGGAACTCGATCGCATCGAGAACGATCCGCGCATCGCGCACCTGAGCCGGTGTGTAGCGTCGCGTTCTGCGCACGGGGTCGCGGTCGGGGGTGACGAGAGCCTCCGCATGCCAGTGCCGCAACGTCGACGGGCGCACGCCGAGGGCGGCGGCGAGTTCGGAGATGCTCATCGAGTCCGAAGCGCGCACGTCGACGATCGGCTCGCTGGAGATCGTGTGGGCCGCTTCCTTGGCCTGCCTCAGATCCGCGCGCTCTGTGTCGAGCCGGGCGTGCGCCGCGTCGAGAAGGGCCAGGGCCTGCGAGGTGGGGCACTGGTGGAAGGCCCCGTGCGGCGCATGCGGCGGCTCTCAGGATGTGACCACTTGGGTGACTTCCGCGATCGGATGGAGGTAGGCCGCAGAGGCAGCATCTCCAGCAGCGCGCGCAGCCAGCCGTGCGGCCTCCGTGGTCGCTTCCTTCGCCGCCCGGTGGGCGTCCAAGGAGGTGATGCGCTGAAGTCTGGTCCTTCTGGTGCCGTTCACGAACTCCCGCGCAGCGTCAATGGCTGCACGAGGCCGAGGATCGCCGGGGTTGGCCTCCTAGAACGCGGGAAGAACTTCCTCAGCGCTCTCCGGTACGTAGTGGGCGACGACGCGCAGTTCGTCCACGGTCAGTTCAAAGTCCCCGGATCCGATCGTCACGGACCCGATTCCAGCTCCACCATTGAGGACCGGCAGGTTCTGGCCGTCGTCTCGGTCGACCACCTCACCGCCGAGGCCGGCCGGGCCGTCCTCGCGGAGAACTACGCGGCCTACGTCGCCGAGTACGGCGAGCCCGCGGAGTCACTCGTCGTCGGCCGCGTGCTTGTCGCGCAGGGTCCGCAGCCCGCCGGGAGAGGGTGACGAGCGCGGAGCGGTAGGCCGTCCAGAACGAGGCGGGGACGCGGACGACTCCCACGGAGCCGATCAGAGCGGCTACCAGCTCGCGTTCGGCGGCCTCGCGGTCCAGCCCGGCGGCCTTGACCAGTGCGCGCACGTCCCGCGGCAGCGTCGCGTACGGCGGCATCCCGGCGGCGCAGCGCTCGACCAGCAGGCGGCGGAATTGCGCCCAGGCGTCCGCCGGTGCGAGCCGGGCCACCAGGTCCCGCACGTACTGCCGCAGCGTCAGCCCGCGGGGGGATCCGGAGGCCGTCAGGCCGCGACGAGTTCGTCCGCGAGGAACTCCTCCACGAACTTCCGTGCCCGACGGTCGAAATCGGAGTACTGCGCCTCCCGCTCGGCGCCGGCTACCGCTTCGCCGACCAGCAGATTGCCCTCGGCGTCGATGCGCTGCGGTCGCTCCTCCGCGTCCAGGAGCAGGCCCACGGTGGAGCGGGAGAAGCCGCAGTAGTAGGCGATGCCGTCGCTCAGGTTGGCCTCGAGGACGTACTGCATCGACTCCGCGATGGGGTCGTCGGCGGTGGCGCCGGCCAGGGCCAGCCACAGCATGCGCTTGCCCGCCAGGCGGGGCTTGCTGCGGCCGTAGGCGAACCCGTAGTTCCATACGCGGTCGATCCATCCCTTGAGGACGGCGGGCACGCTCTGCCAGTACACCGGGAAGACGGCGACGACGACTTCGGCGTCGAGGATCCGCCGCATGTGGGCGTGCGTCTCGTCCGAGTACGGCTTTTCCCGGTTGCCCCAGTCCGGCTGGTCCTCCACATTCATCCGCGGGTCGAACCCCTCGGCGTGCAGGTCGAGCAGGTCGATGCGGTATCCGGCGGCCTCGAGCTGGGCCGCCGCGCGGCGGGCGGTATGGACGGTGAGGGAATCGCTGCGGTGGTGCGCGACGACCACGAGGGCTGTCCTGGTGTCACTGCTGTGCTGCGGCACGGTGTCTCCCGAGGGCTCGATCTGTGCAGTGAGTCCAGTACAACCGCGGCACCGTAGATGATCCATGGGAGGAACTCTCCAGGACATAGGAGATCGTCTACGATCGCGCTGTGGATCCCCTGAGTTCACTGCTGAGCGGCATCCGGGCCGAGGGCTCGGTCGTCAGCCATGCCGTCCTGACGGCGCCCTGGAGTATCACCTTCGCCGACGCCGCTCCGCTCACCATGGTCAGCGTGCTGCGCGGTGGCGGCACACTGCTGCTGTCCGACGGCACCGAGCGGGCGATCGGCGCGGGCGACACGGCCATCGTCCGGGGCCCCGCACGGTTCCGCCTCGCGGACGAGCCTGCCACCGTCCACCGCCCCCACACCGCGTACGAGATCAACTGCTTCACCGCGGACGCCGCGTGCACCGGCCAGGAACTCGACGGCATCCACTGGGGCACCGGCCCGGAGGGAGCGACCGCGCTGATCGTGGGCGCCTACCGCGCCTCGGGGCACCGCCACGAACGGCTCCTGCGCGCCCTGCCGCCCGTCCTGGTCATCGCCGAGGACGCCGAGGTCTGCGCCTGGCTGGAGAACTCCGCCGCCGACGCCGCCCGGCTCTCCGCCGGTTCGCAGGCGCTGATGGACCGGCTCCTCGACTGGGCTCTGGTCTGCACGCTGCGCACCTGGTTCGACCGGGCGGGCGCCGACGCGCCCGGCTGGTACCGCGGCCTCGCCGACCCGGTCCTCGCCCCCGCTCTGCACGCCTTCCACGGGCGGCCCGCCGAGAGCTGGACGGTCGCGTCGCTGGCCGCTCAAGCCGGCGTCTCCCGGGCACTGTTCGCCCGGCGCTTCACCGAGCTGATGGGCCGTCCGCCCCTCACCTACCTCACCGAGTGCCGCATGGACGACGCCGAGGCACTCCTGGCCGACACCGACCTCAGCATCGCCCAGATCGCCAAGACCGTCGGCTACGCCGACGCCTTCGGCTTCAGCACCGCCTTCAAACGCCACAAAGGCCTCAGCCCCAGCACGTTCCGCACCACGGCGGCGTGAGTCACGGCACGCGGCCGCAAAGACACGGGCCCCACGCTCCGGACGGCAGCACGACACCGAGACGTCGCGCCGGAGCTCGGGCGTCGACGAACCGGCGCAGCAGGGCGGCCGACGGACCGCGACGTGGTCGGACACGGTCGAGTGGGACACCAGGTCGACCCGTGCTCCTGGGCCAGGCGCTCGAAGATCCTGCGGGCGGTGTGCTTCTGTTTGCGCGGCACGGCCAGGTCCTCCCGCGACATCGCGTCGATCCAGCCCTTGGCCGAGTCCAGCACCGAAGCCCGCGGCGTCGGCGATGCGGGCCGGACCCCACCGCCGCTGAACACGGACTTTGATGATCCGCCGCTCGGCGCGGGCCGGCGTCCGGCGCGGGCTGTGGTGCGGGCGGGAGGAACGGTCGCACATGCCCGCCTCGCCCAGCTCACGGTAGCGGCGGGCCCACCGCTGCGCCGTGGTCGGCGAGACCTGGAACCGCTCCGCCGCCCGGCGCAGAGGCCACCCGTCATCGACCACGCAGCGGGCCAGCCGCAGACGTCCGGTCTCGGTCAACGTCGCAATCCACACCGGACCCGAAAGGCCCTCACCCATTCAAGATCCCCAGACGGTGATCACCGTCACCGCACCCAACCTCCGTGGACAGAACACCTGGGTCGCCGAACTCGACGGCGATGTCCTCAAAGGCTGGCCGAAGGGCATGCGGCTGATCGTCCGCAAAGAACGCCCTCATCCCGGAGCACAGTTGCGGTTCACTGATGCTGACGGGCTGCGGCTCACCGCGTTCGCCACCAACGTTCCGATCGCCGCCCTCGAACTGCGACACCGCCAACGCGCACGGGCCGAGGACCGCATCCGAAACGCCCGCGCCACCGGTCTGCGCAACCTGCCCCTGCACAAGATGGCAGCCGAGGTCAGGGCCTCGCCCACGCCCGTGCATGTATGCGGGTCAGGCCGCGGGTTTCGCCACCTCCGCTTCTGCGGCACGGGCGAGACGTTCGACCCAGTCCCGGTGATAGCGGTAGAGCGCACCGGGATGCTTGTGGCCGAGTTCCGCGAGGAAGAAGGGGCCCTGTTGCGTTTCCTCGGTCAGCACGTGACAACCATTTTTCGTGGGCGTGATTACCCAGCCGTGGTACGCGCTCGAACCGGATTCGTCGCCGTCGACCATCGTCTCCCACGAGAGCCTGGTGAAGGGCTCATACTCCGTCACGTTGAGAGTCATGGGAAAACCCACCGTCACCCGGCTGTACGTGGTTCCGAGCTCCAGTACTGTCTCATGGCTCAGGATCTTGACCTGATCTTCGGGAGGAAAGTAGCTCGACCAGTTCTCGGCATCGACGAGCAGCTTCCATACCACTTCAGGCGGCGCCTTCACGTCGATATCGTTGAGCGCGTAGAGAGCCGACGTTTTCGGGTCATAGCGTTGGGGCCAATTCACCTTGTCGTACATCCGCTGTTTTTCCTGTCCGAACGTGTTGGAGGGAACGCTTCAATGCGCCAACTGCTGTCTGAGGTGTTTGGACGGATAGTCCGTTCACCCGGCAGAGCTCAAGTTGCTTCGAGAAGTTGGTCGCTGTGGTTCGACGTGAGGCTGTGGGCGGTCCGCGGCGGGGGCGCCCCTGGAGCTGTCGCGGGAGGACCGCATCCGCTGGTACTGCGTACTGACTCCCGCCTTCGGCAGTCCGCAGTACCCACGAGTCAGCCGGCGCGCTTGTTACGCTCGGCCGCTACCTTGGCGAGCGCCGCGGGAAGGTTCTCGTGTGTGCGCCAGAAGACTTCAGGATCCTGCTTCGCCAATTCGATCCAGAGCGGGCCCTGCATCGTCTCCTCGGTCCAGAGGGGGCTCCCCCTCGGCGTGGGTGTGATGATCCAAGCGTGGTAGGCCCCGGATGCTTCCGATGCCTTGGGATAACCACCCCAGGCGATACGCGTCACAGGTTGATACTCCTGTACGGATGCGAAAACGTCCTAGCCGGCCAGGTTGGTTTCGAATCGAGTTCCGAGGTGCAGCGATTCATGGCCGTCAAGCAGCTGGACATGTTCGACGCCCGGGTAGAAGGTGGGCCAGGTTCGGGGGTCCACTCTCGACGTATGCCGGTTGAACGTGGACGGCGCTTCACGCGCGGGCGACGGCCACCGAGTTCCTGACGGCCTCCAGAGCGGCGGCGTGCGAGACGATGGGCTTGTACCCGAGTTCGGCTACCGCCTTGTCGGTCCGCAGGGTGCACGTCTGCCCGAGGAACCATCGAACGGGCACGGGGATCGCACGGGCGGCAGTCACGGCATCCAGTTCGGCGGTCGGCTTGTCGACGCCATGGATCTCGAACAGGGTCTCCCAGAAGTCGCGAAAGGTGACGCGGTGTTGATCGGTGACGAAATATGCCTGGCCCGGCCGGCCGCGCTGCCACCCGAGCACGAGGCCCTCGACGCAGTTGTCGACGAACGTGATCTCAGTCGTGTGGCGACCGCCCTCGATCCAGGCGAACTGCCCCGCCTTCACCAACTCGATCAGCATGTCGATGAGGATGCTGTCGGGACCCCATACCATCCTGGGCCGGATCGACACCGTGGCGAATCCCGGCGCGTTCGCGTCGAGCACGATCGCCTCGGCCTCAGCCTTCACCGCAGAGTAGACGGCTTCCGAGTCCGGCCGCAGCGGCGCGGTTTCGTCGACGTCCACGAGCGGGTCGCCGGCAAGGAGCGCGGCTTCGGTTCCGCAGTGAACGAACCGGGGAACCTGGGCATAGCGGGCCGCGTCCACCGCTGCCTGAGTGCCGCCGACCGTCACCACCTCCTGACGTGCACGGTCGCTGGAGATATCGGTTTCGGCAGCGAGGTGAAAGACCGCTTCGCTGCCCTTCACCGCGTCCCGCCACGTGGCCGAGTCGGTCAGCTCGCCCCGCACGGGTTCCGCGCCCAGCGCTGCCACCTTGGCGGCCGACTCCTCGCTTCGGACCAGAGCTCGGACCGTATGCCCCTCACTGACAAGCCGACGGACCAGCACTTGGCCGATGAACCCCGAACCGCCTGTGACGAATGCTCGTGCCATCAAACTCTCCTTCATCGATACCGGCCTCTCGCCTGCCTCGGGGCGAGAAGGTCTCACGGGGTGGAGCGGTCTCCAGTCACGAGCCATTCCCTCGCAAAGATTCATACTTCGGTGGGCTGCGATAAAATATCAACATGGCTTCTCTTCGCGCGCTGGAGTGCCTTGTCGCGGTCGCGGACTCCGGGTCGGTCACACAGGCTGCACGGCTGCTGCATTCGTCGCAGCCCGCTGTCTCTCACCAACTCGCCGCGCTGGAACGCGAGACAGGGACGATCCTGCTTCGCCGCGAACCCAGGGGAGTCAAGCTCACTCCTGCCGGGCGTGCCGCCGTCGTGGATGCCAGACGAGCGATCGAAGCGGCCGCCTCCGCAGTCCGGTCGGCCCGCGCAGCCGGCGAAGCGACCGGGGGATCACTGCGGTTGGCCTGCGCGCAGAGCCTGATCTCCGTGCTCGCACCGGTCATTCGCGAGTGGTACGACCGTCACCCCGCGGTGACGATCACCTTGCGTGAATCCACGTCGGCAGAAGAGCTTCACGGCTTCATCGACGCCGACGAAGCGGACGTGGTGCTGATGCCCGCTCCGGTGCCCGACCGCTTCACGGCCACCGTGGTCGCCGACGAGGAAATTGTGCTGGCGGCACCAACGGACCACCCCATCGCCCGGCAGCCCGTCGTCCGCGTACAGGATCTTGATGGAGTGCGCCTTGTCCACTTCGCTCCGGACAACGGCCTCAGCACGTGGCTTGACCGGTCCCTCACCAAGGCCGGAGTCCGCCCGGAGCCTGTGATGAGGACATCGGTGACTGTCGCAGCCCCGCGACTCGCGGCCGACGTCCTAGTACTGCAACCGCATCTGGGGGTTGTGGCCTCGGCGTTTGTAGTGGGAGGTGCGGGCTCGGGCCTGGCTGCGTCTGCGGAAGCGTGACCAGTGGAGATGGTGCTCGTTGGTGTGGTGGCGGGGTGT
>NZ_LAVK01000689.1 GCF_001083795.1 Streptomyces sp. SBT349
GGGTAGGGTCCGGCGGGGAGGTGCGGGGATGAGTTTCCGGCTGGCGGCGTACGCCGTGTGCGTCGAGGACGGGCGGGTGCTGCTCGCCCATCACGCGTCCGCGAACTGGACCCTTCCGGGTGGCAGGGTCGAGCACGCGGAGGATCCGTTCCACGCGGTGACGCGGGAGGTCGCGGAGGAGACCGGCTACGACGCCGTTGTCGAACGCCTGCTCGGCGTGGACTCGCGGGTGATCCCCGCGGCCGTCGCGCGTGCGGGAGTCGAGCACCAGAATGTCGGCGTCTTCTACCTGGTCCGCGTCACCGGCGGCCGCGCCCGGCCGGAGCCGGACGGCGAGACCACCGAGTCGGTCTGGACCCCGGTCCCCGACGTCGCCCGCCTGCGGCGGTCGTCGCTGGTCGACATCGGCCTCGCCCTCGCGCGGACCCGGCCGCCGACCGGCCACGTCGCCCCCGTCCCGGTCGGCGGCCTGATCCAGCACTGAGACCGCCCCCGCACGGCCTCCGCCGTGCGGGGGCCGTGGGAACCCACACATCCGACGAGAGGGAGAGAGCATGACGGATCTGTACGACATCCCGCTGCGCACGCTGGACGGCGAGGACATCACGCTCGGCGCGTTCAGGAGCAGGGTGCTCCTGGTGGTCAACGTGGCGTCCCGCTGCGGGCTGACACCGCAGTACGCCGGGCTGGAGCGGTTGCAGAAGCAGTACGAGGGGCGCGGTTTCACCGTTCTCGGCTTCCCGTGCAACCAGTTCGCCGGGCAGGAGCCGGGCTCGCCCGAGGAGATCCGCGCGTTCTGCTCCGTGAACTACGGCGTCACCTTCCCGTTGTTCGAACGGATCGAGGTCAACGGCCCGGGGCGGCATCCGCTGTACGCGGAGCTGACCCGCACGGCGGACGCCGACGGTGGCGCGGGCGACATCCAGTGGAACTTCGAGAAGTTCCTGGTCTCCCCGGAGGGGGAGGTCCTGGGCCGGTACCGGCCGGGGACCGAGCCGGAGGGCGAGGAGCTCGTGGCGGCCATCGAGGCGCGGCTCCCCGTCTGACGGGAGCAGGGGCGGCGGGCGAGGG
>NZ_LAVK01000690.1 GCF_001083795.1 Streptomyces sp. SBT349
GGTCTCAGGGGTGGCCGCGGGGTCTCGCGGCGAGGAGGTGGGCGGGGCGGTCACGCTCGATCTGGTCGGCCTGCGCCATCGCGTAGAGGTGGTGGATGCACGCGTCGCAGGCGTATGCCTGGGCGGTCGCGTCACCGGCGGGGCCGCCGATGGAGATCGGCCCGAGCCAGGTGACGGCCTGCATCACCTCCGGGTCGCATGCGATCCAGCAGCGGCCCACGATGCGTTCCTGGATGCGTGATCGCCCGGGGTCGGGCAGCGAGAGGTTGATCCGCTCGTTCACGATGCACCTCCGGGCGAGGTCGAGCAGGGCGGGTCGCAGGCCCACAGCTCTATCGGACGCCCGAGAAAGTCCGGCACCTCGCCCACGCGGCGGGATCCGTGCAGCATCCGGCCGTGACACCAGACGCAGGCGGACCCCTTCAGCTGCGGGATCGTCAGCGTGCGTGTGCTGGGCAGCTCCTCGGCCATGGGTCACCGCCCCGTCTCGACGGCGTGGAGGCTGCCGCGGGTCGCGGCCCGCAGTTCGGCCACCGCGGCGTGGGCCTCGCGCCGCGCCTCCACCAGCTCCGCCGGCGTCAACAGGCCCGTTCCGTCGAGGAGCGTGAGGCTGAAGGTCGTGATCACCTGCTCGATCAGCGGCCGGAGGTCCGGCCGCAGGCCGAGATGCGCGAGCCGCCTGACGAGGCGTTCGGGCATGTACGGCTCGGGCGGGTAGCGCAGCGGTTCGCCGTCGCCCAGGGGCGGGCGTTGCGCGAGGGGAATCCACCGTTCGCGGATCAGGCAGCCGCGGCAGGCAGTGAGGACCCAGCCGTCGGGGTGCTCGGCCACGGGGACCGGGTCGTCCGCGCGCTCGCGGCAGTCGATGCAGATCGGGACCAGGACCGGCCGCGGCAGGATCATGACGAGCACCGGTGCAGGGCGATCGACTCCACCATGTCGTCGCAGCCGGGGCAGCGTTCCGTGGGCCTAGCAGCCGGGCACCGGCGGCCGTCGATCTGGACCGGCGGCGTGTCGTCCAGCGGGCGCGGCGCGGGGGCGGGGTCGGGGCGTAATCCGTGCGTCAT
>NZ_LAVK01000691.1 GCF_001083795.1 Streptomyces sp. SBT349
CCCCCGCGCCCGCCCAGCCGAACGGCGGGGGACCGGTCGCGGGCGACGCCGGCGGCTGGTCGATGGACGAGCGCCTGTACAACCAGGTCTGGAGCATGTTCGAGGACCTGGCCCGCAGCACGGCGGCCTACCGCAGCGCCCGGGACTTCGCCGACACCCGCATGGACCGCGAGCTCGACAAGGTCCTCTCCGACCCGCGCAACCGCCTCGGCCCCGTCGCCGACCGCGCGCGCGCCGAGGCGCAGGCCAGGCACTCCGAGCTCGTCGACCAGGCCCGCGCCGCGTTCGACCGCGACGTGGAGCAGCTGGTCGCCGAGGTCGCCGTCGTCGAGCCCGCCCTGCCGCCCGCCTACGCCCGCTGGGACAGCGCGGCGTGGCAGGCGTTCCAGGTGCCGGAGGAGTCGGCGATGGCGGTGCGGCTCGGCGACCTCAGCCTGCCCGAGCGCGTGGACCTGCGGATACCGATGCTGATGCGGCTGCCGCTGCACCGCGGGCTGTGGATCGACAGCGGTCGCGGCGGCTCGGTCGAGTCGGCGCTCGTCGGCCCCGACGAGCTGCGCACCCTGGCCGCCGAGACGGCGACGGCCATCGCCACGCGCCTGCTGGCGGCCCACCCCGCCGACGGCCTCAGCGTCCACGTGGTCGACCCGGCGGGCTCGGCGACCGGCGTGCTGGCACCCCTGGTCGCCTCCGGCGTCCTGCACGAGCCCCCGATCGCGGGCGCGGCGGGCGTGCACACCGTGCTGAACGACCTGACCCAGCGCGTCGACCTCGTCCAGATGGCCATCAGAAGCGGCGTCGCCGACGCCCTCCCGCCGGACATCGACCTCGCCGAACAGCTGCTGATCGTCATGGACTTCCCCCACGGCTTCGACGACCGCGCGGTCACCCAGCTCCGCTACCTCGCCGACGAGGGGCCCTCGGTCGGCGTCCACCTGATGATGGTGGCCGACCGCGAGGACTCCCGCGGCTACGGCCCCCTCCTCGACCCCCTCTGGCGCGCCCTGCTCCGCCTCACCC
>NZ_LAVK01000069.1 GCF_001083795.1 Streptomyces sp. SBT349
AAAGTTGTATAAAAGACACCCCCTCCCCCGTGGCCCCCCTCGGCCGCGCCCCGGGCCCCGCCGACCTGGGCACGCTGCCCGTGCCGCCCCCCGGCGTCCCCTTCCCCGAGGAGCCGGCCGTCAGCGACCGGCTGGCCGCCGAGGGGCTGCTGGTGTGGCGGCTGCCGCTGCCGGGTGCCGTCCGCGAGGAGCTGGACCTGGTCCGCCGCGGCGACGAACTCGTCGTCACCGCGGGCCCGTTCCGCCGCGCCCTGTCGCTGCCCTCCGCGCTGCGCCGGTGCACCGTCGCCGGGGCGGCCCTGGAGGAGGACGGCCACCTGGCCGTCCGCTTCGCGCCCGACCCCGAGCGCTGGCCGGGCGGCGGGACACCCGGGCGTGGCGCGGGACCGGGGTAGGCTCGAAGGGACGGTCTTCCCCGGACGGTGTCCGGGGGCACGCCAGAGGAGGCCGCGATGAGCGACACCACCGAGCACCCCGAGCACCCCGGGCGCGAGCCGGAGGACGCGCGCCCCGGCGCCCGCACCGAGGCCGGGACCGAGGCCGGGACCGACGCGGACACGGACGCCTGGGCCACGGCCTGCGAGGAGGACCTCGCGGCGGAACGGGCCAGGCGCCGCGAGCGATACGGCTCGCAGCCGGGCGACGCGGCGGAGGAGCTCCGCAAGCTCGCCGACACCCTCACCGAGCAGCTGGGCCGCCTCGGATCCACCCTGGGCCCCGGCGTCGGCATGGCCGCGGGCCCGCTCGCCGCCCAGGCCAGGGCCGCCCTGGAGCCGGTCATCGAGCGGAACGCGGAGGTGATCCAGCACCTCGCGGGCGCCGGTCAGGAGCTGCTCGCCGCCTACCGCGCCGCGGTGCTCGGCCACGAGCAGCGGTGGTCGAGGCCGCAGGAGCCCGGCGGGCCGGGCCCCGCGCCCGAGGGCGAGGCCCCCGAGGCCGGGGACCCTGAGGCGGGAGAACCCGGGGGGAAGGAAGGGGACAAGGGGGACGGTTCCGGGTCCGGGGGCGGCTCCCGGCGCATCGACCTGGACTGAACCGGAACGGTGCCGCCCCCTCTCCCTCCGGTACCGTGGTCCGCGGCGGGGCACTACCTGACATCACTTGAGGGACACGCGTCTCCTCCCCCTTCGGACATGCGGACGCAAGGGGAGCCTTTCCCTGGACCGTCCTGACGGTTCGGCACGGCCACAACCCGATCCGCGCCCGCAGGGGCACGGTGTCGGGCCGGAGGCGCGTTCCATGCGAAGGAGATCTGATGGGACTGACCATCGGCGTCGATATCGGCGGTACGAAGATCGCGGCCGGCGTGGTGGACGAGGACGGTTCGATCCTCGACACCAGCCAGGTGGCGACCCCACCGACCCCCGAGGGCGTCGTGGAGGCCATCGCGGACGCGGTCAAGACCGTGGGACGGGGCTCCTCGGCCGAGGCCGTGGGCATCGGCGCCGCCGGTTACGTCGACGACAAGCGTGCCACCGTTCTCTTCGCGCCCAACATCGCCTGGCGGCACGAGGCCCTCAAGGACAAGATCGAGCAGCGGGTGAGCATGTCGGTCGTCGTGGAGAACGACGCCAACGCCGCCGCCTGGGGCGAGTACCGCTTCGGCGCCGGGGCGGGCCACGAGGACGTCGTCTGCATCACCCTGGGCACCGGTCTCGGCGGCGGCATCATCCTCGGCGGGCGCCTGTACCGCGGCCGGTTCGGGGTGGCGGGCGAGTTCGGGCACATCCGCGTGGTGCCGGACGGCCTGATGTGCGGCTGCGGCAGCCAGGGCTGCTGGGAGCAGTACGCCTCCGGCCGCGCCCTCGTCCGGTACGCCAGGCAGCGCGCCACCGCCACCCCCGACGCCGCGACCGTGCTGCTGGAGCTGGGCGACGGCACCCCCGAGGGCATCGAGGGGCGCCATGTCAGCGCCGCGGCCCGCGAGGGCGACCCGGTCGCCATCGACTCCTTCCGCGAGCTGGCCCGCTGGGCGGGCGCCGGACTCGCCGATCTGGCCTCGCTGTTCGACCCGGGCGCGTTCATCGTCGGCGGGGGCGTCTCCGACGAGGGCGACCTCGTCCTGGACCCGATCCGCAAGTCGTTCAGGCGCTGGCTCGTGGGCACCAGGTACCGGCCGCACGCGCAGGTCCTCGCCGCCCAACTGGGCGGCCGGGCGGGCCTGGTGGGCGCGGCCGACCTCGCCCGTCAGGGCTGACGCCCCGGCGCGCGGGAACGGGACCGGGGCACGGCCGTGGACATCCGCCTGCTCAGCTACAACGTGCGCTCCCTGCGCGACGACAAGGCGGCGCTCGCCCGGGTGATCCGGGCCTGCGCCCCCGACGTCCTGTGCGTGCAGGAGGCGCCGCGCTTCGCGGGCTGGCGCGCCCGCGCCGCCCGCCTGGCGCGGGCCACCGGGCTGATGTACGTCACCGGCGGGGCGACGGCCTGCGGCCCGATGATCCTGGCCGCCGCCCTCGCCGCCGTCGTCACCACCGCCGACGTCACCCTGCCGCTCACCCCGGGGCTGCACCGCAGGGGTCTGGCCACCGCCGTGCTGCGGTTCGCCGGCGGCCCGCGGCTCGCGGTCGTCAGCTGCCACCTGAGCCTCAGCGAGCGGGAGCGCCACCGTCAGGGGCCCCTGGTCCTGGACCGGCTGGAGGCGCTGATGGGGACGGGGGCGCACGCCGGGGTGGTCGCCGGTGACATCAACGAGTCGCCGGGGGGCCGCACGTTCCGCCTGCTGGGGCGGCGGCTGACCGACGGGTGGGCGCGGGCGCCGGAGGGGGAGGAGTTCACCGGGCCGGCGGTGGCGCCGGACCGGCGCATCGACGCGGTGTTCTGCACGCCGGGGGTGACGGTGCTCGGCTGCGGGGTGCCCTCGGGCCTTCCCGGCCTCGGGCCCGGCGACCTGACCCGGGCGACGGACCACCTGCCGGTCCTGGCCCGCCTCCGCCTCCAGGACCCGTAACGGAGGGCCGCGGCCCGCCGGGTGGGTGCCGCTCGCCGCCCGGAGACCGGGACCCGGTCAGACGACGGCGCCGCTGCCGGGGTCGGTCCAGTCGTCGTCGCGGCCGTCGCGCATCCGCGTCACCAGCGTCGCGAAGCCGCCCAGGAAGCCGCCGACGCCCAGGGTGACGATCCACCAGGTCATGGACCGCTGGAGCAGCACCGAGATGATCAGCAGCAGCGGCCCGCCCAGCACGGCGACCCAGGCCAGCTTGGTCGCCAGGTCCGTCTCGGGCAGCGGCGGCGGGTCGGGCGGCACGAAGTGGTCGTCCTCCTCGTCCTCCGCCGCCTCCCAGTCCCGCGGCCCCTCCACGGAGGCCGGCTCGGCGAGGTGCACCCGTTCGACCGTGTCGCCCGCGTCGAGCTGGTCGTCGTCCACGGCGGGCGACACCAGCGGCCAGACGCCCGGCGGATCGGCAGGCTCCTCGCCGTACCCGGCCACGATCTCGGCCCAGGCGGCTTCCTCGTCGATCGGGTCGCGGTCTCCGCGCTCCTGGTCACGTTCCGTCACGGGCAGTCTTCCTTGTCGCGAGCCGGCTGATGAAGGCGTCCGTCTCTTGAAAGATACGCTCCGCGTCGTGGTCCAGGGTGGCTACATGGAAGCTGGAATCGAGCACACGCTCGGTCGCGTCGACCGAGGACACCGACCCCAGCACGACCGCCGAGTCCGAGGGCGGCACCACGTGGTCGACACGGCTGCGCAGCACCAGCAACGGCTGGGTGACCTGCGGCAGTTCGGCCCGGACCAACGCCGTCAGCGCCCGCATCGAATGGGCCGCGTGCAGCGGGATCCGGTCGTAGCCGGTCTCGCGCACACCCTCCTTGGCGATGTCGGAGATCAGCCCCCGGCTGCTCGGGACCAGGTGACGGAGCACCGGGAGCGCGTACCCCTGGAGCCGCGGAAATGTGACCGCCGGATTGACCAGCGCGAGCCCGCTGACGGCGGGGCCGCGGCGGGCCGCCAGGCGCAGCGCGAGCGCCCCGCCCATCGAGAGGCCGCACACGAACACGTGCTCGCAGCGGCGGTTCAGCTCCACCAGCTCGCGGTCCACCGTGGCGTACCAGTCCTGCCAGCGCGTGCGCTGCATGTCCTGCCACCGGGTACCGTGCCCCGGCAGCAGCGGCAGGGAGACGGTGAGCCCCTCTCCGGCCAGGTGCTCCGCCCACGGGCGCAGCGACTGCGGGGTGCCGGTGAAGCCGTGGCACAGCAGGACACCGGTCGGCGATCCCTTGCGGGTGAAGGGCTCGGCTCCGGGAAGAAGCAGCATCGGCTCGACTCCGTCCGGGATCGGCTCCGCGGGTTCCGCGCGCGGCGTCTGTCACCCTACGCGGGCCCCTCACCGGGGCGCCACGGGCGCCGGAAGCCCAGTAAGGTCAGGCTCGGAGACAGGAGGTTCACGGGGTGTTCTACGGGGCCATGAAGGTGTCGGTCGGTGCTGGGCTCAAGCTCGCCTTCCGGCCGTGGGTGGAGGGCAAGGAACACGTCCCCGTGGAGGGGCCGGCGATCCTCGCCAGCAACCACCTGTCGTTCTCCGACTCCTTTTTCCTGCCGGCCGTCCTCGACCGCAAGGTCACCTTCATCGCCAAGGCCGAGTACTTCACCTCGCCCGGCGTCAAGGGGAAGCTGACGGCGGCGTTCTTCAAGGGCGTCGGCCAGCTGCCGGTGGACCGGTCGGGCGCGCGCGGCGCGGGCGAGGCCGCGATACGCAGCGCGGTGACCGTGCTGGAGCGCGGGGAGCTGTTCGGGATCTACCCAGAGGGGACGCGTTCCCCCGACGGGCGCCTGTACCGGGGCAAGCCCGGCGGCCTGGCGCGCGTCGCGCTGGCCACGGGTGCCCCGGTGCTGCCGGTCGCGATGATCGACACGGAGAAGATCCAGCCGCCGGGGAAGGTCGTGCCCAAGCTGATGCGGCCCGGCATCAGGATCGGCGAGCCGCTGGACTTCAGCCGGTACCAGGGGATGGAGGGGGACCGCTTCATCCTGCGCTCGATCACCGACGAGGTGATGTACGCCATCATGAAGCTGTCCGGGCAGGAGTACGTCGACATCTACGCGACGGCGGCCAAGCGGATGATGGCCGACGAGGCGGAGCGCGCGGCCGGCGGCGGGGAGCCCAAGGCCGAGGGGTGAGCGTGAGGGGGCGCGAGATGGCCGGGGAGCCGGCGACGATGTCCGTGGAAGTGCCGATGTGGCGCGCGCTCACCGGCTACCGGGTGCTGACGCTGGCCTACGCGATCGGTCTGTTCCTCTTCGCTTACGGGGACTACGGACGCCCGGCCGTCGGCGTCGCGTACCTGGGCGCGCTGACGGCGTGGACGGCGTGGACGTTCCGCGCGGTGAGCGGCGCGGAGCGCTGCACGGCCGGCTTCCTGGTGGCCGACGTGGTGATGGGCGTCGCGGGCATCGCGCTCAGCCCGGTCGCCGACCCGGGGAACGCCGTGGGGCCCACCCTGCCGTCGATCTGGGTGGCTGGTTCGGTGCTCGGCGTCGCGCTGAAGGGCGGCTGGCGCTGGGGCGGGACCGCCGCGGTGGTCGTCGGGGTCGCCAACTTCGTCGAGGACGGCGACTACTCGGGGATGATGCTGCACAACGTGGTGCTGGTGTGCCTCGCCGCCATCACCATCGGCTACGTGGTCGAGGTGGCCAGGGCGAGCGAGCGCACCCTGGCCAAGGCGCTGCGGATCGAGGCGGCCACCAGGGAACGGGAGCGGCTGGCGCGCGACATCCACGACAGCGTGCTCCAGGTGCTGGCGATGGTGCAGCGCCGCGGCACCGAGATCGGCGGCGAGGCGGCGGAGCTGGGGCTGCTCGCCGGTGCGCAGGAACGGGCCCTGCGCGCGCTGGTCGGCGCCGCGGGGCCGGGCGCCGCCGAGGCGGCGCCGCCCGCCGAGGCCGACCTGCGGGCGCTGCTCGCGGGCGCGGTGGGAACGGGCGAACGCGTGACGTTCGCGGGACCCGGCGGGCCCGTGCTGCTGCCCGCGGCCCAGGTGCGGGAGCTGACGGCCGCGGTCGCGGCGGCGCTGGACAACGTGCGCAGGCACGCGGGGGAGACGGCCTCGGCGTGGATCCTGCTGGAGGACGAGCCGGACGAGGTGCTGGTGACGGTGCGGGACGACGGGCCCGGCATCCCGGAGGGCAGGCTCGCGGCGGCCGAGGCGGAGGGCCGCCTCGGCGCGGCCCTGTCGATACGGGGGCGGCTGGTGGAACTGGGCGGCAGCGCGGCCTGGGTCTCGGTGCCGGGGCAGGGCACGGAGGTCGAGCTGCGGGTGCCGAAGGGGGCGCGGGTGTGAGCGAGGAGCCGGTGACGGTGATGGTCGTCGACGACCATCCGATGTGGCGGGACGCGGTGGCGCGGGACCTGGGCGAGGCCGGGCTGGACGTCGTCGCCACGGCGGGGGACGGGCCCGGCGCGCGCGGGTGGGCGCGGGCGGCGCGGCCGCGGGTGCTGGTGCTCGACCTGAACCTGCCGGGGATGCCGGGCGCGGAGGTGTGCAGGCAGCTGGCGGGGGAGGGCGGGACCAGGGTGCTCGTGCTCTCGGCGAGCGGCGAGCAGGAGGACGTCCTGGAGGCGGTGAAGGCGGGGGCGACGGGCTATCTGGTGAAGTCCGCGAGCGCGGCCGAGCTGGTGGAGGCCGTGCGGCGGACGGCGGCGGGCGATCCGGTGTTCACGCCGGGTCTGGCGGGCCTGGTGCTGGGGGAGTACCGGCGGCTGGCCACGGCGCCCGAGCCACCGGCGCCGGACGGCGTTCGGGTGCCGCATCTCACGGAGCGGGAACGGGAGGTGCTGCGGCTGGTGGCGAAGGGGCTGACGTACAAGCAGATCGCCGAGCGGCTGGTGATCTCGCACCGGACGGTGCAGAACCATGTGCAGAACACGCTGGGCAAGCTGCATCTGCACAACCGGGCCGAGCTGGTGCGCTACGCGATCGAGAGCGGCCTCGACGGGGACGGGTCCCCGCGCCCGTCCTGACCCTCCGCACCGCTGCCCGGGGGGACGGCGTCCCCCCGGGCCCAGGGCTACGCCCCGGCGTCCGCCGGGGTGGTGGGGCGCAGGAGGGCGGTGGTGATGGTCGGGCCGTTCAGGGTCAGGACCGACTCGGGGTGGAACTGGACGCCCGCGAAGCCGGGGCCGCGCAGGGCATGGATCTCGCCGCCGGCCGGGTCGGCGCTGGCCTCGACGCCGCGCGCCGCCAGGGGCGTTCCGTCGAGGAACGCCGCGTAGGAGTTGTAGAACCCCACCGTCTCGCTCCGGCCGAAGAGGTCGATCCGCTCCTGCGCGCCCTGGTACGGGACCGGCCTTCGGCGGACGGGCAGGCCGAGTTCGGCGGCGATCAGCTCGTGGCCGAGGCAGATGCCGACCACCCCGTGGCGGGGGGCGGCCAGGAGCTCCGCCGTCAGCGAGCGCAGCATCCGCATCTTCGGGTCGGCCCCGTCGTTGGGGTCGCCCGGCCCCGGGCCGAGGACCACGGGGCCGTCGTGGCCGAGCGCCGCCTCGCGCACGCCCGGCGCGTCGTACCGCACCACCTCCACCGTCGCGCCCGTCGACCGCAGCAGGTGCGCCAGCATCGAGGTGAACGTGTCCTCCGCGTCGATCACCAGCACCCGCGCCGACACCGCGGAGCCGGGCCGTTCCCGCATCCGCAGCCAGAACGGTGCCAGGTGCGCGCGCCGGGACGCGAGCGCCGCCTGCACGCGCGGGTCGGAGCCGAGGTCCCGGCCGGAGGCGGGCGCCCGGCCCGCCGGGCGCCCCACGCCGAGGGCGGCGAGGACGGCCGCCGCCTTGGCGTGGGTCTCGGCGACCTCGCCCGCCGGGTCGGAGCCGCGCACGAGCGTCGCGCCGACCGGGACCCGCACGGCGCCGTCCGCCGCGTCGATGTCGGCGGTGCGGATCAGGATCGGGGAGTCGAGCGTCTGCGTGCCGCCGGCGTCCTGCCCCAGCAGCGCCAGCGCCCCCGCGTAGTAGCCGCGGCCCCCCTCCTCGTGGCGGGCGATGACGCGGCAGGCGTTCTCCACGGGGCTGCCGGTGACCGTCGCGGCGAACATGGTCTCCCGCAGCACCTCCCGCACGTCCAGCGAGCTGCGCCCCCGCAGCTCGAACTCGGTGTGCGCCAGGTGCGCCATCTCCTTCAGGCGCGGGCCCACGACCAGGCCGCCCCGGTCGCCGACGGTGCACATCATCTTGAGCTCCTCGTCCACCACCATGGACAGCTCCTCGGTCTCCTTCCTGTCCCCGAGGAACGCCAGCAGCCCGGCCAGGCTCGGCCCCTCGGGCGGATAGCGGTAGGTGCCGCTGATGGGGTTCATGACCACCGTTCCGCCGCTCATCCGCACATGCGCCTCCGGGCTGGCGCCGACCAGCACGCGCCGCCCGGTGTGCACGACGAACGTCCAGTACGCGCCGCGTTCGGCGACCAGCAGGCGGCGGAAGAGGGCCAGCGCGTCCCGGCGGCCGAAGCCGTCGATCCGGCCGGTGAAGGTGCGCCTGATGACGAAGTTGGCGCCCTGGCCCGTGCCGATCTCGTCGGCCAGCACGGCGGCGACGGTCCTCGCGTAGGCCGCGTCGGAGACGTCGAAGCCGCCGTCGGCGACGGCGACCTCGTGGGCGGGCAGCGCGTCGAGCACCGCGTCCAGCGGCAGCCCGGTGACCTGGTCGGGGAGCAGGACGGACAGCGGCGTCCCGTCGTCGGTCACCCGGAAGCCGCGCTCGGCGAGCTGGCGGAACGGCACCAGCGCGAGCGCGTGGGGGTGGTCGGGGATGTCGGCGAGCCGGTCGACCTCGGTGACCGGGCCGGTCAGCACCTCGACCAGATCGGCGTCGTGCCCTGGCGGGCGGCGGCGCAGCAGGGCGAACGGGGTGTCGCTGGCCGTCAGCGCGTCGAGCACGGCGGTGGCGCGTTCCATGGGGGTCCCCTCCGGGGATCGGGAGGGACGGCCCGCCTCACGCACCGAAGGCCGCCCCTCGGGGCGGCCTTCGCGGCGGATCTTCGGGATCGCGCAGTCAGGTGGCCGCCTCGTGTGCGGTCCACCACCAGCTGCTGGTGTGCTGCGCGAACATGCGGGCACTCTACGGCACGCGCGCCGGGCGCGCCCTGGCCGTCTCACTCCCCGACCGGCCGGGAAACCCGGTGGACGCCCACCGTAATCTGGAGCGCGTGACCGTGAACGCTGACAGCAGCACCCCCATCGCCACCTCCTGGCGAGACCTTCCCGCGGCGCAGCAGCCCGCCTACCCGGACCTCGGAGTCCTGCGCGCCGTGACCGCGGACCTCGAGTCCTATCCGCCGCTCGTCTTCGCGGGCGAGTGCGACCAGCTGCGCGGCAGGATGGCGGCGGTCGCCAGGGGCGAGGCGTTCCTGCTCCAGGGCGGGGACTGCGCCGAGGCGTTCGACCAGGTCGGCGCCGACCAGATCCGGGCCAAGCTGAAGACACTCCTCCAGATGAGCGCGGTCCTCACCTACGCCGCCGCCGTGCCGGTGGTGAAGGTGGGCCGGATCGCCGGCCAGTACTCCAAGCCGCGCTCCAAGCCCGTCGAGACGCGGAACGGCGTGACCCTGCCGAGCTACCGGGGCGACTCGGTCAACGGCGCGGAGTTCACCGAGGAGGCGCGGGTCCCCGACCCGGAGCGGCTGCGGCGCATGTACCACGCCTCCGCCGCCACGCTGAATCTGGTGCGCGGCTTCACCACCGGCGGCTACGCGGACCTGCACCAGGTGCACGCGTGGAACCAGGACTTCGTGCGGACCTCGGCGTCGGGGCAGCGGTACGAGGTGCTGGCCCGTGAGATCGACAACGCGCTGAACTTCATGAAGGCGTGCGGGGCCAGCCCGGCGGAGTTCCACTCCGTGGAGTTCTACGCCTCGCACGAGGCGCTGCTCCTCGACTACGAGGCGGCCCTGACCCGCACGGACTCCCGCAGCGGGCGGCTGTACGACGTGTCGGGGCACATGGTGTGGATCGGCGAACGCACCCGGCAGCTGGACGGGGCGCACATCGCGTTCGCCGCCTCCATCCGGAACCCGATCGGCGTCAAGCTGGGCCCGGCCACCACGGCGGACGAGGCGCTCGCGCTGATCGACCGGCTGGATCCCGAACGGGAGCCGGGACGGTTGACGTTCATCACACGGATGGGCGCGGACAAGGTCAGGGACCGGCTGCCCGAGCTGGTGAAGCGGGTGACGGACTCCGGCGCGCGGGTGGCGTGGGTGTGCGACCCGATGCACGGCAACACCTTCGAGGCCGCCTCCGGGCACAAGACGCGGCGCTTCGACGACGTGCTGGACGAGGTCAAGGGCTTCTTCGAGGTGCACAAGACCCTCGGGACGCACCCGGGCGGCATCCATGTGGAGCTGACCGGCGACGACGTCACGGAGTGCGTGGGCGGCGGCGACGAGATCTTCGTGGACGACCTGCACCAGCGGTACGAGACGGCCTGCGACCCGCGGCTCAACCGCAGCCAGTCGCTGGACCTGGCGTTCCTCGTGGCGGAGATGTACCGGGCCTGAGGCGTTCCCGGCCCGCGCCGAGACGGTGCCCCGGGGTGGCGCGAGCCACAGCCGGGGCACGGTGCGCGCCCGGCGCCGCCGGGGTAAGGTGAGCCTTACCTCAGTAGGCCACCGGAGGGATGGGGCATGTACGTCTGCTCGTGCTTCGGCGTCACGGAGCAGCAGGTGCGTGAGCACGCCGCCGCCGGGGCGGGCACGCCGCGGGAGATCGCCTCCCAGTGCAAGGCGGGCACGGACTGCGGCTCGTGCGTGCGCCGCATCCAGGGGCTGCTGGGGCGCGGCTCCTGCCCGCGGCGCGAGCAGGCCGCGATACAGGCGGCGATGCGGACGGTGCCCCCGTTGACCTCGCTGACGCCGGTGGCCCCGGCCGCGGTGGCCCCGGCCGTCTCGCCGGCGTGACGCGCGGACCCTCGGGTCCTCCGGTCCTCAGGTCTGGCTGGGCTGCTCGATCTGCTGGGCGATGTACAGCGGCTCGCCCAGCTTCTCCAGCAGCTCCAGCTGGGTGTCCAGGTAGTCGATGTGGTGCTCCTCGTCGGCCAGGATCGACTCGAAGAGCCGCGCCGAGGTGATGTCGTCCTTCGCGCGCATCACGTCGACGCCGCGCCGCAGGCGGTCGATCGCCTCCACCTCGATCTGCCGGTCCGCCTGGAACATCTCGGCCGCGGTCTGCCCGACGCGGACGTGGAAGAGGCGCTGGTAGTTCGGCAGGCCCTCCAGGAAGAGGATCCGGTCGGTGAGCACCTCGGCGTGGCGCATCTCGTCGAACGACTCGGCGCGGGTGTAGGCCGCGAGCTTCGTCCAGCCGAAGTTCTCCTGCATCTTGGCGTGCAGGAAGTACTGGTTGATGGCGGTCAGCTCGGCGGTCAGCTGCTCGTTCAGGAACTCGATGACCTCGGGGTCGCCCTGCATGGCGGCACCCTCCTTCTCTCGGCTGCGTGGGATCGCGCTCCGCGCATCGTGGCACCGGGCCGACGATCCGTCCAGTAAGCGAAGGCTTACCGAATTGGGCGTTTCACCTGCGGTTTTCCCTGGTCGGAGCCGGTGGCGGGGTGGCGGTGCGAACGGTGGGAGGTCGTGATGTCACCATGGGGGGCATGGGTCAGCCGGACAGCCGCGCGGGGGAGGAGCCCGGGGCCGAGGCGGACCGGCTCCCCCCGGGACAGCGGACGCAGCGCGGCTGGCCGGTGACGCACTACGGCCCGGTGCCGCGGTTCAGGCCCGAGCGGTGGGAGTTCCGCGTCTTCGGGGCCACGGCGGACGGCGAGAAGCGCTGCTGGACGCACGAGGAGTTCTCCGCGCTGCCGCACGAGACGGTCGTCGGGGACCTGCACTGCGTCACCAAGTTCACCATGCTGGGCTCCGAGTGGGGCGGCGTGCGCGCGGCCACGCTGGTCTCCCTCGTCCCGCCCGCGCCGGAGACGACCCATGTGATGGTGTGGGCCGAGTACGGCTACAGCGCCAACATGCGGCTGTCCGACTTCGCGGACGAGGCGGCCGTCTTCGCCACCCACCGGGACGGCGAGCTGCTGACCGCCGAGCACGGCTTCCCGCTCCGCCTGATCGTGCCGCGGCTCTACGCCTGGAAGGGGCCCAAGTGGGTCCGCGGCGTCGAGTACATGACGGCCGACCGGCGCGGCTTCTGGGAGGAGCGCGGCTACCACAACCTCGGCGACCCGTGGCGGGAGCAGCGTTACTCCTATCAGGAGGAGCCCGGCGAGGGCCCCGAGCTCTGAGGGGCGGCCCGCACGCCCGCAGTGGCCGGGTGGCGGGAGAACGCGGCGAACGGGTCCGCGCCGATGTTCGCCTGGCGGTCCTTGCGTGCGCCCGCCACGTCCCGCGAGTCGTTGGCGTGGATGAGCCCCAGCCTCCCGGGCCCGGCCACCATGGGGGTGCCCCCTCCAGGGGAAGGCGTCGAGGCAGACGCCGAGCCGGGGGTGGTGGTCCAGCGCCTCCGGACAGGGGCCGAGGTCGCTCACCAGGGAGCAGGGCGAGGCATCCTGACGGGCCGTCGGCTCGCGTGGTCCGAGCCCCGGTTGATGAGGTAGGGCGCGTGGACGTAGGCGGCCAGGCCCTCGTCGGCGCACGCGGCGCGGAACGCCGCGTCCTGGCGCGGGTTCCCCGGCGGCGTCGCCCAGCCGCGAGGGTTGGCGACGAGGACCTGGACGGCCTCCGCGCCGATGGAACCGGGGGCACCTCCCGGACGAGGTCCGGGGGCGCGGGGGACGCCGACGGCGGCCAGGCCCCCGGCTAGGGGGACATGGCCGCCGACAGGATTGCGGTCGCGGGGAGCCGATCGGCGGTCCGGTCAGTACGGGCCGTTCACGTTGTCGATCGAACCGTAGCGGTCCCACGCGTAGTTGGCCGCGGCGGTCAGGTTGGCGACCGGGTCGTAGATGTCGTAGGGAGTTCCCTCGACGTGATAGGCGTCGAACGTCGGCTGAATCACCTGCAACAGGCCGATGGAAGGCGTTCCGTTGATGGCGTTGATATCCCAGAGATTGATCGCGTTGGGATCACCGCTCGACTCGCGGATGATGTTGCGGTGGAGCCCGTCATAGGTGCCGGGAATTCCCTTCTCGGCCATGACGTCCAGCGCCTCGCGAATCCATCCGTCGAGGTTGTCCGGGTACTCTTCGGCGGCCGGTTCCTCGGGGGCGGGCTCCTGGGCGGCGGCCTCGGCGGGGGTCTCGGCCGGAGCGGCGGCCGTGGCGGGCTCCTCCTCCTGCTCCTCGGCCTGCTCCTCGGCGGCGGGGGCGGGGGCCGTGGTCTCCTCGCTCTCCCGCTCCTCGGCCGCCTCGCGCTCTGCCTGCGCCTCGGCCTCACGCTCGGCGCGGCGCTCGGCGCGCTCCGCCTCGCACTCCGCCTCGCGCGTGGCATCGGCGGCGACGGAACGCTGGCCCGCGACGGCGTCGGCCAGCGCGGACTGGACACCGGGCGCCAACTCGGCGCGGGCGCCGATCTCCTCGGCGGGCAGCGCGTCGGCGGGCTGACGCTGGCCCGGAATGTCGGCGGCCTTCACATCCCAGGAAACGGCACGGGCGTTGTGCGTGGTGACCACCTCCTTGGAATCGGCGGAAGCCGGAACAGCCGTAAGGGCCAGGGCACATATGCCGGTGGCGGCCAGCGTGGCACTGGCGGTTCGCCGCAATCGGGTCTTGCGGAGCGTGGAAGTGCTGCGATGAGCGGGCATTTCAGGGGACCTCGTGTTCCTTCAACAGGATTGCGATGGCCCTTGGTAACAGCCCTCGAAAACGACGCGCAATGACCCCGAGTACTAAGCGGCATAGTGAATGCCTTGTGCATGGATGAACCGCTGGGCCGGAATTCCCGGGCCCAGCGGCGGTTGTCCGAGCACTAAGCGGCGTCGTATGTGACGCTCGTCTCATGACCGGGCTCACAGGTACACGGGTGCGCGTCCGGCACGCGGACGGGGTAACGGGTCCGGCGTCCCGCTCGCGCGCCGGACCCGTCGCTCGGGGACGCCCTCAGTTGACCCAGATGGTGATCGTCGAGCCGCGCGGCGCCCGGTCCCCGGCGTCGACGGACTGATCGAACACGTCGCCCAGGAGGAAGACCCGGTTCACGTTGACCTCGAAGCCCGCCTCCTCCAGCGTGTCGCGGGCCTCGTCCTCGCTCATGCCGTCCACGTCGGGGACGACGACCAGGTCGGGGCCCTTGGAGAGGGTGAGGCGGATCGTCTCGCCCTCGCCCGCCGTCCTGCCTGGCTCCGGCGACTGGGCCGCGACGTCGCCCTCGTCCTCCTCGGAGAAGACGCGCTCGGTCTCGGTCTCCACCTCGAAGCCCCGCGACTCCAGACGCGAGGTTGCCGAGGTCTCCGGCAGGCCGGTCACGTCCGGCACCTCGATCTCCGGGCCCCTGCTGACCACCAGGTTCACCGGTGTGTCCGGGCGGCGCTCCTCGCCCGGCGGCGGGTCGGTCTCCAGCACCGAGCCGCGCTCCACCTCGGCCGAGAACTCCCACTCCTCCTCGCCCGGCGTCAGCCCCGCGGCCCGCAGGTCCCGCTGCGCCTCCTCCAGCGGCAGGCCGCGGACGTTGGGCACCCGCGCGATCTCGGGGCCGAGCGAGACGACGACGGTGACCGTCGCGTTCTTGCGGACGCGGTCGCCGCGCTCGGGGTCGGTCGTGACGACGTGCCCCGGCTCCACGGTCGCGTGGAACTCCTCCTCCACCCGCACCTCGAGACCGGCGCCCTCCAGTTCCTGCCGCGCCTCGTCCAGCGGCATGGCGTAGACGCCGGGAGTGCGCATGAACTGGCCGGAGTTGATGTACCAGACGCCCACGCCCCCGGCCAGGAGCAGCAGCGCGAGCACGATCAGCGGCAGCGCCCTGCGGCGCGGCAGCCGCAGGCGTGCCCCGGCGTGCGCCCCGCCGCCGGACGCGGACCCGGGTGAGGCGGGCGCCCCCTCGGGCAGTTCGATGCGGCTGGTCACATCGACCTGCTCGGGCCCGGCCTCGCGGGTGCCCGGCGGGCGTGGCACCTCGCGGGTGTGGTCCTCGGGACCGGCCGGGGCGCCCGCCCCCGCCGCCGCGGGCGGCAGCGCGTCCAGCTGCTCGTCGCTCAGCGCGGCCCGCGCCGCCCGCACCAGCGACAGCATCCCCGCCGCGTCGGCCGGGCGGAGCGCGCGCTCCCTGGCCGCGGTCCCGGCGACCAGCCCGTCCAGCTCGGGCGCGAGCCCGGGCACCGCGGCGGACGGCGGCGGGACGTCCTCGTGTACGCGGGCGTACAGCACCCGCGCGGGGGAGTCCCCGGCGTGCGGCTTGGCGCCGGTCAGCAGCTCGTACAGCAGCAGCCCGCACGCGTACACGTCGGTGCGGGTGTCCACCGCGCCGCCCTCGATCTGCTCGGGCGCCAGATAGGAGACGGTGCCCAGCACGGAGCCCGTGGTGGCGGAGGTCTGGTTGTCCACGCCGCGCACCAGGCCGAAGTCGGCGACCTTCACCCGGCCGTCGTCGCCGATCAGCACGTTCTCCGGCTTGATGTCGCGGTGGACCAGCCCCGCGCGGTGCGCGGCGGCGAGCCCGGCGAGCATCGGCTCGACGATGTCGAGCACCGCCCGCGGCTGGAGCGCGCCGCGGGCCCGCAGCAGGTCCCGGAGGGTGCAGCCGGCCACGTACTCCATGGCGAGGTAGACATAGCCGCCGTCCGCGCCCTGGTCGAGGACGCCGACGATGTTCGGGTGGCCGAGGCGGGCGGCGGTCTTGGCCTCCCGGATGAACCGGTCGGTGAACGCGGCGTCCTCGGCGAGTGAGGGATGCATCACCTTCAGGGCGAGCACCCGGTCGAGCCTGGTGTCCACCGCGCGGTAGACCGTTGCCATGCCGCCCACCGCGATCCGCTCGTCGATGCGGTAGCGGCCGTCGAGAACGTGCCCGATCAGCGGGTCCCGGAGCGTGGTATCCACGGCTCCCGAGTGTACGGACACCTCGTCCGCGCCCGGCCGTTCACGACGGGCCCGGGGCGGAACCGCAGCCGAACGGTGACGGAAACGGGGCGCCGGGCGACTCACTCGCCGGTCGACAGGCCCAGGATCTCCCGGATCTCGATCTCCACGTCGATGCCCATCCCCGCGTAGCCCGCCTCGATCCGCTGGTCGAAGTCGGCGGAGCCCGCCGCGCCGGCCGCCGCGTTCCAGTCCTCCAGGCTGGTGCGCCGGGCCGCCACCAGCTCGGTGACCAGCCCGGCGATCTCCTCGGGCCACGCCTCGGCCTCCAGCGCCGCGGCCTCCCGCTCGATGGACTCGGCCATCCGCCCGGCCCACTCCCGGCGGAGCGCGATGTCCTCCTCGGGCAGCGGCTCCTCCCAGATCATCACCTCCAGCGGCGTGGTGACCTCCAGATAGAGGAGCTGCCCCGCGTCCAGCTCCGCGGTGTCGCCGCGCAGCGTCCCGTCGAGCGAGCCGCCCCCGGCCTCGCCGAAGAGGCAGATGATCTCGCGGTCGCCGGCGCCCCAGGACTCGGCGCCCGGGTGGTAGTAGAAGAGGCTGACGTCGAGGGGCAGCGTCCAGGTGTCGAGGACGTACCCCTGCACCAGCGCGTTGCACTCGCTCAGGGCCACCGCGTACATCTCGTCGTCGCCGGGGAAGGAGTCGTACCCCTCGACCTGCGTGGATCCGTAGGCCTCCGCCTCGTGCGGGCCGTCGCAGGCGAGCCGGGTCACGGACATCTCCTCGGCGCCACCGCTCCCGAACTCGTCCAGGCCCACGCCCGAGTCGAAGCAGTCGCCCACCTCGATGTCGTACACGCTGATGGACGTCGGCTCCTCGTCCCCGGGGCCGCCGGGAGCCTCGGGGTCCTCCGGAGGCCGCGAACCGTCGGGCGCGCCGGGGGCGTCGGGATCCTCGCCCTCGCCCTGCTCCGGAGCCGAGCCCGCCTCCGAGCTGCCGCGCCCGCGGTCGTCCCCGTCCATCACCACGGTGGGCACGACGACGGCGAGCACCAGCACCTGCGCCGCGGCGATCATCACCGCGCCCACCGCGAGCGCGCGCCCGCGCTCGGGGCGCGTACGCGGGCGGGTAAGCGCGAGCACGCCCAGCACCAGGCCGAGCGGGAAGAGCAGCAGCGAGGCGACGAACGACCAGACCGCGAGCCCGCTGAACGGCTGCGGGGGGGGGGGGGGGGGGCCCCCCCCCCCCCGGGGGAGCGGGGGGGCATGCGGCCTGACGGCCGGTCGCGCCCGCCCCATACCCTGACAGTGTCGAGCTGTTCAGAGAAGGAGCAAGGCCATGCCCTTCGACGCTCCCCCGGACCCGTACCTGGAGCCGCTGTCATTCGGACAGCGCATGGAGGTGTTGCGCAACCGCCGTGGCATGAGCCGCCCCGTCCTCGCCGGGCTCCTGGGCATGTCCCCATCCTGGGTGAAACAGGTCGAGCGCGGCAGGTTGCAGACGCCCAAGCTGTCCATGATCCTGCGTATCGCCGAGGTACTGCGTGTCCGTGCCCTCTCCGAGCTGACAGGCTCCCAGGCCATGGCCACCGACTTGTTCATCGGCCCCGGCCACGCGCGGCTCGCCGCGGTCGCCGAGGTCATCAACGCGTTCCCGCTGCGCCCTGAGGACCGGCAGGCGCCACCTCCCGAGCACCTGGCCGCGCGCCTGTCCCGGGCGTGGAAGGCGCGGCACTCCGCGCCCAACCACCGCGAGGTCGTGGGCGCGCTGCTCCCCGGTCTGATCCGAGACGCGCAACTCACCGCACGACAGGCGGAGACGAGCACGCAGCGGCGCGCGGCACAGGCCGTGCTCGCCGAGACGTACGGCCTCAGCCAGTTCTTCCTGGCGTACCAGCCGGAGTCCGCGCTGCTGTGGCGCGTCGCCGAGCGCGGCATGGTCGCCGCGCAGGAGTCCGAGGACCCGCACGCGATCGGCGTTGCCGCGTGGCTCTTGGCCCAGGCCCACCGCGACGCCGGGCAGGGCCATTTCGGGGCAGCGGACGCCATCACGCACGAGACGCTTCGCCACCTGGAGCCGCTGCTGCCGGACGCGGACGATGACGTGCTGGCGATCGCGGGCGCGCTCCAGTTCGAGGCCGGGTACACGGCGGCCCGGCGCGGAGCCGCCGGAGCCGCTTGGAGCTACTGGGACCGCGCCCGAACGGCAGCCGGTCGGCTACCCGCGAGCTACTACCACCCCGTCACCTCGTTCTCCCAGGCGATCATGGGCGCGCACGCGGTGACCATCGCCGTCGAGCTGCACGCCGGGGGCGAGTCGGTGCGGCAGGCCGCCGCCACCGAGGTCACGACCATCCCGTCCCGGCCGCGCCGCGCGCGGCACCGCATCGAGGAAGCACGCGCCTACCAGCTCGACGGGCAGGCGGACACGGCCCTCGCCATGCTGGAGCGGGCGCACGAGGCCGCACCGGAGACGATCCGATACAACGGGTACGCCAGGAGGATCGTGCTGGAGGAAGCGGAGTCCCGGCAGCCCGCCCGGCGGCAGCGGGCCGCCCAACTCGCGGTCGGTCTGGGCATGCTGACGACCTGAACGCGCGTGCGGGGGGCACAGACCGTGCCCCTCCCGCTCCAAGGGCGGCCATACGGTCATCGAACCCGATGACCGAGGAGCGTGTCATGGCACGTGCCCCGCTGCCCGAGCCCGCCCCGTTGCCCCTTTCCGACGAGCCCCCGACGCTGATCGACGGGCGCACCTGCCCGCCGGTGACGGCGGGCGCGTGGTGCCTCGGTTGCCGGGGCACCGACGAGTCGCCGGCGCCGCACAACTGTCCGGAGAACGCGCGGTGATGCTGACGGACCTGCGCCTGGTGCCGGCGTGCATCGACTGCCGCGAGCGGATCCGGGACGCGCGTCCTGGGCCGCCCGCCGCACCGGCCACGTCCCGGGTGCGGGGGTCAGAGGACGGGTGGGCTGATGGTGAACCGGGCGTTGATCCGCGCGTACACGGTCTGGCGGCGGGGTTCCAGGTCCAGCGCTGGTGGTGGGGCCGCCGCCGCGCCGGGGGCCGCGCCGCGCATGCCGCCGTAGCCGGCGGACGCGAACTCGGTGGGGGCCTCCGCCCCCAGGTCGGCGATGTCGATCAGCCCGACCAACTCGGCGCCCACCGCCGCGGCGTACTCCCTGGCCCGTTCGACGGCCTGCCGCACGGCCTGCTGCCTGGCCTCCCGGTGCACGGGCGACTCCGGCCGCAGCGCCCACCACGGGCCGGAGACGCCGGCCAGCTCCAGTTCGGCGAGCCGGGTGGTGAGTTCGCCGAGCGCGGTGAAGTCCCCGACGACGGCCTGGACATGCACCTTCCCGTGGTAGGCCCGCACCCGCTCCCCGCGGCCCGGCCTGAGTTCGGGGCTGATCGAGAACGCCCCGGTCTCGATCTTCTCCACCGCCTCGCCGTAGGACCTCAGCAGCTCCAGAACGGCGCCGTTGCGCCGCGTCAGATCCGTGAGCGCCGCCCGCCGGTCGGAGCCCCGGGCGCCCACGGTGACCCCGATCCGCGCCATCTCCGGCTCCACTTCGAGCCGGGCCTCCCCCCGCACGGCGACCCGCGGCGGCCCCGGCACGGGGGCGGGGTCGGGCGCGCTGCTGGGCGTGGTCATGGGCTCCTCCGCGGGACGACGGCTCGACGGCCCCTCAGGTTACAAGCGCCACCAGCCGCCCGCGGGCGGGGCGTTGGGCCGGAAGGCGACCGGCGCGCGCCCTCGGCGGCCTGCCGCCGTCCCGGTCAGTCGCCGTCGATCTCCACGTCGACGCCGACGTCCTCCAGGGCGTCCTCCGCCTCGTCGAGCACCTCGTCGACCACGTCCTCCAGGAAATCGTCCACCGCTGACCACCTTTCGCGCGACAACGCCCCCTGATGGAGGGCGCGTCGATCCTATAGCCGCCGACCGGGCCCACCGGGCCCCGTCAGGGACCCGGTGGGCGGTGTGGGCTCACCGGCCGGTCGGCTCAGGTGAAGTTGACGTCGCTACAGATGAAGTACGTCTGGTCCAGGTGCGATGCCTGCCAGATCGTGTAGACGATGTGGTGGCCGGAGCGGCCCGGGGCGCTGACGTCGAAGTCGATGTCCGAGGCCGGGGGATAGCTGCCCGTCTCCTCCACCAGTTCGAGGTCGTCCCAGCCCAGCGCCTGGGTGGTCGGGTCGAAGCCCTGCCGGGTGACGTACACCTGGAAGTAGTCCGCGCCGTGGCTGGCCGTGTCGTACAGGTGGACGTTGAAGGTGCTGCCGACGTTGGTCGTGGTCCACTCGCCCGGGTTGTCGAGCGAGCTGGCCAGGCCGCCCTGGGCGTCACCGGCGCTGCACAGCTTCCCGTTGGGGATCGACCCCTGGAAGTTGCCGTTCAGGTTCTCCCTGAAGAGGCTCATCCAGTTCCACATGGTGTTCGGGTTGGCCTGGAACGCCTGCCAGCACATGGGGTCCTGCTGCGCCATGTCCGGGTTCATGTGATCGCCGCCCCAGCGGTCCCAGCAGCCGTAGTTGCGGGAGGCGGGGTCCACGATCGAGCCGTGGGCGCTGGCCGAGTCGCTCCAGGGACTCATGAACAGCGTGAGCAGGCCGACGACGCCGGCGAGGACCGGCGTGATCACCCGCAGCGTCCAGCGGCGTGTGGGGGTGTCTGCGTACATCGTGCGGTCTCCGTCTTCCGGAAGGGAGTGGGGGATTGGGTTGTTTTCCGGTTTGGGAGCGCTCCCAAGTTACGGGGACCTTACCCGAGGACACACCGCCGAAACGGTCCTCCGCCCGCGAGGCGGTCGGTCGGCGAGGAGTGGTGAGCGCCTCCGCGGAAGCGGGTGCGCGTGGCACGACGGGGGTGTCCCGCCCTCGACTTCGGACCGTTCGGCACCGTTCCCAGGACGACCGATTCGACGTCCTGCCGACGCGCGAGCGCATCGCCGCTGATCGGCACTGGCGAGTGGCCCATGTCACCGCTGTCCACGAGCTCACGGATGTCGAGGCGGCCGGGCTGGGCACGTGGCGGTTCCCGGGGGGGCATGTCGCGGGTCCTTCTCCGTCTCGCACAGTCCCGCGGAGATCCACTGGTGTGAAATCCTCCAGTCGGACGGCTTGCTGAGGCGAGGCGGATGGACCGAAACACATACGGACGCACTGCGGCCGGGAGGGGGATCGCTCGGTGGATTCTGGGATGGAACTGTCCGGGGTTGTGCTGGCGAACCGGTACCGGTTGGAGCGGCTGCTCGGCCGTGGTGGCATGGGGGAGGTGTGGCTGGGCCGCGACTCCTCGGTGTTGCAGCGCGAGGTCGCGGTCAAGGTGCTGCCCGCTCTCTCGGGAGCGGACTCGGTGCGGCGTTTCCAGCAGGAGGCGGCCACCCTCGCCAAACTCCAGCATCCGGGGATCACCGTCGTCCATGACGCCGGTCGCCACGACGGTTACCTGTTCATCGTCATGGAGTTGCTGCACGGCTTCGATCTGTCGCGGCTGATAGCCGGTCACCCGGAGGGCGTGTCCGTCGCGCGGGCACTGGACCTGACGGGTCAGACGCTCACCGCGCTGGCCGCGGCGCACCACAGCGGAGTGATCCACCGTGACCTGAAGCCGGGAAACCTCTTCGTGCAGCCCGGCGACCGGATGAAGATCTGCGACTTCGGCATCGCCCGCACCATGGACGCCACATCCCGGATGACCATGACCGGACACGTACTGGGCTCCCCGCCGTATATGTCTCCCGAGCAGTGGCGGGGCGAGCTGCCGGATGCCCGCGGTGACCTGTACGCGCTGGGCTGCGTCATGTTCGAACTCCTCGCCGGCCGCCTGCCCTTCCTCGGGGGTCCTTCCACCTACGCCTGGATGCACCAGCACGTGGAACAGGCGCCGCCCTCTCTGCGCGCACTGCGGCCCGACGTCCCCGGCCGCCTGGAGGCTCTGGTGCTGGCGTTGCTGGCCAAGCGCCCCGGCGACCGCCCGGACGCCCGCACCCTGGCCGCGGAACTGGCCGCACTCGCCGGCCAGGGCACTCACCCCCCGACGCTGCGGTATGCCGCGATCACCGACACGGACCGTGAGTCCCGCGAGGTGCTGCTGGCCAGACTGGCGGGTGCCCTGAGGGCCTACGTCGCCAAGGGCGCGGGGACCTTCCAGGCTCCGCAGGTCGAACACGGCCGTACAGCGGTGGACCTGCCCTTCGCCACAACGGCCCAAGCCGGCGTGCGCGCCCCCACGCGAAGGATCCTGCACGGCGAGCGGCGCCTCACCCTGTCCGGCCACACCAAGCGCGTGAAGTCGGTGGCGTTCAGTCCGGACGGCCACACCCTGGCCAGCGCGGGAGACGACAAGCTGGTTCGCCTGTGGGACGTGCGTACCGGCAGGCAGGGCTTCGTCCTGACCGGGCACACCAGAGCCGTGAGCTCGGTGGCGTTCAGCCCGGACGGCCACACCCTGGCCAGCGGTTCCGGCAGGACGGTACGGCTCTGGGACACCAGCTCGGGCAGGCTCCTCCTCGCCCTGGAGCAGGGGGGATGGACGACCTCGGTGCATTCGGTGGCGTTCGGTCCCGACGGCCGCACCCTGGTCGGCGGCGGTACACAGGGGATCCGCCTCTGGGACTCGGCGACCGGCGAACTGCGCTTCGAGTTCCCGAAGCCTGCCGGCGTCCTGCCTGACGGCGTGTACCCGGTGGCGTTCAGCCCGGACGGGTACACCCTGGCCAGCTCGACCCGGCTGTGGGACGTTCCCACCGGCCTTCAACGCCTCGACCTGTCCGGCCGGTTCAGGTTCATATCCGCCGCGACCTTCAGCCCGGACAGCCGCACCATGGCCACGGGCCACTCCGACCTCTCTTCCGAGGCCGGCGGCAAGCTCGTCCGCCTCTGGGAGGCGGACACCGGCAAGCAGCTCCTCGCTTTGGCGGGGCACACCGGGAGGGTGCATTCGGTCGCGTTCAGTCCGGACGGCCACACCCTGGCCAGCGCGGGAGACGACAAGGTGATCCGCCTCTGGGACGGACACACCGGTGAACCGCTCCTCGCCGTGACGGGGCATACCAAGGGCGTGCTGTCGGTGGCGTTCAGTCCGGACGGCCATACGCTGGCCAGCGCGGGGGACAAGGTGATCCACCTCTGGACCATCGGGACCTGAACCGCGGTACGACGGCCGCCCGGACGGTCGGGTCCGGGTCGGGGGGCCCGTTCGTGTCGTCCTTCTGGCTCACGTCTTGGTGGCTCACGTCTTGGCGGTTCTGGTCCTGGCGGCGTCGGAGCGGCGGAAGAGGTGGCGCAGGCTGTCGCCGACGTCCGCGATCGCCGGCACGCGCAGCAGCACGAGCACCGCGGTGTAGGTGACCGCGGTGGTCCCGGCGCCGGCGAGCAGCGCGAGGGCCGCCTCGCCGGTCCGCTGGGCGGGGAGCACCCGCAGGACGGCCCACGCGGCGGCGGCGGAGACGGCGCCGGCCACGAGGACGGCCAGCGCCGAGCGCGCCACGGGCCCGAGTCCGGCGGCCCGGTGGCGGCGCGCGGTGAGGACGACGAGCAGGACCGCGCCGACCAGGACCGACAACGAGGTCGACAGGGCGAGCCCGGCCAGGCCGTAGCGCGGACCGAGGGTCAGGTCGCCGGCCACGTTGACCAGCATCGCCACCACGGCGGTCTGCACCGGGGTACGGCTGTCGCCGACGGCCAGGCTGGCCCGGACGGTGATCTCGCGAACGGCCAGCCCGGCGAGGGCGATCGCGTAGGTCGAGACGGCGAGGGCGGCGAGTTCGACGGCGCGTGCGTCGAACGTGCCGCGGGCGAACACGAGGACGACGATCGGCCGGGCGGCCACGGTGAGCACCACGATCACCGGTCCCATCAGGACGAGCACGACGCCGATGACCCGCGTGGTGGCGGAGCGGAGTTCGGCTCGGCGTTCCGGCTGGCCGAGGGCGCTGAAGGCCGGGTACAGCACGGCGGCGAACGCGGCCACCAGCAGCACCTCGGCGAGCGAGACGATCCGCCAGCCGTAGGAGAGGGCCGCGATGGTGCCGGGTCCCTGCGTGGACCCGATGGCACGGTCGACCAGGGTGTTGACGTTGACGATGGCGCTGCCGACCAGGAGGGCGGGGACGAGGGAGACGACCTCCCGGAACCCCGGGTCGCGCAGGCGCAGCGAGGGGCGCAGGCGCAGCCCCACGCGGCGGGCCGCGGGCAGTTGCGTGAGGAACCGGGCGGCCGAGCCCGCCACGAACCCGGCGGCGAGCGCGCCGATACCGAAGCGCGCGCCGAGCAGGGCCGCCGCGGCGATCATGACGAGGTTGAACGGGACGCCCTGCACACCGGCCCAGAAGAAGCGGCCGTGCGCTCCCGCGGCGGCGGCGAGGATGTTGGTCCCGGCGACGAACACGGTGGCGACGAGCACGATCCGGGTCAGCCGCGCGGCCTGGGCCGTGAGCTCCGGGGAGAAGCCGGGGGCGAGGACGGCCACGAGCCCCTCGGCGGCCACGTACATGAGCGCGGAGCCGCCGACCAGCACCGCGGTCGTCACGGTGAGGACGACCCGTACCGTCCGGTGCGCGGCGGGGGTCAGGCCGTCGTCGACGGCGCGGGCGACGGTCGGCACCAGGGCCTTGGACATCGCGCCGGCGGCCAGGCCGAGGACGAGGTTCATCACGCCCTGGGCGACCAGGTACGCGTCGACCTCGGCGCTGACCCCGAACACCGCCGCGATGACGGCGTCGCGCACGAACCCCAGCAGCTGGCTCAGTCCGGTGAGTCCGACGAGCAGGGCCGAGGCGCGCACCAGCGACGCGCGGCGGATCGGGCTCATGCGGCTTCCCTCGGGAACGTCACGCGCGTCACCGGTGGATCAGGCGTGCGCGGCGTCGCGGGGGAGCGGGCGCACCAGCGCGAAGGGTGTCCCGGCGGACCGTTGCCCGAGCGGGTTGTCGGAGAGCACCTTCAGCAGCGTGGCGGGCGGCAGCGATCGGGGGGAGGTCGCGCGGATGGTCCCGCCGAAGTCGTTGAGGTCCACGATGGCCACCCCGGCCCCCAGCCGCGTCTCCAGCTCGGCGCAGAGCGCCGCCGCCTCGGCCACCGGCAGCGGGGGGAACAGCAGGTGCTCGTACGGGGGTCGGCCCCCGTCCAGATCGCGGGCCAGGGAGCCCGCCACCCGGTAGAAGTACCCGCGCACGCCGAACGGGCGCGTGCACAGGGCCGCGAGCGCCGCGGCGTACGTCCGGGTCCGCCCGGTCCTGTCCAGCACGTACTGCATCTTCTCCGGCACCGAGAGCCCGCGGGAGCCCGGCCTCGGCCGGACGAGGCGCGCGAGGAGGCGGGCCTCCCACCCGACGGTGACCGTCTCCACCGGGACGGCCAGGCCCGCCAGCAGGACCGCGACCTTCTCGCTCACCGCCACCGTGTCGCTCGGGGACCGCTCACCGGCGTGGGCGGCCAGCACGTCGGCCAGCACGTCGCGTTCGCTGAGCCAGGGCGTGCGTATGGGCCGGCGGCCGTACCACGCTCCGTCGACGCTCGCCGTGGTCCAGCCGGTCACCGCTGTGGTGCGATCAGACATCAGGTCCTCCGCGATCAAGCCGGGTCGGCTCGGTATTGCGCGGAATCCTGCACGCCGACGCCGCGCGTCATCATGAAGAGGGCATGAGGATGTGTTCATCGGCCGCCTCCCGGTGCCCGGAGACCGGCGACCGGTGACCGGCGTCCATGGCCATCGCGTGCGCGTTGGGAAAGAGCGCTGCGTGGCTCCCCGTCGGCCCGCTACGGTACGAGGAGTAGGCGGTAGCCGGGCGTGGGCGGGGAAGGACGGCAGGGTGATCGAGGAGACGTTGACGGCGTTGGCCGCCGCGGGTGGGGCCGCGGTGGCGCAGGCTGCGGGCACGGACGCCTGGACCGGCTTGCGCACGCGGGTGGCCGGCTGGTTCGGTCGGGGCGATGCCGAGCGGGAGCGGGCGGCGCTGCGGCGCTTGGACGCCACGGCCACCGAGCTGGCGGCGGCGGCCGAAGACGGCGGCGCGCAGCCTCGACTCATGCACGAGGCGATGTGGCGGGGCCGTTTCCAGGACCTGCTCGAAGGTCTCGAAGAGGTGGAACAGGACGAGGCCGCCCGCGTGTTGAGGGCGTTGCTGGATGAGCACGCCGAGCATGCGGGTGGGGCGTCGGCCGGGGATGGTGGCCTGGCCGCCGGGCGGGATGTACGCATCACCGCCGAAGGTGGCTCCATCGCCACCGGCGTCCTGCACGGGAACGCGAGCGTCAACCGCCCTCCCACGCCGACTCCGCCCCAGGGCTGAGCGGAGACCCGGCGTACCAGAGCCCACCCCGCGGTTCGCGGCGGTTCGGCCCGGCCCTCCCTTCCTCATCGGACCGCGTCTTCGCCTCCGGCGGCGGTATCGCCGTCGGCGGCGATGTCCACGGTGACGTCACGCTCAGGGTTCCTCGTCCGCCGGCCGCGTGGCCGCGCCAGATCGGGACCATTCCCCCGCGGGCCGGGGCCTTTCAGCACCGGGCGGAGTCGGAGCAGCTGCGGGCGGCGATCACCGAGGGGGGCACGGCGGTGCCGGGCCAGGTGGTTGCCGGGATGGGCGGGGTGGGCAAG
>NZ_LAVK01000006.1 GCF_001083795.1 Streptomyces sp. SBT349
GGCCAGGGGGGTCGTGCGGTGGGTGACCGTCGAGCCGTGACGGGTCTTCACCACCTGGAGCTGGGACGGGATGCGCCCGCGCAGGTCGGGCACGTGGCTGACGATGGCGACGCTGCGGTCGTGCTCGCGGAGCGCGTCGAGCACGTCGAGGACCTCGTCGAGCGACTGCTCGTCCAGGCTGCCGAACCCCTCGTCGATGAAGAGGGTGTCGAGGCGCCGGCCGCCCGCCTCCTCGGCGACCACGTCGGCGAGGCCGAGGGCCAGGGCGAGGGAGACGAAGAAGGACTCGCCACCGGAGAGGCTCGCGGTGTCCCTGGCCCGGCCGGTCCAGGCGTCCATCACCTGGAGGCCGAGCCCGGAGCGGGCCCGGTGGGCGGCCCTGGCATCGGAGTGGATCAGGGCGTAGCGGCCCGCGGACATGCGGTGGAGGCGGACGCTGGCGGCGGCGGCGACCTGCTCGAGCCGGGCGGCCAGCACATAGGTCTCCAGCCGCATCCGGTACTCGTTCTCCGCCGAGGTGCCCGCGGTCAGGCCCGCGAGGCGCGTGAGGTGCCGGCTCTCGTCGCGCAGCGGGGCCAGGGCGAAGACGTCCTCGGCGGCCCTGGCGCCGAGGACGTCGAGCTCGGCGCAGCGGGCGGTGGCGGCGGCGTGCCCGGAGGCCGCGGTGCGCAGCCGGGCGGTGGCGGCGGCCAGCGCCGCCGCGCCGGCCTCGGGGTCGGCGGTCGGCAGGGCGGCGGCGTCCGTGGCGG
The DNA here is from genome assembly GCF_001083795.1 of Streptomyces sp. SBT349. GTDB lineage: Bacteria > Actinomycetota > Actinomycetes > Streptomycetales > Streptomycetaceae > Streptomyces. The sequence continues at coordinate 750 of NZ_LAVK01000006.1, forward strand.
CGGGGTCGGCGAGGACGGCGGCGAACGCCGCCTCCTCGGCGGCCCAGGCGTCGAGGCGGTCCTGGAGGTCCCGCTGGGTGCCGGGGCCGACGAGTGCCTCGGCGGCGGCGCGCGGGGTGGGGAACCCGGCGCGGTAGGCGGCGTCGGCGGCGCGGGCGTCGGCCTGCTTGAGCCGGTCGGCGCTCTCCTCGGCGGTGCGCACGGCGCCGGTGGCGGCGGCGAGCGCCTCGGCGGTGTGGCTCAGGGTGGCGACGCGTCGGGCGATGCCGGCCGTGCCCTCCCCGGCGTGCTCGATCTCCCGCCGCAGCACGGCCCGTTCGGCGTGGAGGGCCTCGTGGCGCGAGGTGGAGGCGGCGATTCCGCGCTGGATGGCGTGCCGGAGGGCGAGCAGCTCCTCGTGGGCCCGCTCCGCCTCGTCGAGCGCGGCGCGGGCGGCGGGCTCCCCCGCCGCCTCGGCGCGGACGGCGGCCAGCTCGGTGCTCAGCGTGTGGACCGCCTCCGCCAGGTCGCCGGTGTGGTCGGCGCCCGCGGCCGCCTGCGCGGCGGCCAGCTCGGCGGTGACGGCGGCGAGCGTCTGCTCCGCGTGGGCGCGGCGGCTCTCGGCGGCGCGGTGGGCGTCGAGGGCGGCGTCCTCGGCCCTGCGGTCGACGTGCCGCGCGTCGGCGCGGGCCGGGCGGGGGTGGTCGGGCGAGCCGCAGACGGCGCAGGGATCCCCGGGGCGCAGGGCGGCGGCGAGCTCGGCGGCGATGCCGCGCAGCCTGCGCTCCTTGAGGTCGAGCCAGTGCGCGCAGGCGTCGGCGGCTCCCCGGCGCACCTCCAGCAGGTGCTCCTCGGCGTCGAGGCGGGAGGCGGCGAGGCGGTCGCGGCGCCGGGCCGCGGCGAGCCGCTGCTCGGCGCGGTCGAGGAGGTCGGCGGCGCGCTGGGCGGTGGCGGCGGCCTCCTGGGTTTGGGTGGCGCGCTCCCGCAGGCGTTCGCGCTCCCGGGGCCAGGGGGCGAGGCGGCGCTCGGCGTCCGCGAGACGCTCCTGGTCGGCGGCTCCCTCGGCGGAGAGCCGGTCGAGCTCGGCGGTGAGCCGCCGGGCGCGCTCCTCGGCGCGGGCCGCCGCGGTGAGGGCGCCCAGCCGCTCACGGATGGCGCGTTCCCGGTCGGTGAGCGCCGCGGCGGGCGCCTCGGCCAGCTCGGAGGGGAGGAGGGAACGGGCGCGGCGCTCGCCGTCCGCGGCCTCGCGGTGCTCGGTCTCGGCGGTCTCGCGCAGGGCCAGCGCCGGGGCGACGGCGTCGGCGGCGCGGGCGCGGGCGAGGCGGGCCCGGGTCTCCTCCCGCTCGGCGCCGAGCGCGGCCAGGGTGCCGGCGCGGCGGCGGGCGTCGGCGTGCGCCCGCTGGAGCCTGGCGCGTTCCACCGTGACGGCGTGGTGGGCCTGCGCCGCGGCGTGGGCGTCCTCGGCGGTGGCGAGGGCGGTGGCGGCGATGTCGCGGTGCTCCCTGGCGGTGCAACGGGCCTGGGCCGCCCAGGCGAGGACGGTGTCGGCCAGGTGTGGGTCGCCCGGGCTGAGGGGCGTCCCGTCGGGGGTACCGGAACGGGCGGCCCCGGGTGCGTCGGCACCGGGTGCGTCGGCCGCGGGTCCGTTGGCCTCTGGCCCGTTGGCCTCACCCGCCGGGGGCGGGGCGGCGGCCTGCTGGATGCGGTGGGCGGTGGCGAGCAGCCGCTCGTCGCCGGTCCTGACGCGCTGGACGGCGGTGGCGCGCAGCTCGGCCAGGTGCGCCTCGGCGGCGGCGAATCTGCGGGTGTCGAAGAGCCGGCCGAGCAGCTTGGCCCGGTCCTCCGCCCCGGCGCGCAGGAAGCGGGCGAAGTCGCCCTGGGGCAGCAGCACGACCTGGCAGAACTGGTCGCGGCTCATGCCGAGCAGGCGGCCGAGCTCGTCGCCGATCTCCTGGTGGGAGCCGCTGAGGGGGCGCCAGGCGCCGGTGGCGGCGTCGTGCTCGCGCAGGAGCGAGCGGGCGCGGTCCCGGGTGGCGCCGGTGCCGCGGCGCTTGGGGCGCTCCTGCTCGGGGCGGCGGGTGATCTCCAGGCGCCTGCCGCCGACGGTGAGGTCGAGGACGACCTCGGTGGGCGTGGCGGGGGCGGCGTGGTCGCTGCGCAGGGAGACGGCGCTGCTCTGGCGGGCGCCCGGGACGGAGGCGTAGAGGGCGTAGCAGACGGCGTCGAGGATGGAGGTCTTGCCCGCGCCGGTGGGTCCGTGCAGGAGGAAGAGCCCCGCGGCGGAGAGCTGGTCGAAGTCGATGCGCTGGGTGGCGGGGAAGGGGCCGAAGGCGGAGAGGGTGAGCCGGTGCAGCCGCATGCGTCAGCCCTCCTTCGGACGGGCCGCGTCGAGGGCGGCGCGCAGCGCGGCCCGCTCGCGCCGGTCGGGCCCGTGGCCGCCGCGGACGTGGGCGACGAAGTCCTCGGCGATCTGCTGGTCGGTGCGGTCGCTGAGGCGCTGGGCGTAGGAGGCGGGCGCGGTGGGCGGCCGGTCGGGCTCGAAGACGAGGCTGAGGATGTGGGGGAAGCGTCCGGCCAGGCGGGCCATCGGCTCCTCGGGGCGGGCGGCGTCGGTGAGGGTCGCCTCGACCCAGGCGGACTCGTGGGCGGCGAGGGCGGGGTCGGTCAGCAGGGCGTCGAGCCGGCCGCGGACGCGGGCCAGCGGCCGGGGCACGGGGCAGTCGAGCCGCTCGGCGCGCACGGAGCCCGCCGCGTCGAGGTCCACCAGCCAGGTGGACTTGCGGTGGGCGGCCTCGGAGAACGAGTACGCCAGCGGGGAACCGGAGTACCGCACGCGGTCGGTGAGGGTCTGGCAGCCGTGCAGGTGGCCGAGGGCCACATAGTCCACGCCGTCGAACGTGGCGACGGGGACGGCGGAGGCGCCGCCCACGGTGATGTCGCGTTCGCTGTCGGAGGGCGTGCCGCCGGTGACGAAGGCGTGGGCCAGCGCGAGGGACCGGGTGGCGGCGGGGGGGGGGGGGGGGTTGCTCACGAGATGGTCAACTCCGGTGGTACGTGACGGGTGCGTCTCCAGCCTAAGGCCGGGCGGCAGGAGGCCGAAGCGGACCCGGAGGGAAGGCCGCCGCGACGGCCCGGGCGCGGGCGGCCCCGGCCGGGGCGGGGGCAGGGCTCCTTCAGGCCGCCTCGCCGCCGAGCCGCTCGCCGGGCGCGACGCGGACGCCCCGGGCCCAGTCGGCGGCGCGCATCGGCTTCCTGCCCTGCGGCTGCACCCAGCCCAGCTCGACGGCGTGCGAGCCGGTGCCCGCGCGCACGGCCTGCTTGTCCACGGCGAGCTCGCCCGGGGCGAGGTCGGCGCGGTCGGGCGCGAGGGAGACCTGCCGCAGCTTCAGCCGCTCCCCGCGGAACGTGGTCCACGCCCCCGGCGCCGGCGTGCAGGCGCGGACCTGGCGGTGGACGCGCAGCGCGGGCGCGTGCCAGTCGACGGCGGCGTCCGCGACCGTGATCTTCGGCGCCATGGTGACGCCCTCCGCCGGCTGGGGCCTGGGGACGAGCGCGCCGTCCTCGATGCCGTCCATGGTGGCGGCGAGCAGCCCCGCCCCGGCCAGCGCGAGCCGGGTGAGCACGTCGCCGCTGGTGTCGTCGGGGCGGACCTCCTCGGTGAGCACGCCGAAGACCGGGCCCGAGTCCATGCCCTCCTCGATGAGGAACGTGGTCGCCCCGGTCACCTCGTCGCCCGCGAGCAGCGCGTGCTGCACGGGCGCGGCGCCGCGCCAGGCCGGGAGCAGCGAGAAGTGCAGGTTCACCCAGCCCCTGGCCGGGATCTCCAGGGCCGCCTTGGGCAGCAGGGCGCCGTAGGCGACCACGGGGCAGCAGTCGGGGGCGATCGCGCGGAGCCGGTCGAGGAACCCGGGCTCGCGCGGGCGGGCGGGGCGCAGGATCTCGATCCCGGCCTCCGCCGCGCGCTCGGCCACCGGGCTCGGCACCAGGCGCCGCCCCCGGCCCGCGGGCGCGTCGGGCCTGGTGACGACGGCCGCCACCTCGTGCCGCTCGGAGGTGAGCAGGGCGTCCAGCGCGGGAACGGCTACCTCGGGCGTGCCGGCGAAGACGAGCCTCATCGTGCGGATGTCACCTCTCGGACGGGTGCGGGAGCGGCTGGCCAGTCTACGTTCCGCGACGGGCCGGTGCCGTAGGGGCGTACAGCTCCCCGCGCGCTCCGCCGAGTTGACGATGCGCTCCAACAGCGTGACCGAGACCGCCGCTGCGCGTTGGTCAAGACAGATTGACCGCAACGGGCCGATTTCGGGCCCGCTTCCTTGACGCCGGTTCGAGAGGCTTGTTCATGGCCGACCACGCCACCCCTGACGCTCAGGCACGGGCCAGCCTGCATCTGCTGGTCCGGGACATCGAGCGGGTACGCCGCCAGGTGGACGCGCTGCGCACCCTGACCGCACAGCTGGGCAATGTCTACCGCCCGCGACGCTCCGGCCCCTCGGCCGGCTTCGTGGTGTACGGCCGCGCCCCCGCTCCGACGGTCCGGCTCGCCCAGGAACTCCGGGACAGTGTGGAGGCCCTGGTCACGGCCGCGGTGGACTTCGACCGCTCCCTCGGCTTCTCCTGGGACGCGGTGGGCTCGGCCCTGGGGGTCACCAAGCAGGCCGTCCACCGGCGCTACGGCGCGCGGCGCCCGGCGGGCCCACCGGGCGGCCCGCCTCTCCCGGCCACCGCGCCCGGGTCCGTGACGGCGTCCGTCCCGGCACCCTCGCCCGGGGCCGGGCCGGAGCACGCCGTCGCCTCCGCGCCCCCGCGCGCGGAGCTGCCCCTCGCGCCGGGCGTACCCTCGGCGCGCGGCGTTCCCGCGCGCCCTCCGGCAGCCGCGGGGGGCGAGCCCGCGAGGCCGGGCGCGTTCCCCGGGCAGCGCAGCGGGTGAGCGCCCGCGGGGTCAGCCGATGTCGGGAGGGTCGACGCGGACCCTGACCGGCGGCCCCTCACGGCGGGCGAGCCGGGCGGCCTGGGCCGTGCGCAGGGCGGCGGCGAGGGCGGCGCCGCTGCCCGGCGGCACCCGCACCAGCGCGCGGTCCCACCCCTCCCCGGGCGGCGGCTCCCCGGTACGGCGGGGCCTGCCGGGCTCGGACACCGGCAGCGGGACCGGGCCGAGCACCTCGGCGTCGGGCGGCAGTTCGGCGGTGCGGAGCAGCCCCTCCACCGCCTCGGGCGGCCCGACGACGGCCGCCATGCGGGAGACCGGGGGGAAGCCGAGGGCCGCCCGGTCGGCCAGCTCGCGCCGGGCGTGCCCGGCGGGGTCCCAGCGCACGAGGGACTGAACGGGGCGCAGCGTGGGCTCGGCGAGCACCACCACCGCGCCCCCCTCGGCGCGCGGGCGCACCAGAGCGGCGGCGTTGAACCAGCGGCGCAGGGCCTCCTCGGCGGCCCGCAGATCGGGGCGGCCCAGCAGCGCCCAGCCGTCCAGCAGCAGGGCGGCGGCGTAGCCGGGGCCCTCGGGCACCGGCTCGGCGCCCGGGGTGCTGACCACCAGCGCGGGGACGTCGGGCACGGTGTCCAGGATGTGGTCGCGGCCCGAGGTCCTGACGGGCACGGCGGGGAACGCGCGCCCCAGTTCCTCGGCCGTGCGCCGAGCGCCCACGACGATGGCGCGCAGGCGCGCGCCGCCGCACTCGGCGCAGTGCCAGTCGGGTGCCTCGGCCCCGCACCAGCCGCAGCGCAGCGCCTCCTCGGCGCCGACGGCGGCCAGCGGGCCGTGGCACGCGTCGCAGCGCGCCGGCGCGCGGCAGCGGTCGCACGCCAGGCGCGGAGCGTATCCGCGCCGTGGCACCTGGATCAGCACGGGGCCCTGCGCGAGGGCGTCGCGCAGCGCGTTCCAGGCCAGGGAGGGCAGCCGCGCGGAGCGGGCCGCCGAGTCCCGGGCCTGGTCCTCGTCGCCGACGGTGCGGACCAGCGGCGCGGTGACGCGGACGGTCTCCCGGTCGGCCAGCAACGGGCGCGCCCAGCCGGTGTCGACCAGCCGCGCCGCCTCGGGGGTGACGGCGTGACCGCCGAGGAGCAGGGCCGCGTTCTCCTGCCCCGCCCGCAGCACCAGCACGTCCCTGGCGTGCGGCTGGGGGGCGCGTTCGTCGCGGTGGGCCGCGTCCCCGTCGTCCCAGACGGCGGTGAGCCCCAGGTCGTGCACCGGCGCGAACATGGCCGCTCGCGTCCCGACCACGCCCCGCACCGCGCCCCTGCTGATCGCGAGCCAGCGGCGGTAGCGCGCCTCGGGGCCCGAGTCCGCGGTGAGCAGCACGTGGTGTCCCGGCCCGGTCAGGGCGGTGAGCGCGGCGTCCACGCGGGCGGCGGCCCGCCCGTCGGGCAGCACGGCCAGCGCGCCGCGGCCAGCGGCCAGCGTGGTGGCCAGGGCGCGGGCCAGCTCGTCGGGCCAGCCGGGTCCCGGCAACGCCGTCCACACGGCCCGGGGCGCGCCGCCGGCGGCCAGGGCGTCGAGGAACGCGGTCCCCTGCGGATAACGCGCCCAGCCGCCAGGCCCCGGCGCGGCGGGGGCGCCCGCGGGCGGCGGCGAGGGGGCGCGTTCGGCCCGTGCCATGCGCGGGGGCACCGCCAGCGAGACCACGTCGGCCAGCGCCCCCGCGTACCGGTCGGCCACGGCCCGGCACAGCGCCAGCAGCTCGGGGGTCAGGACGCGCTCGGTCGACAGCACCTGCGCCAGGGGCGCGAGCACCCCGGGGAAGTCGCTCTCGGCCCGTCGCTCGACGACGAACCCGTTGATCAGCCGCCCGCCCTCACGCCGCCCCTCCCGCTGCCCCGCGCCGAAGCGGACCCGGACCCGGACCCCGGGCCGGGCTTCCTCGTCCATGGTGGCGGGCACCGCGTAGTCGAACAGCCGGTCGAGGTGGGCCAGCCCCTTGTCCACGAGCACCCGGGCCACGGGCAGTCCCTCGGCCAGGGCGGCATCGCGCCAGGTGCGCGGCCTGGCACGCCGGGCAGCGGCCCTGACCAGGGCCAGCTGCTCCCCCCGCACGTCCTCGTCACCCATCCGGCCAGTGAACCAGAGCCGAAGGACACTCCGCCGCTCCCCGCCAGCGCCCGGCCGTCAGCGCGGACCGGACGCGGCGGGCGGAAGCCGGGGCGCGCGGCGCCCCGGCTTCCCCTCGGACACCGAAGCCGTCAGGCCCCCGCCGCCGACCGGAGCGCCTCGACGCGGTCGGTGCGCTCCCACGTGAAGTCGGGCAGCTCGCGGCCGAAGTGACCGTAGGCCGCCGTCTGCGCGTAGATGGGGCGCAGCAGGTCCAGGTCGCGAATGATCGCCGCGGGACGGAGGTCGAACACCTCGGAGATGGCCTGCTCGATGCGTTCGGGCGCCACCGTGGCCGTGCCGAAGGTCTCCACGAACAGGCCCACCGGCTCCGCCTTGCCGATCGCGTAGGCGACCTGCACCTCGCACCGGGCGGCGAGCCCGGCCGCGACCACGTTCTTCGCGACCCAGCGCATCGCGTACGCCGCCGAACGGTCGACCTTGGACGGGTCCTTGCCGGAGAACGCGCCGCCGCCGTGCCGCGCCATGCCCCCGTAGGTGTCGATGATGATCTTGCGGCCCGTGAGGCCCGCGTCGCCCATCGGGCCGCCGATCTCGAAGCGTCCCGTCGGGTTCACCAGCAGCCGGTAGCCCTCGGTCTCGAGCTTGATGCCCTCGTCCCGCAGCAGCTTCAGCTCGGCCTCGACGACGAACTCCCGGACGTCGGGCGCGAGCAGCGAGTCCAGGTCGATGTCGGAGGCGTGCTGGCTGGAGACCACGACCGTGTCGAGGCGGACCGCGCGGTCGCCCTCGTACTCGACGGTGACCTGCGTCTTGCCGTCGGGGCGCAGGTAGGGGATGGTGCCGTTCTTCCTGACCTCGGAGAGCCGGTGCGACAGGCGGTGCGCCAGCCGGATCGGCAGCGGCATCAGCTCGGGGGTCTCGTCGCAGGCGTACCCGAACATCAGTCCCTGGTCGCCCGCGCCCTGCCGGTCGAGCTCGTCGGCCTCACCCTCGACGCGGGCCTCGTAGGCCGAGTCGACACCCTGGGCGATGTCGGCCGACTGGGAGCCGATGGAGACCGAGACGCCGCAGGAGGCCCCGTCGAAGCCCTTCTTCGAGGAGTCGTAGCCGATCTCCAGCACCTTCTCGCGCACCAGGGCGGCGATCGGCGCGTAGGCCCGCGTCGTCACCTCGCCCGCCACATGCACCAGACCGGTCGTGATCAGCGTCTCGACCGCGACGCGCGAGGAGGGGTCCACCCGGAGCAAGGCGTCCAGAATCGTGTCGCTGATCTGGTCGGCGATCTTGTCGGGATGCCCCTCGGTAACGGACTCGGAGGTGAAAAGGCGGCGGGACACATCGCTCCCTCGGTTGCAGCGGCTGCTGACTCAATCAGTTGTCTACGTACCCACGCGTGACCGTTGACACGGCCCCCGTCGGCTCGAACTCCGATGACACAGTAACGGCCGCACACCCGAGGGGGGTAGAGGCCGCCCGTACTCCGAGACCGCGCCCCCCTCAGTCCTCCCGCGCCCCCGCGGACCACCGGCGCGCCACCGCGTCCCAGATGTGATCGGCCAGAGCCTCCTTGGGCCCGTAGGGCACGGGCGTCTCGCCGCCCCCGGCCTCGATGATCACCGCCTCGTTCTCCTCGGTGCCGAACGCGCGGCCCTCGCCCACCTCGTTGACCACGAGCAGGTCGCAGCCCTTGCTCGCGAGCTTGGCGCGGCCGTTGGCCAGCACGTCGTCCGTCTCGGCGGCGAAGCCGACGACGACCCGCCCCGACGTCCGGGCGGCGGAGAGCTCGGCGAGGATGTCCGGGTTGCGGACGAGGGCGACCGGCTCGGGGTCCAGGCCCTCCCGCTTCTTGATCTTGCTCTCGGCGCGGGCGGCGGGCCTGAAGTCCGCGACAGCCGCGGCCATGATCACCGCGTCCGCGTCCGCCGCGGCCTTGAGCACGGCCTCCCGCAGTTCGAGGGCGGTGCCCGAACGGATCACGTCGGCCCCGGCCGGGTCGGGCAGCTCGGCGTTGGCCGCCACCAGCGTGACCCGGGCGCCGCGGGCCACGGCCGTGCGCGCCAGCGCGTACCCCTGCTTGCCCGAGGAGCGGTTCCCCAGGAAACGCACCGGGTCCAGCGGCTCCCGCGTCCCTCCCGCGCTGATCACCACGTGCCGCCCCGCCAGGTCGGTGGTGAACGCCTCGGCCCCGCGCCGGAGCACGCGCCGGCAGACCTCGAAGATCGCCTCCGGCTCGGGCAGTCGCCCCTTGCCGGTGTCCACGCCGGTGAGCCGTCCCACCGCGGGCTCGATGACCAGGGAGCCCCGGCGGCGGAGGGTGGCGACGTTCTCCCGGGTGGCCGGGTGCTCCCACATCTCGGTGTGCATCGCGGGCGCGAAGACGACGGGACAGCGCGCGGTGAGCAGCACATTGGTCAGCAGGTCGTCCGCGCGGCCCGCGGCCGCCCTGGCGAGCACGTCCGCGGTGGCGGGGGCGATGACGACGAGGTCCGCGTGCTGCCCGATCCGCACGTGCGGTACCTCCTGCACGTCCTCCCAGACCTCCGTGGCGACGGGGGCCCCCGAGAGCGCGGCCCAGGTGGCGGCGCCGACGAAGCGCAGCGCCGACTCGGTGGGGACGACCCGGACGGCGTGCCCGGACTCGGTGAACCGCCGCAGCAGCTCGCACGCCTTGTAGGCCGCGATCCCGCCGCCCACCCCCAGAACGACCCTGGGCTGCTCCATCGCCGGACCCTCTCCGTTGCCGTGCCGCCTGCTTGCCGACCTGCCGGTCGGCCCTGTCTGTCTGGAAACGCCATCCTGCCGCACGGCATGCCGGAGGCCCGGCAGCGGATGGCTGCCGGGCCCGGGGCGGAGATCCCGAGAAGGGACCTAGTCCGTGGCGCCCTCGACGGCTTCCGAGGTCAGCAGGCCCGCGTTGATCTCACGGAGCGAGATGGAGAGCGGCTTCTCGTGCACGTGCGTGTCCACGAGCGGGCCGACGTACTCCAGCAGGCCCTCGCCGAGCTGCGAGTAGTACGCGTTGATCTGGCGGGCGCGCTTGGCCGCGTAGATCACCAGGCTGTACTTCGAGTCGGTCGCCTCAAGCAGCTCGTCGATCGGCGGGTTGATGATGCCCTCGGGCGTGGTGATGGAAGAGGACACGCTCTGCCTTCCGCTGGATGTCCCGGGAGTTACCCCACGACGACTACCGTGGTCAAGAAATCAAGGCTAGCAGCTCGGCGGCGACGTCCTCGACCGAGGTGTTGACCAGCGTCACGTCGAACTCGGGCTCGGCCGCGAGCTCCGTCCTGGCCACCGCGAGCCGCCGCTCGACCACCTCGGGAGCCTCGGTGCCGCGCCCCGTGAGACGGCGGACCAGCTCCTCCCAGCTCGGCGGCGCGAGGAACACCAGCCGGGCGTCCGGCATGGACTCGCGCACCAGCCGGGCACCCTGGAGGTCGATCTCCAGGAGCACACGGTCACCCGCGTCGAGGTGCTCCAGCACGGCACGGCGGGGAGTTCCGTAGCGATGCCCGGCGAACTCGGCCCATTCGAGCAGCTCGCCGTTGGCGATCAGCTTGTCGAACTCCTCGTCGTCCACGAAGTGGTAATGCACGCCGTGCCGTTCCCCGGGGCGTGGTCTCCGCGTGGTCGCCGAGACGGAGAGCCACACATCGGGGTGTGCCTTGCGCAGATGGGCGACGACCGTGCTCTTGCCCACCCCGGAGGGGCCGGAGAGCACGGTCAGTCGCGGACGATCGGTCATGCGGCGATTATCCCGCCTCCCGCGGCGGCGGGGAAAATCCAGCCGGCGGAAACGGGGTCATCAGGCCTTGCTGGTGCCGAACTCGCGCTCGAGCGCGGCGATCTGGTTGGAGCCGAGCCCACGGACCCGGCGGCTCTCGGAGATTCCGAGCCGCTCCATGATCTGGCGGGCGCGAACCTTGCCCACGCCGGGCATCGACTCCAGAAGGGCGCTGACCTTCATCTTGCCGATGACATCGTTCTCCTGGCCCTGCTTGATGACCTCGTGCAGCGAGGCGCCGGAGTGCTTGAGCCGATTCTTGACCTCGGCGCGCTCCCGGCGAGCCGCGGCGGCCTTCTCAAGCGCGGCTGCGCGCTGTTCAGGGGTAAGGGGCGGAAGAGCCACGCCTACGTCACCTCGGGTGTCGAACTGTCGGATATGGAACGGTGAGGAACCTAGTGGCCCCGCACCGGAGGAGCAACGAGCAACGCGCTCGGGTGCTCCGCTCTCGACGGAGACTAGCGGCCGTCACCGCAATAAGTCAGGGAGAATCGACAAAAAGTCCAGGTCAGCTGAGGAGCGTCCCCGACATATCAGGGCATACGCGTACGCCCGTCGCCTCATCGCGACGCCTCGTCACGCTCCGGAACCGGCGAATCGCGTGACCTGGGCCACCTCGTGCTCCGCGGCGGCACGCAGTGCCGTGACGTCGGGTCCGTGCCGGAGCACTCCCCTGCTGGTACAGGGCAGCACCTGGCGGATCACGCCGCCGAAGACCCGCGGGAGATCGGCGGCCGTGGCTCCCTGCGCGCCGAGCCCGGGGGCGAGCAGTGGCCCGTTGATCGCCAGGTCCACCCCCGCCTCGCCGATCGTCGCCCCGACCACCGCGCCGAACGAACCGAGCGGCCGGGCCCCGGCGTTCTCCTCGGCCAGCCGGTTCAGCACGGCCTGCGCCACCGTGACGCCGCCGGGCGCCGCCGCCCGCTGGACCTCGGCGCCCTCGGGGTTGGAGGTGAGGGCGAGAACGAAGACCCCGCAGCCGCCCTCCCTGGCCAGGTCGAGCGCGGGGCGCAGCGATTCGTAGCCCAGGTAGGGGCTGAGGGTGACGGCGTCGGAGAAGAGGGGGGACCCCTTGTCGAGGTACGCGGCGGCGTAGGCGTCCATCGTCGAACCGATGTCGCCGCGCTTGACGTCCATCACCACCAGCGCTCCGGCCGCGCGGGCGTCGGCGACGGTCCGTTCCAGGACGGCGACGCCGCGGGAGCCGAACCGCTCGAAGAACGCGGACTGCGGCTTGAGCACCGCGACCCGGTCGGCCAGGGCCTCCACCACCGTGCGGGAGAAGCGCTCCAGGCCACCGGCGTCGTCGCCGAGCCCCCAGCCCGTGAGCAGGGCCGGGTGCGGGTCGATGCCCACGCCCAGCGGGCCGCGTTCGTCCATGGCGCGGCGCAGGCGGGCGCCGAACGGTTCGGGTGTGGTCATGCGGAACGGTCCTTCCCGGTCTCGGGGCTCGCCCCGGCGGAGTCGTGGCGAGCCCCGGCGCGGGCCCCGGCGCCGACGGCGTCGGCCAGCGTCGCGTAGGGGCTGGCGGCCAGTCGCTCGGCGAGGCCCCGGTGGATCGCGCGGGCCCAGGAGGGTCCGGCGTAGATGAAGCCGCTGTACCCCTGGACCAGGGTGGCGCCGGCCAGCAGCCGGTCCCAGGCGTCGTCCGCGGTCTCGATGCCGCCGACACCCACGAGACTGAGCCGGCCGCCGGCGCGGGCGTACAGACGGCGCAGCACCGCGAGCGACCGCGCGCGCAGGGGGGCGCCCGACAGGCCGCCCGCGCCCGCCGCCTCCACCGCGGCGGGCTCACTGGCCAGGCCGTCCCTGGCGATGGTGGTGTTGGTCGCGATGATGCCGTCCAGGCCCAGGTCCACGGAGAGGTCGGCGACCGCGTCGATGTCCTCGTCCGCGAGGTCGGGGGCGATCTTGACCAGCAGGGGAACGCGCCGGTCCGGCGTGGCGCGATCGGCCGCCGCGCGGACGGCGGCCAGCAGCGGGCGGAGCCGGTCGGCGGCCTGGAGGTCGCGCAGGCCGGGGGTGTTGGGCGAGGAGACGTTGACGACGAGGTAGTCGGCGTGGGCGGCCAGCCGCGCGGTGGCGGCGGCGTAGTCGGCGGCGGCCTCGGATTCGGGGACGACCTTCGACTTGCCGATGTTGACGCCGACCACGGGCCTCGGCCCGGCGAGGCCCGCCAGGCGCGCGGCGACGGCGTCGGCGCCCTCGTTGTTGAAGCCCATGCGGTTCACCAGGGCGCGGTCGGCCGGGAGCCGGAAGAGGCGGGGCCTCGGATTGCCCGGCTGGGGGCGGGCGGTGACCGTGCCGATCTCGACGAAGTCGAAGCCGAGCGCGGCCAGGGGCCCGACGCCGACGGCGTTCTTGTCGAAACCGGCGGCGAGCCCGAACGGGCCGGGCAGGTCCAGGCCGAACGCCGAGACGCGCAGCTCCGGATGGGCCGGTGCGTAGGCGGCGCGCACGACGGCGCGCGGTCCGGGAACGCGCCCGGCGGCGCGGATCAGGCCGAAGGCGAGGCGGTGCGCGCGTTCCGGGTCGAGCCGGCGCAGGACGCCGCTGAACAGCAGGCCGTAGGCGGTCACGGCGTCACGCCTCCCGTGCGGCGTTGAGATCGCGGGCGTGGTCCTGGAGGGAGCGCACGCCGACCTCGCCGCGCCCGAGCGCGTCGATGCCCTGCACCGCGGCGGACAGCGCCTGGACGGTGGTCAGGCAGGGGACGCCGCGGGCGACGGCCGCGGTGCGGATCTCGTAGCCGTCGAGGCGGCCGCCGGTGCCGAAGGGGGTGTTGATGATGAGGTCGACCTGGCCGTCGTGGATGAGCTGGACGATGGTCGGCTCGCCCCCGGGCCCCTCCCCCTCGCTGTGCTTGCGCACCACGGTGGCGTTGATGCCGTTGCGCTTGAGCACCTCCGCGGTGCCCTCGGTCGCCAGCAGCGTGAAGCCGTGCTCGGCCAGCGCGCGGGCCGGGAAGATCATGGCCCGCTTGTCCCGGTTGGCGACCGAGACGAACGCCCGGCCCTTGGTGGGCAGGGGGCCGTACGCACCGGCCTGCGACTTGGCGTAGGCGGTGCCGAACACCGAGTCGATGCCCATGACTTCGCCGGTGGAGCGCATCTCGGGGCCGAGGACGGTGTCCACGCCGTGGCCGTGCACGTCGCGGAAGCGCGACCACGGCATCACCGCCTCCTTGACGGAGATCGGCGCGGTCAGCGGCAGGGTGCCGCCGTCCCCGCGCGACGGGAGCATTCCCTCGGCGCGCAGTTGCGCGATGGTGGAGCCGAGCGAGACGCGCGCCGCGGCCTTGGCCAGCGGGACGGCGGTGGCCTTGGAGGTGAACGGCACGGTGCGCGAGGCCCGGGGATTGGCCTCCAGCACGTAGAGGATGTCTCCGGCCAGGGCGAACTGGATGTTGATCAGGCCGCGGACGCCGACGCCGCGGGCGATGGCCTCGGTGGAGTCGCGGAGCCGGGTGATGTCGCTGGCCCCGAGGGTGATCGGCGGGAGGGCGCACGCGGAGTCGCCCGAGTGGATCCCGGCCTCCTCGATGTGCTCCATCACGCCCCCCAGATACAGCTCCTCGCCGTCGTAGAGGGCGTCCACGTCGATCTCGATCGCGTCGTCGAGGAAGCGGTCGATGAGCACCGGGTGTTCGGAGATCAGCCCGGCGTGGTGCCTGAGGTACTCCGCCAGCGCGGGCTCGTCGTACACGATCCGCATGCCGCGCCCGCCGAGCACGTAGCTGGGCCGGGCCATCACCGGGTAGCCGATCCCGGTGGCGATGGCCTTGGCCTCCTCGAACGAGAAGGCGGTGCCGTACTTCGGCGCGGGCAGGCCCGCCTCGGCGAGGACCCGGCCGAACGCGCCGCGCTCCTCCGCCAGGTTGATCGCCTCGGGCGAGGTGCCGACGATGGGCACGCCGTTGTCCTTCAGCGCCTGGGCCAGGCCGAGCGGCGTCTGCCCGCCGAGCTGGACGAGCACCCCGGCCACCGGCCCGGCCAGGGTCTCGGCGTGCACGATCTCCAGGACGTCCTCCAGCGTGAGCGGCTCGAAGTAGAGCCGGTCGGAGGTGTCGTAGTCGGTGGAGACGGTCTCCGGGTTGCAGTTGACCATCACCGTCTCGTAGCCCGCGTCGCTGAGGGCGAAGCAGGCGTGGACGCAGGAGTAGTCGAACTCGATGCCCTGGCCGATGCGGTTGGGCCCGGAGCCGAGGATGATCACCGCGGGCTTCTCGCGCGGGGCGACCTCGGTCTCCTCGTCGTAGGAGGAGTAGAGGTAGGGCGTCCGGGCGGCGAACTCGGCGGCGCAGGTGTCGACCGTCTTGTACACCGGGCGCACGCCGAGCGCGTGCCTGACCTCGCGCACCACGTCCTCGCGCAGTCCGCGGATGACGCCGATCTGGGCGTCGGAGAAGCCGTGCCGCTTGGCCTCGGTCAGCAGCTCGGGCGACAGCAGCTCGGCGTCCGCCAGCGCGTCGGCGATCTCCTTGATCAGGAACAGCTGGTCCACGAACCAGGGGTCGATCCGGGTGGCCCCGAAGACCTCCTCGCGCGTCGCCCCGGCGCGGATCGCCCGCATCACGGTGTTCAGGCGGCCGTCGGTGGGGACGGCGGCCTTGGACAGCAGCGCGTCCTTGTCCCCCAGGCCCGCGAGGTCGCCACCGAAGTCGAAACCCGACCCGGCCTTCTCGACCGAGCGCAGCGCCTTGTTCAGCGCCTCGGTGAAGTTGCGTCCGATGGCCATGGCCTCGCCGACCGACTTCATCGTGGTGGTGAGCGAGGCGTCCGCCGACGGGAACTTCTCGAACGCGAACCGCGGCACCTTGACCACCACATAGTCGAGCGTGGGCTCGAAGGAGGCGGGGGTCTGCTCGGTGATGTCGTTGGGGATCTCGTCCAGGGTGTAGCCGATGGCGAGCCTGGCCGCGATCTTCGCGATGGGGAAGCCGGTGGCCTTCGAGGCCAGCGCCGAGGAACGGGAGACCCGCGGGTTCATCTCGATGACGACGACGCGTCCGTCCTCCGGGTCGACGGCGAACTGGATGTTGCAGCCGCCGGTGTCGACCCCCACCTCCCGGATGACCGCGATGCCGACGTCGCGCAGGATCTGGTACTCGCGGTCGGTGAGCGTCATCGCGGGGGCCACGGTGATGGAGTCTCCGGTGTGGACGCCCATCGGGTCCAGGTTCTCGATGGAGCAGACGACCACCACGTTGTCGTTCCGGTCGCGCATCAGCTCCAGCTCGTACTCCTTCCAGCCGAGGATGGACTCCTCCAGGAGCACCTCGGTGGTCGGCGAGAGCGCGAGGCCCTGCCCGGCGATGCGGCGCAGCTCCGCCTCGTCGTGGGCGAAGCCGGAACCGGCGCCCCCCATGGTGAACGAGGGGCGCACGACGACCGGGTAGCCGCCGAGCTCGGCGACCCCGGCCAGGATGTCGTCCATCGAGTGGCAGATGACCGAACGGGCCGACTCGCCATGCCCCGTGGCGGCGCGGACGGCGGCGACGACGTCCTTGAACTGGTCCCGGTCCTCGCCCTTGCGGATGGCCTCGACATGGGCGCCGATCAGCTCCACGCCGTAGGCCGCGAGCGTGCCCGCCTCGTGCAGGGCGACCGCGGTGTTGAGCGCGGTCTGCCCGCCGAGGGTGGGCAGCAGCGCGTCGGGCCGCTCCTTGGCGATGATCTTCTCGACGAACTCCGGGGTGATCGGCTCCACATAGGTGGCGTCGGCGATCTCCGGGTCGGTCATGATCGTGGCCGGGTTGGAGTTGACGAGGATGACCCGCAGCCCCTCGGATGTGAGCACGCGGCAGGCCTGCGTGCCCGAGTAGTCGAACTCGGCCGCCTGCCCGATGACGATCGGGCCCGACCCGATGACCAGGACGGACTGGATGTCGGAGCGTTTAGGCACGCCGGTCCTCCATCAGAGCTGCGAAGCGGTCGAACAGGTACGCGGCGTCATGCGGGCCCGCGGCCGCCTCGGGGTGGTACTGGACGCTGAACGCGGGGCGGTCGAGGAGCCGCAGGCCCTCCACCACGCCGTCGTTGAGGCAGACATGCGAGACCTCGGCCCGGCCGAACGGCGTCGGGGAGGGCTCGCCGACCGGCGCGTCCACGGCGAAGCCGTGGTTGTGCGCGGTGACCTCGACCTTGCCGGTGGCGAGGTCCTTCACCGGCTGGTTGATCCCCCGGTGGCCGTACTTGAGCTTGAACGTGCCGAAGCCGAGCGCCCGGCCGAAGACCTGGTTGCCGAAGCAGATCCCGAACAGCGGCGTGGAGCGCTCCAGCACGCCCCGCATCAGCGCGGTCGGGTGGTCGGCGGCCGCGGGGTCCCCGGGACCGTTGGAGAAGAACACCCCGTCCGGGTCGGACGCGTACACCTCCTCCAGCGTCGCCGTGACCGGCAGGACGTGGACCTCGATGCCGCGCTCGGCCATCCGGCGCGGGGTCATGCCCTTGATGCCGAGGTCGACCGCGGCGACGGTGAACCGTTTCCTCCCCAGGGCGGGAACGACGTACGGCTCGGTGGTGGCGACCTCGGCCGCCAGGTTGGCGCCCGCCATCTGCGGGGAGGAGCGCACGCGCTCCAGGAGCGTGGCGTGGTCGCCGAGCGCGGGCCCGGAGAACACGCCGGCGCGCATGGCGCCGCGCTCACGCAGGTGCCGGGTGAGGGCGCGGGTGTCGATGCCGCTGATGCCGACGACGCCCTGCGCGGCCAGCTCCTCGTCGAGGGAGCGCACCGAGCGCCAGTTGGAGGGGGTGCGGGCCGGGTCGCGGACCACGTAGCCGGCGACCCAGATGCGGCGGGACTCGGGGTCCTCGTCGTTGACGCCGGTGTTGCCGATGTGCGGGGCGGTCATCACGACCACCTGGCGGTGGTACGAGGGGTCGGTGAGGGTCTCCTGGTAGCCGGTCATCCCGGTGGAGAAGACCGCCTCGCCGAAGGTCTCGCCGACCGCGCCGTAGGCCCGGCCGCGGAAGGCGCGCCCGTCCTCGAGGACCAGCACGGCGGGGGTGGTGCTCATCGTGCCTCTTCCTTGACGGTCTCGGTGGTCTCGGTGGTCTCGGTGGTCTCGGTGCTCTCGATGGGCTGGGAACCCTCGGGGGGCTCGAAGGGGGAGAACGGGCCCAGCGCGTCGACCCAGTCGGCGTGCTCGGCGGCGCGGTCGGAGCGGAACCCGGAGTCCAGCAGCCGGTCGCCGTGCTCCCAGGTGACCACGAGCAGCCCGCCCTCGGTGAGGACCTTGCCCGCGATGCCCTTGTCGAGTCGCGCGCCACGGATCCGGTCACCGGGGATCAGGAAGCCCGGGGCGCCGGGGCGGACCACGCTCACCCCCGCTCCGGTCAGGGCCAGCTCGGCGCGGCTCCTGGCGCCGAGCCCCCTGGCCACGATGCGGTCGAGCCACTGTCCCGCGGTGGTGGTGCCGTGGTACCGGCCCGCCAGGCGCAGCCGCGGCTCCTCCCCGGCCTCGGGCAGCGGCGTGAGCTCGGGCAGGTCGCCCTGGAGGGTGGCGCGCCACTTCCAGCCCTCGCGCATCAGCCAGTAGATCAGGGCGACGAACAGCAGCAGCCCGATGATCCAGCCGATCCTGGCGGCCCAGTCGGTGACCTCCTGGGAGCGGCGCTCCGCCCCCCGGGCGGCGGCGAGCACCGCGGTCGACGCGTTCACGCGAGCTCACCGTCCCGCACCGTGGCCCGGCCGCGCAGGAAGGTGTGCCGGACCCGACCCGGCAGCTCGCGCCCGCGGTAGGGCGTGTTCCTGCTGCGCGAGACGAGCGCGGCGGGGTCGACCACGGCGCGGTGGGCGGGGTCGACCAGGGTGAGGTTGGCCGGCTCGCCGGGGGCGACGGGGCGGCCCTGGCCGGTGAGGCGGCCGATGGCGGCGGGCCGCGCGGACATCCGGTCGGCGACGGCGGCCCAGTCCAGCAGGCCGGTGTCGACCATGGTGTGCTGGACCACGGAGAGCGCGGTCTCCAATCCGGTCATCCCCATGGCCGCGGCGCCCCACTCGCAGTCCTTGTCCTCGTGGGGGTGCGGGGCGTGGTCGGTGGCCACACAGTCGATGGTGCCGTCGGCGAGTGCCTCGCGCAGCGCCAGCACGTCCGCCTCGGTGCGCAGCGGCGGGTTCACCTTGTAGACCGGGTCGTAGGAACGCACCAGGTCGTCGGTGAGCAGCAGGTGGTGGGGGGTGACCTCGGCGGTGACCTGCCAGCCCTTGGACTTGGCCCAGCGGACCAGCTCGACCGAGCCCGCGGTGGACAGGTGGCAGACGTGGACGCGGGAGCCGACGTGGGCGGCGAGCAGCACGTCGCGGGCGATGATCGACTCCTCGGCGACGGCGGGCCAGCCGGTCAGGCCCAGCTCGGAGGAGACGATGCCCTCGTTCATCTGGGCGCCCTCGGTCAGCCGGGGCTCCTGGGCGTGCTGCGCGATCACGCCGTCGAACGCCTTCACGTACTCCAGGGCCCTGCGCATCATCACGGCGTCGTCCACGCACTTCCCGTCGTCCGAGAAGACGACGACGGCGGCGGCCGAGTCGTGCATGGCGCCCAGCTCGGCGAGCTGCTTGCCCTCCAGGCCCACGGTGACCGCGCCCACCGGCTGGACGTCGCAGTAGCCGGACTCGCGGCCCAGCCGCCAGACCTGCTCGACCACGCCCGCGGTGTCGGCGACGGGGAAGGTGTTGGCCATGGCGTGCACGGCGGTGAAGCCGCCGGCCGCGGCGGCCCTGGTGCCGGTCAGGACCGTCTCGGAGTCCTCGCGGCCCGGCTCGCGCAGGTGCGTGTGCAGGTCGACCAGGCCGGGCAGCAGGACGAGGCCCTCCGCGTCGAGGGTGTCGGCGCCGTCCGCGGGGAGGCCGGTGCCGACACCGGCGATGGTCTCGCCGTCGATCAGAACGTCGCGCGGCGCCCCGCCCAGGACGTTCGCGCCGCGGATCAGGGTCCGCTGGGTCTGGCTCATGCTGGCTGTCCGTTCTCCTCGGGGCGGGTGTTCTCGGCGGGGCCAGCCCCGCCGAGCAGCAGGTAGAGCACCGCCATCCGGACGCTGACGCCGCCGGAGACCTGCTCCACCGCGGTGCAGCGGGGCGAGTCGGCGACCTCGGCGGTGATCTCCATGCCGCGGTTCATCGGGCCCGGGTGCATGACGATGGCGTGGTCCGGCATCCGCGCCATCCGGTCCCCGTTCAGGCCGTAGCGGCGTGCGTACTCCCGCTCGGTCGGGAAGTAGGCCGCGTTCATCCGCTCCCGCTGGACCCGCAGCATCATCACCGCGTCCGACGTCGGCAGCACGGCGTCCAGGTCGTAGGAGACCCCGCAGGGCCAGTGGCCGACGCCGATGGGCACCAGGGTGGGCGGGGCCACGACGGTGACCTCCGCGCCCAGCGTGGTGAGCAGGTGGATGTTGGAACGGGCCACCCGGCTGTGCAGGATGTCCCCGACGATGGTGACGCGGCGGCCCGACAGGTCACCCCCCACCCCGCCGCCGGACCCGCCGGTGAGCCTGCGGCGCAGGGTGAACGCGTCGAGCAGCGCCTGGGTGGGGTGCTCGTGGGTGCCGTCCCCGGCGTTGACCACGCAGCCGCCGATCCAGTCGGAGGTGGCCAGCCGGTGCGGGGCGCCCGAGTCGTGGTGGCGGATGACGACGGCGTCGGCGCCCATGGCCTCCAGGGTCAGGGCGGTGTCCTTCAGCGACTCGCCCTTGGAGACGGACGAGCCCTTGGCCGAGAAGTTGATCACGTCGGCGGACAGGCGCTTGGCCGCGGCCTCGAAGGAGATGCGCGTGCGGGTCGAGTCCTCGAAGAACAGGTTGACCACCGTGCGGCCGCGCAGCGTGGGGAGTTTCTTGATCGGCCGGTCGGCGACGCGGGCCAGCTCCTCGGCGGTGTCGAGGATCATGACGGCGTCGTCGCGGCTGAGATCGGTGGCCGAGATGAGGTGGCGCTTCACCTGGTGCCTTCCGTTGAGTCCCACCGGGCATCGGCCGCGGGTGAGGGAAGCGTGCGTGCGGGGGTGCGGGGCTCGGCGCGGCGGCGGGGCTACCGCTCGCCGGAGGGGGCGCGCGTGCCGAGCCGCACGCCGTCGCGGCCGTCCTCCTCGGTGAGCTGCACCTTGACCGTCTCGCGCAGCGAGGTCGGGATGTTCTTCCCGACGTAGTCGGCGCGGATCGGCAGCTCGCGGTGGCCGCGGTCCACGAGGACCGCCAGCTGGACGGCGCGGGGGCGGCCGATGTCGTTCAGCGCGTCCAGGGCGGCGCGGATGGTGCGGCCGGAGAAGAGCACGTCGTCCACCAGGACGACGAGACGGCCGTCGATGCCGTCGCCGGGGATCTCGGTGCGGGCCAGCGCGCGGGCCGGGCGGAGCCTCAGGTCGTCCCGGTACATGGTGATGTCCAGGGAGCCGACGGGCACCGGCAGGCCGGTGATCTCGCGCAGCTTGGCGGCCAGCCGCCCGGCCAGGAAGACGCCGCGGGTCGGAATGCCGAGAAGCACCACGTCGTCGGCGCCCTTGGCGCGCTCGACGATCTCGTGGGCGATGCGGGTGAGAGCCCGTGCGATGTCCGGCGCCTCCAGAACGGTGCGGGCCGGAACGGGCTGCTGAGGGTCGGTGGATGAGTCCATGCGGATACAGGACCTCCTTCCCCGCCTCACGGGACGGGCCTTAAAGGACGCCAATCGAACGCTCCGACCCTATCAGGGTCACCGGCACGCTGCGCATTCCCCCAGGTCAGAGGCCAGATGCTCGGCCCCGGCTTGACGGCGCTTATTACGCTGCGTAACCTCACAGTGAGTTACGAAGCAGCCGTTCCGGGGAGACACATGTCCAGCGAATACGCCAAACAGCTCGGTGCAAAGCTCCGGGCCATCCGCACCCAGCAGGGTCTGTCGCTCCATGGGGTCGAGGAGAAGTCGCAGGGCCGCTGGAAGGCGGTCGTCGTCGGCTCCTACGAGCGCGGCGACCGTGCCGTCACCGTGCAGCGCCTCGCGGAGCTGGCGGACTTCTACGGGGTCCCGGTGCAGGAGCTGCTGCCCGGTTCGACGCCCGGAGGCGCCGCCGAGCCGCCGCCGAAGCTCGTGCTCGACCTGGAGCGGCTCGCCCATGTGCCGAGCGAGAAGGCGGGACCCCTCCAGCGGTACACCGCGACGATCCAGAGCCAGCGCGGTGACTACAACGGCAAGGTCCTGTCGATCCGTCAGGACGACCTGCGCACCCTGGCCGTGATCTACGACCAGTCGCCCTCGGTGCTGACCGAACAGCTGATCAGCTGGGGCGTGCTGGGCGCGGACGCGCGGCGGGCGGTGCAGGCCGAGGACTCCTGACGCCTCTTCGCCGAGAGCTTCCGCGAGGGGGTGGCGGGCCATCAGGCCCGCCACCCCCTCGCGGAAGGCGCCGGTCGCGGAGGCGGCTGCGGCCCCGGGGGCCGGCGGCGCCCGGGCGTCAGCGGCGCAGGGTCGGCTTCAGGTCCTTCAGCCGGCCGAGCAGCCCGTTGACGAAGGCCGGTGAGTCGTCCGTGGAGAACTCCTTGGCCAGCTGCACCGCCTCGTCCAGCACGACGGCGTCGGGCGTGCCGTCCTCCCAGATGAGTTCGAAGGTGGCGAGCCGCAGGATGTTGCGGTCCACCACGGGCATGCGGTCGATCGGCCAGCTCACGGTGTACTGCGCGATGAGCTCGTCGATGCGCTCGGTGTGCCCGGCATAGCCCTCGACCAGCTCCCGGGTGTACGCGCTGACCGGCGGCTGCCGGTCGTCGCCCAGGGCCAGCCTGGCCCAGTCAGCAAGGACGTCGGTGGCGGGAACGCCACGCTGGTCGGCCTCGAAAAGAATCTGCAACGCGCGTTTACGGGCCTTGCTGCGGGCAGCCACGGTTAGCTGTTCACCCGGCCGAGGTAGTCGCCGGAGCGCGTGTCGACCTTGATCTTCTCGCCGGTCGTGATGAACAGCGGAACGCCGATCTCGTACCCGGTCTCCAGCCTGGCGGGCTTGGTGCC
Source organism: Streptomyces sp. SBT349 (assembly GCF_001083795.1). GTDB lineage: Bacteria > Actinomycetota > Actinomycetes > Streptomycetales > Streptomycetaceae > Streptomyces. The sequence goes on from NZ_LAVK01000006.1 coordinate 23,537, forward strand.
CCCCGTGGAGCGGTCGCCCTGGACGCCGGGCTCGGTGTACTCGATCACCAGCTCGACCGCGGCGGGCAGCTCCACGAACAGCGGGTTCTCCTCGTGGATGGCGACCGTGCAGTCCTGGCCCTCCAGCAGGTAGTTGGCCGCATCTCCCACGGTCTCCGGGGTGACGTGCAACTGGTCGTAGGTCTCCGTGTCCATGAACACGAAGTCGCTGCCGTCCTTGTAGGAGAACTGCATGCCGCGCCGGTCCACGGTGGCCGTGTCGACCTTGGTGCCGGCGTTGAAGGTCCGGTCGACCACCTTGCCGGAGAGTACGTTCTTGAGCTTGGTGCGCACGAAAGCGCCGCCCTTGCCGGGCTTGACATGCTGGAACTCGACGACGGACCACAACTGGCCCCCGTCGAGCTTGAGCACCATGCCGTTCTTGAGGTCGTTCGTGGTGGCCACGGTTGCGGAATCTCCTACCGACTGCTGCTGTGACCGCGGTCCCCCCGGGCCGCCCGCGCGGGGCTAGAGGGCGAGGAGTTCCTTGGTCGTGATGGTGAGTAGCTCAGGTCCGCCGTCCGCCGGTGAGCGGACGACGAGCGTGTCATCGATCCGGACACCGCCCCGGCCTGGAAGATGCACCCCTGGCTCGACGGTGACCGGCACGCAAGGGCCCAGTCTACCCATGGCCGCGGGGGACAACCGAGGGTCCTCCCCGATTTCCAGGCCCACCCCCCGCCCGGTCACCGGGCCGAGCGCCGTGCCGTGCCCCGCGGCGGCCAGGACGTCCCGGGCCGCCCGGTCCACCGCCCGGTACTCCGCCCCCGGCGTCAGCGCCTCACGCGCGGCCCGCTGAGCGGCGAAGACCACCTCGTACAGCTCGATCTGCCAGTCGTCGGGGCTGGTGCCGATCACGAACGTCCGCCCGATCTGGCAGCGGTACCCGCGGAACCTGGCGCCCAGGCAGACGGTGAGGAAGTCGCCCTCCTCCACCCTGCGGTCCGTGGGCCGGTGCCCGGCCAGGCCGGAGTGGCTGCCGGTGGCCACCGAGGTGGGGAAGGCGGGGCCGTCCGCGCCGTGGTCGACCAGGCGGCGTTCCAGCTCCAGGGCGAGATGGCGCTCGGTGCGGCCCACCAGGATGGACTCCAGCAGCTCGCCCAGCGCCCGGTCGGTGATCTCGGCGGCGACCCGCAGCGAGGCGATCTCCTCCTCGTCCTTCACCAGCCGCTGCCGCTCCACGGCGCAGTCCAGGTCGGCGAGTTGGACGCCGGTGGCCCGGGCGGCGACCGCCCGGTGCCTGGCGACCGTCAGATGGTGCTCCTCGACCGCGAGGGTGCGGGCGCCGCTCTCGACGGCGACCGAGGCGGCGGCGACGGCGGCGTCCGTGTCACCGTCGAGGGCCAGGGCGCGCAGGCCGTGGTCGTCGGCCGCGCGCGGCCCCTCGGGGCCCCCGGCCGGGTTCCAGTGGCCGACCAGCACGTCGGCGCCGGCGTGCCCCACCAGCAGCACGGCTCCGGCGGGGGCTGAACCGGCCAGGTAGCGGACGTTGGCCGGCCGGGAGACGAGGACGGCCACACTGCCCGCCGGTGAGCAGCGGGCCCGCAGCCGTGACCGTCGGGCCGCGTGAACCTCGGACATGGACCGAGCCTACGCAGGCCAGCCCCTCTTCGGCCGCCTGAACACGTCCGGACGAGCGCAGAGGGTCACCACTGCGGCGGGCTGGAGAGGCTGCGTGCCACCGCGTCGTCGAGCATCCGGGCGGTGGTCGCCACGTCGTGGCGGGAGTTGTCGATGATGGGCAGCCCCGAGCCGTACCACCCCGCCATTCGGCCGTGGATGGTGGCGACCTCCTCGTCCGACAGCCGACGCGTACCGCTGCGCGCCGCGTTCCTTTCGAGGACGACGTCCAGACCGGGGAGCAGCACGATCGGGATGAGCCCCGGCCCGACATGCCGCTTCCAGCCGCCGAGGCCCACGGCGGGCCGGTCGGGGAAGACGGCGTCGTCCAGGATGCAGGAGATGCCGTTGGCCAGGAAGTTCCTCGCGGCGAAGCCGCAGGTGCGGCGGGCCAGGCGGTACTGCGCCTCGGAGCGGTCGTCCCAGCCGGAGCGGGGGTCGGCGAAGCCGGAGCGCACCCACTCGCGGACGTCGTCCAGGCTGATGTGCGCCGTGGGCACCGGCCTGCGCCCGGCCCAGAACCGGGCGACCGTCGTCTTGCCCGCCCCGGCAGGCCCGATCAGCAGCACCGCGACACCGACGTGCGCGACGTCGGACTGACCGGTCCCCGGAGCGGGGGCGGGCGCGGGGACCCCTCCGCCGGGCGGCAGCTTGAGATACCCGGCCGTCCCACCGTCGAGCGGGGCGGGGGGTGGCACGGGCATCCCACCGGGCTGTTGCATCCGCTCCCCATGTCCGTCATCTCAGCGCACGGCGCTCACGCTCGTGCATCCCTTCGGGCCTGACACACGGTACCGTTCGGCCCTTTCCTTGTCGTGAACGCATGGGAAGCACGCGGAGTGCCGGGCCGCCCTCAGTCGCCCAGCTCGTCCGCCACCGCCCGCATGGCCAGCAGATACGAGCCGATGCCGAAGCCCGCGACGGTGCCGCTGGCCACCGAGGCGATCACCGAGGTGTGACGGAACTCCTCCCGCCGGTACGGGTTGGAGATGTGGACCTCGATCAGGGGCGCGGTCCGCTGGGCCGCCGCGTCGCGCAGCCCGTAGGAGTAGTGGGTGAACGCGCCGGGGTTGAGCACCACCGGGATCGAGCCGTCCGCGGCCTCGTGCAGCCAGCGGATCAGCTCGCCCTCGTCGTTGGTCTCGCGGACCTCGGCGTCGAGGCCGAGCTCCTCGCCCAGCGCGGTGCACCGCTCCACGAGCCCGGCGTAGGAGGTGGAGCCGTAGACGTCCGGCTCGCGGGAGCCGAGGCGGCCGAGGTTGGGCCCGTTGAGCACCAGGACGCGGCGGCTCACGCGGCGATCTCCGCGTGCGCGGCGAGCAGCATCGCCGGGTCGGGGCCCTCCAGCACCGACGGCCTGGCCAGCCCGTCCAGGACGATGAAACGCAGCCGGTTGCCCCGCGACTTCTTGTCCACGCGCATGGTCTCCAGCAGCTTCGGCCATGCCGCGCCCCGGTAGGTCACCGGCAGGCCGACGGAGGCGAGCACGGCGCGGTGCCGGTCGGCGGTGGCGTCGTCGAGGCGGCCGGCGATCCTGCCGAGCTCGGCGGCGAAGACCATGCCCACGGCCACGGCGGCGCCGTGGCGCCATGAGTACCGCTCGTTCTTCTCGATGGCGTGGGCCAGCGTGTGGCCGTAGTTGAGGATCTCCCGGGGGCCCGACTCCCTGAGGTCGCCGGACACCACGTCGGCCTTGACCCGGATGGCGCGTTCCAGCAGCTCCGCGGTGCCCGGCCCGTCGGGGCGGCGCGCCGCCCCGGGATCGGCCTCGATCAGCTCCAGGATCGCGGGGTCGGCGATGAATCCGGCCTTGATGACCTCGGCCAGGCCCGAGACGTAGTCGTGGACCGGGAGGGAGTCGAGCGCCGCGAGGTCGCACAGCACTCCGGCGGGGGGGTGGAAGGCACCCACCAGGTTCTTGCCCTCGGCCGTGTTGATGCCGGTCTTGCCGCCCACCGCGGCGTCGACCATGCCCAGCACGGTGGTGGGCACGGCGATCCAGCGCACGCCGCGCAGCCAGCTGGCCGCCACGAAGCCCGAGACGTCCGTGGTGGCGCCGCCGCCCACGGCGACGACGACGTCGGTGCGGGTGAACCCGGACCGGCCGAGCGCCGTCCAGCAGTAGGCGGCGACCTCGGCGGTCTTGGCCTCCTCCGCGTTGGGAAGCTGGACGGCGATGGTCTCGTACCCCTGGTCGGCCAGGTCCTGGCGCACCACCTCGCCGGTCCCGGCCAGGGCCTCGGGGTGGAGCACGGCGACGCGCGTGGCGTCCGCGCCGATGAGGCCCGGCAGCTCGCCGAGCAGCCGACGGCCGATCAGGACGTCGTAGGGGGCGGTCCCCGCGCTCCCGCCGACCGTGACCCTGGTCGGGGTGGCCCGGGGGCTCTCCTGCGGTGGGGTGGTCATGCGGTCGTGAGCTCCAATGCGTCGAGGACGGCCTGGACGACCTCGTCGGGCGTGAGCCCGGCGGTCTGGACCTCCGCGCGGGCGACCTCCGTGTACAGGGGCCGGCGCTGTTCCATCAGCAGGCGCCACTGCTGCCGGGGGTTGATCGCGAGCAGCGGGCGGGCCGTGTCGAGGCCGACGCGGCGCACGGCCTCGCCGTGGGCGACATCGAGGAAGACCACCGGCAGCCCGGCCAGCAGGGCGCGGGTGGCGGGGTCCATGACGGCGCCGCCGCCGAGCGAGAGCACGCCGTCGTGCTCGGCCACCGCGGCGCGGACGGCGGCGGCCTCCCACGCGCGGAAGCACTGCTCACCGTCCTCCACGAAGATCTCCGCGATGGGCTTGCCCGCGGCGCGCTCCACGTCGGCGTCGGTGTCCCGCAGGGCACGGCCGAGGCGCTCGGCCAGCAGCGCGCCGACGGTCGACTTGCCCGACCCGGGCGGACCGACCAGCACCGCGGCGGGCCTGGAGGCGGGGGCGGCGCTCATCGGATCTCCAGGTGGTCCAGGAAGCCGGTCACATTGCGGCGGGTCTCGGTCACGTTGTCCCCTCCGAACTTCTCCGCCACGGCGTCCGCGAGGACCAGGGCGACCATGGCCTCCGCGACGATCCCGGCGGCCGGGACGGCGCAGACGTCGGAGCGCTGGTGGTGGGCGCGCGTCGCCTCACCGGTGGCCACGTCCACGGTGGCCAGGGCGCGCGGCACGGTGGCGATGGGCTTCATCGCCGCGCGGACGCGCAGCGGCTCCCCGGTGGACAGGCCGCCCTCGGTGCCGCCCGAGCGGCCCGAGGCACGGCGGAGGCCCTCGGGCCCCGGCACGATCTCGTCGTGGGCCCGCGACCCCGGGACCCTGGCGAGGCCGAAGCCGTCGCCGAGCTCGACGCCCTTGATGGCCTGGATGCCCATCAGCGCGCCCGCGAGACGGGCGTCGAGACGGCGGTCCCAGTGGACATGGGAGCCGAGCCCCACCGGAACGCCGTAGGCCAGCACCTCCACCACGCCGCCGAGGGTGTCGCCGTCCTTGTGCGCCTGGTCGATGACGGCCACCATCGCCTTGCTCGCGTCCGGGTCCAGGCAGCGCACCGGGTCGGCGTCGAGCCGCGCGGTGTCCTCGGGGCGCGGCAGCACCCCGGCCGGGGCCGCCGCGCCGCCGAGCTCGGCCACGTGGGAGACCAGCTCGATCCCGGCGGTCTCCCTCAGGTAGGAGCGGGCGACGGCGCCCAGGGCGACGCGGGCCGCGGTCTCGCGCGCCGAGGCGCGCTCCAGGATGGGCCTGGCGTCGTTCACGCTGTACTTCTGCATGCCGGCGAGGTCCGCGTGGCCGGGGCGCGGCCGGGTCAGCGGGGCGTTCCTCGCGAGGTCGGCGAGGACCTCCTCGGGCACCGGGTCGGCCGCCATGACCTGCTCCCACTTGGGCCACTCCGTGTTGCCCACCATGATCGCCACCGGCGACCCCAGGGTGAGCCCGTGCCGGACGCCGCCGAGGAAGGTGACCTCGTCGCGCTCGAACTTCATCCGGGCCCCGCGGCCGTGGCCGAGCCGCCGTCGCGCCAGGGCGTCCGCCACCATGTCGGTGGTGACCGGGACCCCCGCGGGAAGCCCCTCCAGGGTCGCCACGAGGGCCGGTCCGTGCGACTCTCCCGCCGTCAGCCAGCGCAGCCTGCTCAACGGTGCTCCTTAGGAATTCTCTCGACCGTGCGGTGTCTCACCGCCGATCCTGCCACGTCCGCCAGGGCCGCCCCGACGCCGTCTGAGTCGCGAGACGCCGGGGGCGTGCGGCGGGAGCGCTCAGCGCCCGGCGAGGGCGGCGCGGCCCGCCGCGCGCATCTCGCGCACCGGCGCGGGCACGATGCCGGTCATGGCCTCGACCTGGAGAACGGCCTGGTGCACCAGCAGGTCGAGACCGCCGATGACATGGCCGCGGCGGAGCGTCCAGGCGCCCGCCAGCTTGGTCGGCCAGGGGTCGTAGAGGACGTCGAAGAGCACCCCGGGGGACTCCGGCACGGACCCGGCCAGGCCGTCGGTGGCCCCGGCCGGGGTGGTGGCGATCACCAGGGGCTCGCCGAGCCCCTCCCCGGCCCGGGACCAGTCGGCGATCGCGACCTCCACGCCGAGCCGTTCGCCCCAGCGCCGCATCTCCGCGGCGCGCTCCTCGCTCCTGACGTACGCGGTGACCGGTCCGGTGCAGACCTCGCCGAGCGCGGCCACGGCAGAGGCGGCGGTGGCACCCGCGCCGAGGACGGCGGCGCCGGCCACATGGGTGACGCCGCGCTCGCGCAGGGCCCGGACCATGCCGGGGACGTCCGTGTTGTCGCCGTAGCGCCTGCCGTCGTCGCCGAAGACCACGGTGTTGGCCGCCTCCACCGAGGCGGCGGTGTCGCTGAGCTCGTCGAGGAGCGGGAGCACGGCGCGCTTGAGCGGCATCGTCAGCGAGAGACCGGCCCAGTCCGGGCCGAGGCCCTCGATGAAGCCGGGCAGCGCGTCCTCGTTCACCTCGAAACAGCCGTACTCCCAGGAGTCGAGCCCGAGCGCCCGGTAGGCGGCCCGGTGGAGGACGGGCGAGAGGGAGTGGGCGATCGGCGAGCCGAGGACCGCGGCGTGCCGGTCGACGGGCGCGTCCGGCATCAGCCCTCCCCCCCTTCGGCCTGGGCCTCGTTGAAGTCCTCGACGTTCTGGTCGTGTTCGGAGACGCTGTCCGTGAACCGGGTGTCGCCGGGGCGGACGGTGACGAAGTACAGCCAGTTCCCCTCGGTGGGGTTCAGCGCGGCCTCCAGCGCCTGGTGGCCCGGGTTGTCGATCGGCCCCGGCGGCAGGCCGTCCACCTCGTAGGTGTTGTAGGGCGAGTCGACCTCGATGTCCTCCAGGGAGACGTCCAGGGTGGAGCGCCCCAGCGCGTAGTTCACGGTCGAGTCGAACTGCAACATCATCGGCTCGTCCAGCCGGTTGTAGATGACGCGGGAGACCTTGCCGAACTCCTCGTCCTCCTGGGCCTCGGCCTGGATCAGCGAGGCGATGATCAGGACCTCGCGCGGCGCGTAGCCGATCGCCTCCGCCTGGCCCTCCAGGTCGATGTCCTCGAACTCCTGCACGGCGCGCTCCACCATGCGCGCCAGCAGGTCCTCGGGGGTGGTCTCCTCGCCGACGTCGTAGCGGGCGGGGAAGAGGAAGCCCTCAGGGTCGCCCTCGGCCCAGTCCGGCAGCCCGAGGTCGGCCGAGCCCGCGACCTCCTCGGTCGCGCCCTCCTCAAGGCCCAACTGCTCGTCGATCATGGCGTAGATGTCGGTGGCCCGGCGTCCCTCGGGGACGGTGAGCGCGTTCGCGGCGGACGCCTCGGGGTCGAGCAGCATCGCGACGGCCGAGTCGGCGGACATCTCCTCGCGCAGGGTGTAGATGCCGGCCTGGATGAGCTGGCCGTCCTCCCCCGCGGCGTCCACGAACGCGTCGTGGCTCTTGACGACGCCCGCCTCCCTGAGGATGTTGCCGATCGCGGAGACGGAGGAGCCCTCGGGGATCTCGATCTGCACCTCGCCGGCGCCCTCGCCCGCGAAGTCGGGAGCGGCGCCGAAACGATCCTGGTAGAAGCCGTATCCGTAGTAGGCGACGCCGCCGAGGCCGCCCGCGACGACCAGCGCGATGGCCACGCAGCCGCAGCCGAGGCGTCGCTTCTTGGGGCGGTCGCCCCGGCGGCCGGCGCGCTGGGGGGTGTCGCGGTCGGCGCCGTCCTCGTCGTCGTCGCGGGTGAAGAAGTCCCGCTCGCCCTGGTCGGGCCCGGGATCCCAGCCGGTCTCGGGGTCGGCGCCCGGCTCCTGGTAACGAGCCGCGGGGACGGTGGGCCCCCCGGGCTGCTGCCGCTGCCGCGCCTCCTGCGGCATGCCCTGCCGCGGGGGCGGCTGCTGGTGCTGAGGCTGCTGAGGCTGCTGCGGGTGCTGCGGGTGCTGCTGACCCTGCGGCGGGTACTGCTGTTGCTGTTGTTGTTGCTGGTACTGCCGTTGCTGCTGTTGCTGTTGCTGTTGGGCGTACATCTCGTGGGTGCCGTACGGCTGCTGGAACTCCCCCGTGCCGTAGGGCCCGCCTTGCTGGGGCTGCTGTTGCTGCTGGGGCTGCTGCGGGTGCTGCTCGTACTGATGCGCCTGCGGGGGCTGCTGCTGCTGCGGGTACTGGCCTGTGGCGTAGTAGGGGTCGGCCGTGTCCCAGCCGCCCTGCTCGTTCTGCTGCCCGGGCCAGTACTGCTGCTGCGGGTACTGCTGCTGCTCCCCGTACCCCTCCTGCCAGCCGGCGCTCTGCGCGTGCTGGGCACCCGTGCCGTCGTACCCGCCCGACCAGTTCTGCTCTCCGTAGAGCGGGTCGTCGGGGTGCCACGGTTCGGAGCCGGGACCCCGGCCATACTCAGTCATCGAACCCCTTGTGACGCAAGGCGGCAGCCGTTTTCCCCCGAGTCCGCAACACTGCCCTGTCGCGCGGAACGTTACCGTATCGCGATCAGACAACCACTTCGACGCACTGCCCCGGCGGACGGCCCGAGGACCGTTCCGTTTCCAGGGCACTTTGCAGGATCACGACGGCCGCCGCCTGGTCGATCCGGGACCGCCCCTTCTTCTCCTTGACGCCGGACGCGCGCATGGACCGCGTCGCGCTGACCGTGCTCATCCGCTCGTCGACCAGCCGCACCGGCACGGGCGCGAGACGGCGGGCGGTGTCCTCGGCGAACGCCCGCACGCGCGCCGCGGCCGGGCCCTCGCCGCCGTGGAGCGAGCGCGGCAGGCCGACCACGACCTCGATCGGCTCGTACTCCGCGACCAGTTGGGCCAGCCGCCGCTGGGCGGCCGGCACATCACGCCCGGGAACGGTCTCCACCGGGGTGGCGAGGAGGCCGTCGGGGTCGCAGCTCGCGACCCCGATCCTCGCCTCCCCCACGTCCACGCCGAGGCGCCTGCCGCGTCGCATCAGGCGATGCCCGCGACCTGGCGCTCGATGGCGGCCAGCGCGGCGTCGATGGCCAACGGGTCCTGGCCGCCGCCCTGGGCCACGTCCGGCTTGCCGCCCCCGCCGCCGCCCAGCGTCTTGGCGGCGGTGCGCACGAGGTCACCGGCCTTGAGACCGCGCTCCCTCGCGGCCTCGTTGGTGGCCACGACGGTGAGCGGGCGCCCCTTCAGGACGGTGAACAGGGCCACCACGGCGGCCCGGTCGCCCGTGATCCGGCCGCGTACGTCCAGCACCAGGCGGCGCAGGTCGTCCGCGGTGGTGCCGTCCGGCACCCGGCCGGTGGCCAGCGCGACGCCCCTGATGTCGCGGGCGGTCTCGGCCAGAGGGCCCGCGGCCTGGAGGACCTTCTCGGCGCGGAACCGCTCGATCTCCTTCTCGGCGTCCTTCAGCCGGGTCAGCACGCCCGAGATCCGTTCGGGCAGCTCTTCCGGGCGGCCCTTGACCAGCTCGGTGAGCTGGGCGACCACGGCGTGCTCGCGGGCGAGGAAACGGTAGGCGTCGGTGCCCACCAGGGCCTCGACCCGGCGCACACCCGAGCCGATGGAGGACTCGCCGAGCAGCTTGACCAGGCCGAGCTGGGCGGTGTTGTGGACATGGGTGCCGCCGCACAGCTCCTTGGAGTAGTCGCCGATGGTGACGACCCGCACCCGGTCCCCGTACTTCTCGCCGAACTCGGCGATGGCGCCCTGCTTCCTGGCCTCGTCCATCGACATCACCTCGGCGGTGACGTCGAGCTCGCGGGCCAGCACCTCGTTGATCTTCTGCTCCACGTCGCCGAGCACCGAGCCGGGAACGGCGGCGGGCGAGCCGAAGTCGAAGCGGAAGCGGCCGGGGGAGTTCTCCGAGCCGGCCTGCGCGGCGGTCGGGCCCAGGGCGTCGCGCAGCGCCTGGTGGGTGAGGTGGGTGGCGCTGTGGGCGCGGGCGATGGCCCGGCGGCGCTGGATGTCGATGAGGCAGTGGGCGGCGGCGCCCACGGTCACCTCGCCGACCTGGACCTCGCCCTTGTGCACGAGGACGCCCGGCACCGGCTGCTGGACGTCGCGGACCTCGACCACGGCCCCCGACTCCAGGCGGATCCGGCCGGTGTCGGCGAGCTGGCCGCCGCCCTCGGCGTAGAACGGGGTGCGGTCGAGCACCACTTCGACCTCGTCGCCCTCGTGGGCGGCGGGCGCGGAGACGCCGTCGACCAGCAGCCCGACCACGGAGGACTCGGCGGCGGTCTCCGTGTAGCCGACGAACCGGGAGGGTCCGGCGGCGTCGGCCACGGCCCGGTAGGCGGAGAGGTCCGCGTGGCCCTGCTTCTTGGCGCGGGCGTCGGCCTTGGCGCGGTCCCGCTGCTCCGTCATCAGGCGCCTGAACCCGGTCTCGTCCACGGACAGGCCCTGCTCGGCGGCCATCTCCAGGGTGAGGTCGATCGGGATGCCCCAGGTGTCGTGGAGCAGGAACGCCTTGTCGCCCGGCAGCACCGTGCCGCCGGCGGCCCGGGTCTCGGTGACGGCGCCGTCCAGGATGTTGGTGCCGGCCTTGAGGGTCTTCAGGAACGCCGACTCCTCGGCCAGGGCGACCGTTTCGATGCGGCGGCGGTCGGTCAGCAGCTCCGCGTACTGCTTGCCCATGGCGGCCAGGACCACGTCGGCCAGCTCGGCGACGACCGGGCCCGTGGCGCCGAGCAGGCGCATGGTGCGGACGGCCCGGCGCATGATGCGGCGCAGCACGTAGCCGCGGCCCTCGTTGCCCGGGGTGACGCCGTCGCCGATGAGCATGATCGAGGTGCGCATGTGATCGGCCACCACGCGCAGGGAGACGTCCGTGTCCTCGGACTCGCCGTAGCGCACGCCGGTCAGCTCGCCGGCCTTGTCGATGACCACCCGCAGGGTGTCCGTCTCGTACATGTTCTGGACGCCCTGGAGGATCATCGCCAGGCGTTCGAGGCCGAGACCGGTGTCGATGTTCCTGGCGGGGAGGTCGCCGAGGATGGGGAAGTCGTCCTTGCCCTCCCCCGGGCCCCGCTCGTACTGCATGAAGACCAGGTTCCAGATCTCCACGTATCGCTCTTCGTTGACGGCGGGGCCGCCCTCGGGGCCGAACTCGGGGCCGCGGTCGTAGTTGATCTCCGAGCAGGGACCGCAGGGGCCCGGGACGCCCATCGACCAGAAGTTGGGGCCCATGCCCAGCCGCTGGATGCGCTCGGCCGGAACGCCGATGTCCTCGCGCCAGATCCGCTCGGCCTCGTCGTCCTGCTCGTAGACGGTGATCCACAGCCGCTCGGGTTCCAGGCCGTAGCCGCCGTCGGCGACGGAGGTGGTCAGCAGCTCCCAGGCGTACCTGATCGCGCCTTCCTTGAAGTAGTCGCCGAACGAGAAGTTGCCGCACATCTGGAAGAACGTGCCGTGCCGGGTGGTCTTGCCGACCTCCTCGATGTCCGGGGTGCGCACGCACTTCTGCACGCTGGCGGCACGCGGGTGCGGCGGACGGGCCTCGCCGAGGAAGTAGGGCTTGAACGGGACCATGCCGGCGGGGACCAGCAGCAGCGTGGGGTCGTCCGCGATCAGCGACGCCGAGGGCACGACGAGGTGCCCGCGCTCCTCGAAGAAGCTCAGCCAGCGGCGGCAGATTTCAGCCGACTCCATCAGTGGTCCTCTTTTCCGGTCGTTCGGGTCGGGGGGGCCGGGCGGATCGTTCCGCACGGCGGCGTGGTGTCGGGGGCGCGGGGATCTCGGCCGCGGACGGCTCGGCCGCGGACGGCTCGGCCGCGGGTGCCTCGGGCGCGGGTGCCTCGGGCGCGATGCCCAGGGCGTCGTTGAGCTCGTTCTCCCGCTGGGCCATGCCGGACCTGACGTCGAGCGCGAAGTCGCGCACCCGGAGCCCGGCCGAGGCGGCGTGGCCCGCCGCCCGGACGGCGAGGCTGTCGGGCGCGAGGCCGCGCAGGGTGCGCTGGACCTTGGTGGTGGCCCAGACGCCTGCGGCTGCGCCGGTGGTGAACCAGAACGCGCGGCGGAACATGGGCTGATCAGTCCTTTCCGGTCGGGTGGCGCCTCGGGGCGGGGAGCGTCCTGGCCGCGGCGGGCGGCGGCTCGGCGGGCCCCGCGCCACGGCGGCGCAGGGCGCGGCGCACGCCGTAGCCGAACGCGGCGACCTTCACGAGCGGCCCGCCGAACGTGGAGGCGACGGTGGCGGAGAGCGCGGAGGCGTTGGAGGCGACGTCCTGGACGTCGGTGGCGATCGTCTCCACCCGGTCGAGCTGGGCCTGCGCCGAACGCACGGTCTGCGACGCCTCCCCCAGCAGCGGGACGGCCCGCTCGGTCACGCTGGTCACCAGCTCGGTCGCGGCTCTGAGCGCCTGCGCCAGCCGGACCAGCGCCACGGCGAGGAAGGAGACCAGGATCGCCCAGAAGACGGCCACCAGGAGGCCGGCCACTTCACCACCGGACACGAACGCACCGCTTCCCTCGGACGGGTTCTTTCGCACAGCTTGGGGGTCGGCCGCCGCTCACCGGCCCTGATGGCCCCTCCGCGGGCGGCGGCAGGTCCCGACCCTATCGCGCCGGGCACCCGCGCCAGTACCGCATTCTTCCCCTCCTGCCAAGGGCCACTGGCCACAATTGTACGTTCTGCATACCTCCGAGTACGCTGCGTGTCTCATGCGAGGCTTTCAGGGGTCCGAGCCTGAAGCTCGGGAGACGGCGAGGTTCGGTCGCAGGCCGGGCAACCTCCCGGCTGAGCTCACCAGGTTCATCGGCCGTCATGCCGAAGTGGGGACGTTGACACGGCAGTTGACGACCTCACGGCTGGTCACGGTGACCGGCGTCGGCGGCGTGGGCAAGTCGCGGTGCGCGGTGCAGGCCGCCCGCCAGCTCCAGGAGCGCTTCTCCGACGGGGTGTGGCTGGTGGAGCTGGCCACGGTGCGGGATCCGGAGCTCCTGGACCACGCCGTGGTGGAAGCGCTGGCGCTGACCGACCACACGGGCCGCCCGCCCCGCACGGTGCTGACGGACCGCCTGGCCGACCGCAGGCTGCTGCTCGTCCTCGACGGGTTCGAGCACCTGGTCGAGCCCTCCGCCGCGCTGGTGCTCGACCTGCTGCGCCGCGCCCCCGGGCTCAGGGTCCTGGCCACCGGGCGCTGCCCGCTGGGCGTGGCCGGGGAGCGGCTCTACCCGCTGCCCCCGCTGTCCGCGCCGACGCCGGGCTCGGGCGAGGCGAGCGAGCTGGCGCCGCTCAGCGAGGCGGCCTGGCTGTTCGCCGACCGGGCCGCGGCCGTGCTGCCGGGGTTCGCCGTCACCGAGGAGAACCACAAGGTGGTGGCCGAGCTGTGCCACCGGCTCGACGGCATCCCGCTCGCCCTGGAGCTGGCCGCCGGGCGGCTGCGGACGCTCTCGCTCGACCAGACGCTGCACCGCCTCGACGACCGGTTCCGGCTGCTGGTCGGGGGCCACCGCGGGGCGCCGCCGCACCATCACACGCTGCGCACCGCCATCGGCTGGAGCCACGAGCTGTGCACGCCCGCGCAGCGGCTGCTGTGGGCGCGGCTGTCGGTCTTCGCGCGCCACTTCGACCTGGAGGCGGCCGAGTACGTGTGCTCCGGGCCCGACCTGCCCGCGGAGGAGGTGCTGGACGTGCTGACCGAACTGGTGGCGCAGTCCGTGCTGACCCGGGAGGACGCCGCCTCCGGCGTGCGGTACCGGATGCTGGACACCCTGCGGGCGTACGGCGCCGACTGGCTGGCGGCGACCGGGGACACCGACCGGCTGCGGCGTCGGCACCGGGACTGGTGCACGGGACTGGTGACCTGGTGCGAGCTGGAGTGGTTCAGCCCGCGCCAGGCGGAGGTGGCGCGGCGCATCGACGACGAGATGCCGAATCTGCGGGCCGCGCTCGAGTTCGCCCTGAACGACGACGAGGAGGGCCGCCTCGGGCTCTATCTGGCGGGCACCCTGTGGTTCTGCTGGATCGGCTGCGGACGGCTGGGCGAGGGGCAGCACTGGCTGCGGCGGGCGCTGCTGCGGGAGACCGACCACGAGGAGATCCGGCTCAAGGCGCTGTGGGTGATCGGCTATGTCGCCGTGCTCCAGGGGGACACCGTGGGGGCGCTGACCGCGCTGCACGAGTGCCAGGAGGGCGCGGAGCGCACGGGGAACGCACGGGCCGCCGCCTACAGCAACCACCGCCGGGGGTGCCTGGCGCTGATCAGCGACGAGATGCAGCGGGCCGAGAGGCTGCTGCGCGCGGCGCTCGACGGGTTCAGGGAGGTGGGGGAGCTCAACAGCGAGGTGCTGATCTGCCAGGCCCAGCTCGCCATGGCCATCGCGTTCCAGGGGGACTTGGCGGGCGCGGTGGCGCTGTGCGAGGAGACGCGCCGGGCGTGCGACGAGCACGGCGAGCGGTGGGCGCGCTCCTATGCGCTGTATGTCCTCGGGTTCGCCGCCTGGAGCCGGGGCGACCTGGCCGAGGCGAGGGAGCTGTTCGAGGCGTCCCTGCCCAACACCCACGCGTTCCAGGACCTGGTGGGCACGGTGCTGGCGCTGGAGCTGCTGGCGGGGATCACCGCGAGCGAGGGCGATCCGGCGGAGGCCGCGGTGATCCAGGGGGCGGCGGCGCGCGTGTGGCGCTCGGTGGGGATGCAGCTCTTCGGCTCGGAGTACTTCAACGCGCCCCACATCCACTGCGAGCGCCATCTGCGGCGCCGTCTGGGGCAGACCCGCTTCCGGGAGTGTTTCCGGGAGGGGGAGCGCCTGGACACGGACGCGGCGGTGGCGCGGGCGCTGCGCCGCCGGGAGGACGGCCTGCCACGCCAGATCACCGCCAGGGCGCTGCCGTCCGGCCGGGAGGGGGAACGGCCGGCGTTGCCCCCCGCCCCCCGCGGAGACGGCGGGGAGCGGCCGACAGCCGGCGGTCAGCGGGCGTAGAACTCCACGACCAGCTGCTCGTCGCACAGGACGGGGACCTCGGAGCGGTTGGGGTCGCGGTCCAGGCGGAAGGCGAGGGCCTCCAGGTTGACCTGGAGGTAGCGCGGCGCGTCGCCCTCCCCCGACCAGCCACCCTCGCGGGCCACCAGGAAGGGGTGCTTGGCGCGGCTGCGCTCCCTGACCGAGACCACGTCCTCCGGGCGCACCCGGTAGGAGGGCTTGTCCACCTTGCGGTCGTTGACGGCGATGTGGCCGTGCACCACCATCTGGCGCGCCTGGTAGATGGTGCGGGCCAGGCCGGAGCGGAGCACCAGCGCGTCGAGCCGCCGCTCCAGCTCGATGATCAGCGCCTCGCCGGTCTTGCCCGAGACCTTGCGGGCGCGCTCGTAGGCGCGGACCATCTGCCGTTCGCTGATGTCGTACTGGGCGCGCAGGCGCTGCTTCTCCAGCAGACGGACCTTGTAGTCGCTGTTCTGCTTCCGGCCGCGCCCGTGCTCCCCCGGCGGGTAGGGGCGCTTCTCGAAGTACTTGACCGCCTTCGGGGTGAGGGCGATGCCGAGCGCGCGGGACTTCTTGACCTTGGGGCGCGACTGGTTCACGGGGAGCGGACCTCCATGCGTGTCATGTAAGTTAGGTGAGGCTTACCTTATCTGAGGAGTGAGCATGACGCGATTCGGAGTCCCCGCGCCCGGTACCGAACACCAGACCCAGGCGGGCCCGCCGTGGACGGACGAGGACGCCCGGCAGCCGTCGGCCGCCGAGCGCGTGCGCACACTGGTCGAGTCCAACGCCTCGGCCACGCTGACGATTCCGCGCGCCGAGCCGGCCGACCCGGCGCCGAGCGTGCTGGAGTCCCGCGCCGTCTCCCCCGCGGGAGACGTGTTCCTGCTGGTCCCGGCCGTATCCCCGGCGGCCCGCGGAGCCGTCCACGCCCGGGACGACGAGGTGACCGCCGTGATCGAGATCACGGACATCGCCCCCGTCGCGGTCCCCCACCGCGTCAGGGGCCGCGGCTGGGTGGCCGGCTGGCTGACCCCCGCGACCGGCGACGCGCTGGCCACCGGGACGAGGCTCCTCGCCGGGCTCAACCCGCCGCCGGGGCCCGGCTGGTCGCTCCTGCGGCTGGAGGTCGGCGAGGCATTCATCGACGACCTGTGGGGCGCCTGCCATGTGGAGCCGGACACGTTCGCCGAGGCGGAGGCCGACCCGTTGGTCCGCTACGAGGCGGAGCTGCTCCAGCATCTGGCCGCCGCGCACGGCGCCCAACTCCGGTCGCTGTGCGCCCTGCTGAACGAGAGCGGCACCGACTGCGCCGCCGTGGGCGAACGGGCCACGAGCGTCACGCCGCTGGGCCTGGACCGCTTCGGGCTGCGGGTGCGCTTCCGCGTCGGGGAGGGATGCTTCGACGCGCGGTTCGAATTCCCCGAGCCCGTCCGGGACATCGCCCAGCTCCGCCGGGCGATGCGCCGCCTCTTCGAGGCAGCGGGCGCCTGATCCTCCGCGGGGGACCGGAGGATCAGCCTCAGGAGTCCTGCGCCCCGGAGAGACGGCGGCGGACCCGGTCCAGTATCTCCGTGTACCGGGCCTCGGCGCCGTGCCCGGTCGGGCGGTAGTACCGCTTGCCGTGCACCGCGTCGGGCGCGTACTGCTGGGCCGCGATGCCGCCCGGCAGGTCGTGCGGATACCGGTACCCCTGACCGTGGCCCAGCTTCTCGGCCCCCTTGTAGTGGCTGTCCCGCAGATGCCGGGGCACCGGCCCGGCGAGACCGGCCCGGACATCGCCCTGCGCCTCGCCGATCGCGACCACCGCGGCGTTCGACTTGGGGGCGAGCGCCAGCGCGATGGTCGCGTGGCCCAGGGTGATGGCCGCCTCGGGGAAGCCGATCATGGCCACCGCCTGCGCCGCCGCCACCGCGGTCGGCAGCGCCGTCGGGTCGGCCAGGCCGATGTCCTCGCTCGCCGAGATCATCAGCCGCCTCGCGATGAAGCGCGGGTCCTCCCCCGCCTCCACCATGCGCGCCAGATAGTGCAGCGCCGCGTCCACGTCCGAGCCCCTGATGGACTTGATGAACGCGCTGGCCACGTCGTAATGCTGATCGCCGTCCCGGTCGTAGCGCACGGCCGCCCGGTCCACGGCCTCCTCCAGGGTGGCGAGGCCGATCTCGCTCTCCCCCTTGGACAGGGCGGCGCCCGCCCCCGCCTCCAGCGCCGTCAGCGCCCGGCGCGCGTCGCCGCCCGCGATCCGCAGCAGGTGCCCCTCGGTGTCCTCGGGCAGCGTGACCGCCGCCGCGAGGCCGCGCTCGTCGGCGACCGCGCGGCGCAGCAGCGCCCGCAGGTCCTCCTCGTCCAGCGGCTCCAGGGTCAGCAGCAGGGAACGGGACAGCAGCGGGGAGATCACGGAGAAGTGCGGGTTCTCCGTGGTGGCGGCGATCAGGGTCACCCACCGGTTCTCCACGGCGGGCAGCAGCGAGTCCTGCTGCGCCTTGCTGAAGCGGTGGATCTCGTCCAGGAACAGGACGGTGTCCTTGCCGTACGCCCCCGAGGAGCGACGGGCCCCGTCGATGACGGCCCGCACCTCCTTCACCCCCGCGGTGATGGCCGAGAGCTCCACGAAACGCTTGTCGGTGGCCTGGCTGACGACATACGCCAGCGTCGTCTTGCCCGTGCCCGGCGGGCCCCACAGGATCACCGAGGACGGACCGGCCGGGCCGCCGCCGCCCTCGCCCACCAGCCGCCGCAGAGGGGACCCGGGGCGCAGCACATGCCGCTGCCCCACGACCTCGTCCAGGGTGCGCGGGCGCATCCGCACGGCCAGCGGCCGGGCGGTCGGCTCCTTCTCCGCGCGGTCCTCGGCGGCGGCGGTGAACAGATCGAACTCCACGTCACCGACCCTAAGCCACGGCGCTGACACTCCCCCCGGCCGGACGCCGGGTCAGCCGGTCCAGAAGTCCCACCAGCGGGTCAGGATCAGCATGCCGATGATGCCGATGTGCACCGCGGGGATCAGCCAGTGGAACTCCTCGAACGCCCGCCGGACACCCGCAGGAGCGGGGAGGAAGCCGTGCCGGACGTTGTGCAGCGTCGTGTACCAGAACATGACGATGGTGGCGACCCAGGCCAGGCAGCACCACAGGCACAGCGCGCTGATCTCGTACAGCGACTGGTACTGGAGCCAGGTGCAAAAGCCCACCCCGAAGAGGGTGCCCGCCTCCAGGCCGAGCCAGAACCACCGCCGGTGGCGGGCCCCGGCGAGCAGGCCCATCCCGATGGCGATCACCATCCCGTAGGTGACCAGGCCGAGCATGGGGTTCGGGAAGCCGAACGCCTCGGCCTGGTCGCTCTCCATGATGTTGCCGCAGGAGACCACCGGGTTGAGGCTGCACGCCGGGGAGAAGTCCGGGTCCTCCAGCAGATGGAACTTGTCCAGCGTGATGACCCAGGCCGCGAGCAGCCCGGCGAGGCCGGTGATCACCAGTGTCAGCGCGTAGGCGCGCCCCGCGCCCACGCCGCCCCGCCGCTCGCCCTCGTCCGCCGGCTCGTCCGCGTGGACCG
Organism: Streptomyces sp. SBT349; assembly: GCF_001083795.1. Classification (GTDB taxonomy): domain Bacteria; phylum Actinomycetota; class Actinomycetes; order Streptomycetales; family Streptomycetaceae; genus Streptomyces. The sequence continues at coordinate 42,080 of NZ_LAVK01000006.1, forward strand.
CGTCCACCGCCGCTGCTGTCATCTCGCCCATCCCTTACGCCCGGATTCGGCCCACCATTCTGTACCAGTGACACAACGCTCACACGCCGCTGATGTCAACCGGGCAAAGGTCCCGGACCTGGGACGTCGCGCTCAGCCGAGCCGACCGCGCAGGTCCTCGACGGCGTCCGCCAGTGCCACCGGGGCCTGCTCGCCGCTGTCCAGGTCCTTGACCTGGACGACGCCCTCGGCCAGGTCCCGGTCCCCGGCCACCAGGGCGTACCGGGCGCCGCTGCGGTTGGCCGCCTTCATCGCCGCCTTCATCCCCCGCCCGCCGTAGGCGAAGTCGGCCCGCACCCCGACCCGGCGCAGCCCGGTGACCACGGCGAACAGCGCGCGGCGGGCCTCCTCGCCCAGCGGAACGGCGAACACGTCGGTGGCCGACGGCAGGCCGGGGGCGATGCCCTCGGCACGCAGCGCCAGCACCGTGCGGTCGACGCCGAGCGCCCAGCCGACCGAGGGCAGCCGCGGGCCGCCGATCATCTCGGAGAGCCCGTCGTACCGTCCGCCTCCGCCGACCGCGGACTGGGAGCCCAGGCCGTCGTGCACGAATTCGAACGTGGTGCGGGTGTAGTAGTCCAGGCCCCGCACGAGGCGGTCGTCGTCCGTGAAGGCGACCCCGGCCTCGGAGAGCAGGTCCCGCACGCCCTCGTGGTAGGTCTTGCACCCCTCGCACAGGTGATCACGCATCAACGGGGCGTCGGCGAGCTGACGCCGCACGCTCTCCCGCTTGTCGTCGAGGACCCGCAGCGGGTTGATCTCGATGCGGGCGCGGGTCTCCTCGTCGAGGTCGAGGCCGCGCAGGAACTCCTGGAGCGCGGCCCGGTACACCGGGCGGCACTCGGCGTCGCCGAGGGAGTTGAGCAGGAGCCGGACGCCGGTGAGGCCCAGCGAGCGGTGGGCCTCGGTGGCCAGGATGATCAGCTCGGCGTCGAGCGCCGGGTCCTCCGCGCCGATCGCCTCGGCGCCGACCTGCGAGAAGTGCCGGTAGCGGCCGGCCTGGGGCCGTTCGTACCGGTAGTAGGTGCCCGAGTACCAGAGCTTGACCGGGAGGTTCCCGGCGCGGTGCAGGCTGGCCTGGAGGGCGGCGCGCAGCACGGAGGCGGTGCCCTCGGGGCGCAGCGCCAGGTGGGTCCCGCCCTTGGTGGTGAGGGTGTACATCTCCTTGGAGACGATGTCGGTGGACTCGCCGACGCCGCGGGAGAAGAGCTCGACGTGCTCGAAGCCCGGGGTCTCGACATAGCCGTAGCCGGCGCCCCGCAGCGGCGCTGCGAGGGCGTCGCGGACCGCGAGGAAGACGCCGGAGTCCGGCGGGATCAGGTCGTACGTGCCCTTGGGGGCGGAGAAGCTGCTCACGTGGGGATTCTTCACATTCCTGGTCGCGGTGGGGCGGCCTCGGCAGCCCCGCGGCCGGCGGCCAGCTCCCGCAGGAACGGGTTGGTGGCGCGCTCGTTGCCGATGGTCGTCTGCGGACCGTGCCCGGAGAGCACCACGGTCGAGTCACTGAGCGGCAGGCAGACACGGGCCAGCGAGCGCAGGATCTCGGCGTGATCGCCGCCGGGCAGATCAGTGCGTCCGATGGAGCCGGCGAACAGCAGGTCGCCCGAGAACAGCACCGGCGGGATGTCCGCCTGCTCGGGCACCCTGAAGGTCACCGACCCCTTGGTATGGCCGGGGGCGTGCGCGACGGTGAGCGTGAGCCCGGCGAGTTCGAGCTCGGACGCGTCGGTCAGCTCGCGCAGGTCGTCCGGCTCCCCCACGGTCAGCTCGCCCAGCAGCGTCTGGCCGACGCGGACGCCGAGCGCCTTCTCCGGGTCGGTGAGCATGTACCGGTCCGACGGGTGGATCCAGGCCGGCACGTCGTGGGCCCCGCAGACCGGCAGGACCGAGGCGACGTGATCGAGGTGGCCGTGGGTGAGGATGACGGCGACCGGCTTGAGCCGGTGCTTGGCGATGGTCTCCTCCACGCCGGGCGCGGCCCGGTGGCCCGGGTCGATGATCACGCACTCCTCGCCTGCGGCGGGTGCGACCAGATAGCAGTTGGTCCCCCACGCCCCGGCGGGGAAGCCAGCGATGAGCACGGTGGTCCTTCGGTCGTGGTGGGCGGCTGCCTGGCCAGAGCCTACCGGCGACGGCGCGAGAGGGGCGAACCCGTATACGGTGACGCCACGGGCGCAGTTGAAGAGTCCCCCAGAGACAAGGGAGAGCGCGGTGGTCAGCAAGGAGCAGCGGCGCAAGCAGCTCGCGCGGGCGAAGTTCGAACGGCAGCAGGAGCGGAGGGTGGGCCGGCAGCACCGGGGCCGCCGGCGCCGGATCCTCCTGGCCGTCGCCCTCGTCCTGCTCGTGGCCGGCGGGGCGACCGCACTCGTGGTGGTCAACCGGGACGACGACCAGGCCGACCAGGCCCAGGACGCCGAGCCCAGCGCGGAGCCGAGCGCCGAGCCGAGCACGCCTCCGGAGGACCCGTGCGGGGAGCCCGAGGAGGGCGAGCCGTCGACGGCCACCTGGGAGGAGGAGCCGGAGATGACGGTGGACACCGCGAGCGACTACGTGATGCGACTGGCCACCACCTGCGGTGACATCGAGATCACGATGGACGCGGAGGCGACTCCCCGGACGGTGAACTCGTTCAACTTCCTCGCGGGCGAGGGCTACTTCGACCACTCCCGCTGCCACCGGCTGGTGCCGGAGGGGATCTTCGTCCTCCAGTGCGGCGACCCGCAGGGCACCGGGCAGGGCGGCCCCGGCTACACCATCCCCGACGAGAACCTGGACGACCCCGACCTGGCCGAGGGCGTCTACCCGGCCGGCACGGTCGCGATGGCCAACCAGTACAACCCGTCGGACGACAGCGGCCGGGACAGCGGTGGCAGCCAGTACTTCCTGGTGTACCAGGACAGCCAGCTCCCGCCCGACTACACGCCCTTCGGAACGGTGACCGCGGGTCTGGACGTACTGGAGATGATCGCCCAGGCTGGTGCGACTCCGCCCGACCCGACGAGCGGCACCACGGCACCCAATGCCACGGTGGTGATCAACGAGGCGACCGTGGAACCCGTTCCGGCCGCGTGAGCCCCGTTCACCGGTAATTTCCGCGATGCAAGGTGCGGACAGCCGGGCGCGGTGTCGCCTATGTTGGCGTTGTGCAGGGTGCCTGCGCCGGTCGGGCGGGAGAAGAAAGCCGGTTGGACCGGACGAGAACTGTGGACGGTGCCGGGGGCGTCACGCCCTGTCGTGCGCATCAAACGAGGAGGCGCTGTGAGCAGCGAGCCGTGGGGCCGCGTCGACGAGACGGGGACCGTGTACGTGCGGACGGCGGACGGCGAGAAGGTCGTCGGCTCGTGGCAGGCGGGTTCTCCCGAGGAGGCCCTCGCCTATTTCGAGCGCAAGTACGAGGGCATGGTGGTCGAGGTCGACCTCCTGGAGCGCCGCGTACGGACGACCGACCTGTCGGCCAAGGACGCCATGACGGCCATCGGTCACCTGCGGGAGCAGGTGGACGCCGGTCACGCCGTCGGTGACCTCGCCACGCTCTCACGACGCCTCGACGAACTCGTCACCACGGTCGGCGCCCGCCGCGAGGAGCGGAAGGCGGCCAAGGCCAAGCAGTCCGAGGAGGCCAGGGGTGCCAAGGAGGCCCTGGTCGCCGAGGCCGAGGAGCTGGCCGCCAGCGAGCAGTGGCGGGTGGCGGGCGAGCGGCTCCGTGCCCTGGTCGACACCTGGAAGGGCCTGCCCCGGCTCGACAGGAAGACCGACGACGAGCTCTGGCACCGGTTCTCACAGGCCCGTTCGGCGTTCTCCAAGCGCCGCAAGTCGCACTTCGCGGCGCTCGACTCGCAGCGCGAGGAGACGCGGCGGCGCAAGGAGAAGCTGATCGCCGAGGCGGAGGCGCTCGCGGAGTCCACGGACTGGGGGCCGACGGCCGCGAGGTACCGGGACCTGATGCGCGACTGGAAGGCGGCGGGCCGGGCGCACCGGGACGCCGAGGAGGACCTGTGGACCCGGTTCCGGGCCGCGCAGGACGTCTTCTTCCAGGCCCGCGGGTCCGCGTTCTCCGAGCGGGACTCCGAGCAGCGCGACAACCTGGCGCGCAAGGAACAGCTCGCGGCCGAGGCCGAGAAGCTGCTGCCGATCACCGACCTGCGGACGGCCCGCGCCACGCTGCGCTCGATCGGCGAGCGGTGGGAGGCCATCGGTCACGTGCCGCGGGACGCCAGGGCCGGGATCGAGGGCCGCATGCACGCGGTCGAACGGGCCGTGGCGGAGGCCGAGGAGATCGAGTGGCGGCGGACCAACCCGGAGGCCAGGGCGCGGGCCGCGGGGCTGACCGGCCAGCTCCAGGACGCGGTCGACCGGCTGCGTGAGCAGGCGGAGCGGGCGCGGGCCCAGGGGAACGCGGCCAAGGCGCAGAAGCTGGAACAGGAGCTGGCCGGGCGGCAGGCGCTGCTCGACCAGGCGCTCAAGGGGCTCCAGGAGTTCGGCGGCTGAGCCCGCTCCCGCCCGCGGCGGGGAGACGCGAGAGGCGGCGGGGAGACCGGATCCGGTCTCCCCGCCGCCTCTCGTGCGCGGCCTCTCGTGCGCTTAGGGGCGGCGCGGCGAGGTCACGCGGTAGACGTCGTAGACGCCCTCGACGCCGCGCACCGCCTTCAGCACATGGCCCAGGTGCTTGGGATCGCCCATCTCGAAGGTGAAACGGGAGGTGGCCACCCGGTCCCGCGAGGTCTGGACGGCCGCGGAGAGGATGTTCACATGCTGGTCGGACAGGACGCGGGTGACGTCCGAGAGGAGCCGTGAGCGGTCGAGGGCCTCGACCTGGATCGCCACCAGGAAGACCGAGGACTGGGTGGGGGCCCACTCGACGTCGTGGATGCGCTCGGGCTCCCGCGAGAGGGAGTCCACGTTCAGGCAGTCGGCGCGGTGCACGGAGACCCCGTTGCCCCGGGTGACGAACCCGATGATCGGGTCCCCCGGCACCGGCGTGCAGCAGCGGGCCACCTTGACCCAGACGTCGTCCACGCCCTTGACGACCACCCCCGGATCCGCGGTCGCGCGCCGCTTGGCGCGGGTCGGGACCGGAGGCGCCGCCTCGGAGATGTCCTCGTTGGCCGCCTCCTCGCCGCCCACCGCCTGGACGAGCTTCTGCACGACACTCTGCGCCGAGACATGGCCCTCCCCGATGGCGGCGTAGAGCGAGGAGATGTCCGGGTACCGCATCTCGTGCGCCAGCGTGACCAGCGCGTCCCCGCTGAGCACATGCTGGATCGGCAGGTTCTGCTTGCGCACGGCGCGGGCGATGAGGTCCTTGCCCTGCTCGATCGCCTCGTCCCTGCGCTCCTTGGAGAACCAGCCGCGGATCTTGTTCCTGGCGCGGGGGGACTTGACGAAGCCGAGCCAGTCCCGGGAGGGGCCCGCGCTGTCGGCCTTGGAGGTGAAGATCTCCACCGTGTCGCCGTTGTCCAGCGTCGACTCCAGCGGCACCAGACGGCCGTTGACCTTGGCCCCTATGGTCCGGTGGCCGACCTCCGTGTGCACGGCGTAGGCGAAGTCCACGGGGGTGGCGCCGGCCGGAAGCGCGATCACGTCGCCCTTCGGCGTGAAGACGAACACCTCGTTGCGCGACAGGTCGAAGCGGAGCGACTCCAGGAACTCCCCCGGATCTTCGGTCTCCTTCTGCCAGTCGAGCAGTTGCCGCAGCCAGGCCATGTCGTCCACGGTGGACCGGCTGCCCCTGCGCTCCCCCTTCCTGGGCGCGTCGGAACGCACCTTGGAGGAGCCCGCGACCGCCTGCTGCTTGTACTTCCAGTGCGCGGCGATGCCGAACTCCGCGCGCCTGTGCATGTCGAAGGTGCGGATCTGGAGCTCCACGGGCTTGCCGCCCGGCCCTATCACCGTCGTGTGGAGCGACTGGTACATGTTGAACTTGGGCATCGCGATGTAGTCCTTGAACCGCCCGGGCACCGGGTTCCACCGGGCGTGAACGGTGCCGAGCGCCGCGTAGCAGTCGCGGACGGTGTCGACCAGGACGCGGATGCCCACCAGGTCGTAGATCTCGGCGAAGTCGCGGCCCCGCACGATCATCTTCTGGTAGACGCTGTAGTAGTGCTTGGGGCGGCCGGTGACCGCGGCCTTGATCCTGGCGCCGCGCAGGTCGGACTGCACCTCGTCGATCACGGTGGCCAGGTACTCGTCGCGCTTGGGCGCCCGCTCGGCCACCAGCCGCACGATCTCGTCGTACATCTTGGGGTAGAGGATGGCGAAGGCCAGGTCCTCCAGCTCCCACTTGATCGTGTTCATCCCGAGCCGGTGGGCCAGCGGCGCGTAGATCTCCAGCGTCTCGCGGGCCTTCTGCTCCTGCTTCTCGCGCTTGAGGAAGCGCATCGTCCGCATGTTGTGCAGGCGGTCCGCGAGCTTGATGACCAGGACCCGCGGGTCCTTGGCCATGGCCACCACCATCTTGCGGACGGTCTCGGCCTGGGCGGCCTCGCCGAACTTGACCTTGTCCAGCTTGGTGACGCCGTCCACCAGCTGGGCGACCTGGTCGCCGAAGTCGCGGCGGAGGGTGTCCAGGCCGTATTCGGTGTCCTCGACGGTGTCGTGCAGCAGCCCGGCCATCAGGGTCGCCGGGTCCATGCCCAGCTCGGCCAGGATGGTGGTCACGGCCAGGGGGTGCGTGATGTACGGGTCGCCGCTCTTGCGCTTCTGGCCGCGGTGCCAGCGTTCGGCGACCTGGAAGGCGCGCTCGATGCGGCGGAGCACCGCGGTGTCGGCCTTGGGGTCGTTGGCCCTGACGACCCGCAGCAGCGGTTCGAGGACCGGGTTGTACGGGGTGGAGCGCTGGACGCCGAGCCGGGCGAGGCGGGCCCGCACCCGGTTCGAGGAGCCGGATCGGCCGGAGACACCGGAGACGGCCGGGGCCGGCTGCGCCCCCGCCGGTGCCTGGGCACGGCTCTCCTGCCCGTCCCGCCAGGCGAGGGCGGCGGACGGCTTGGAGCTCTTCCGCTGGGCTGAGGTGAGCGGCTGGGCGTCGTCAGGCAAGAGCACTCCTTCTCGGGCCCTTCCCCGCCGCGGACAGCGGAGAAAGGGAGCGGTCCTCCGGGCCGCGAGCGGCCTGAGGAGAGTCCGGCCGGAATTGATCGGACTGCCATGGTAACGAGCCCAGGCGGAACGCACGCGCGTAAGCCCGCGTACGCCCCCGGGCCCCCGCCGCGTGGCGGGGGCCCGGGGGCGTACGCGGGCGTTCTCAGAGGGTGATCAGCACCTGGTAGGGGGCGCCGTCGAGCACGGGGAGCACCCGGTCACGGCCGGAAAGAAAACCCAGCTCCATCAGGACGGCCAGTCCGGCGACCTGGGCGCCGGAACGCCGGATCAGCCGCAGGGCGGCCTCCGCGGTGCCTCCGGTGGCCAGCACGTCGTCCACGACCAGCACCCGGTCCGTGCCGGAGAGGTCCTCGGCGTGGATCTCGATCTCCGCGCTGCCGTACTCCAGGTCGTACGTCTGGGAGAGGGTCGCCCCCGGCAGCTTGCCGACCTTGCGGACCGGGACGAAGCCCAGGCCCGCGCGGACGGCGACGGGGGCGCCGAGGATGAAGCCCCTGGCCTCCAGGCCCACCACCTTGGTGGCCCCCTGCGCCACGGCGAACTCGGCCAGTGCCTCGGTCAGCGCCGTGAGCGCCTCGGGGTCGGCCAGCAGCGGGGTGATGTCCTTGAAGACGATGCCGGGCTTGGGGTAGTCCCGCACATCCCGGATCCTGTCGCGGAGCAGGCTCGCGACCTCCTCGGGCGTGCGCGCCGGCGCGGTCACCGGCGCTTCCCCGAGGGGCGGCCCCTGCCCCGCCCGCGCGAGGCCGGCTGGCGGCGCGGTCCGCGGGAGACCGAGGCCCCGGCCGCGGCCACGGGCCGCCTGCCCTCGTCCTCGGGCTCGGGGTCGTCCTCCAGGCCCGGCGTCCCGTCCTCCGCCTCGTCCGTCACCTCGTCCTCGTCCTCGTCGAAGTCGGCGTCGGGACCGCCGCCGTTCTCCTGGCGCTTGGCACGCCGGGAGAGGATCTTGCGGTCCTGGGCGCGGATCCTCGGCTCGCGCTTCTTGAAGTCGGCGACGAGCGGGGTGGCGATCATGATCGAGGAGTACGCGCCCGCGGTCAGGCCGACGAACAGCGAGAGGGCGATGTCGTTGAGCATCCCGCCGCCCAGCAGGCCGCCGCCGATGAACAGCAGCGCGCCGACCGGCAGCAGCGCCACCACCGAGGTGTTGATCGACCGGACCAGCGTGCCGTTGAGGCTGCGGTTGGCCAGCTCGCTGTAAGTGAACCGCGTCTGCTTCGTGAAGTTCTTCGTGGTCTCCTTGAGGCCGTCGAAGACCACCACGGTGTCGTAGAGCGAGTAACCGAGGATCGTCAGCAGGCCGATCACCGTGCCGGGCGTCACCTCGAAGCCGACGACCGCGTAGACCCCGACGGTGATCGTCAGGTCGTGGATCAGCGCGATCAGCGCGGCCAGCGCCATGCGCCACTCGAAGGCGATGGCCAGGTAGATCACGACGAGGACCAGGAAGATCGCCAGGCCCTGCCACGCCTGGTTGGCGATCTGGGAGCCCCAACTCGGGCCGATCAGCTCGGCGTTGAGGTCCTCGGTCTCGACGCCGAGCTCGTCGGCGAGTGCGGCGCGGGTCACGTTCGACTGCTCCGTGTCCAGGCCGCTGACCTGGATCCGCATGGACCCGTCGTCGCCGAGCGTCTGGACCAGCGCCGGGCTGTCCGAGGCCTCCTCGGCCACCTCGCGGGCCTTCTCGACGGAGACGTCCGTGGCCGAGGTGGTGAAGACGGCGCCGCCCTCGAACTCGACGCCCATGTGCAGGCCCCGGATCCCGAGGCCGGCGAAGGCCAGGATGGTGATCAGGATCGAGACGGCGTACCAGATCTTCCGCTTGGCGACGAAGTCGACGCCGATCTCTCCGCGGTAGAGCTTGGCGCCGAGATCGCCGAGCCGCGACATCTCACGCCTCCTTCGGGTCGCTGGGAACGGGTGCCGGGCGCCGGGCGCGCAGAAGTGGCCTGACCCCCAGCCGCTTGGGATCGAGTCCGGACCAGGGGTGCCCGCTGGAGAAGAACCTCCTGCGGGCGAGCAGGGTCATCAGCGGCTTGGTGAACAGGAACACGACCACCACGTCCAGGGCCGTCGTCAGGCCCAGGGTGAACGCGAAGCCCTGCACCTTGCCGACGGTCACCACGAAGAGGACCGCGGCGGCGAGGAACGACACGAAGTCCGACACCAGGATGGTGCGCCGGGCGCGCGGCCAGCCCCGCTCGACCGCGGGGCGCAGGCTGCGGCCCTCCCTGACCTCGTCCCTGATGCGTTCGAAGTAGACGATGAACGAGTCCGCCGTGATGCCGATGGCGACGATCGCGCCACAGACGGCCGGCAGGTTGAGCGCGAAGCCGATCGCCGGGCCGAGGAGCGCCATCAGCGTGTACGTCAGCGCCGCCGAGACGATCAGGCTGGCGATGGCGATCAGCGCGAGGCCGCGGTAGTAGACCAGCATGTAGGCGACGACCAGGAAGAGGCCGATGCCGCCCGCGATCAGTCCCGCGCGCAGCTGCTCGCCGCCCAGGGTCGGGGAGACGGTGGAGACGCTGGCCTCCTCGAAGGTCAGCGGGAGGGCGCCGTACTGGAGGATGTTGGCCAGGTCCTCGGCCGACTCCTGCGTGAAGCCACCGGAGATCTCGGCGCTGCCGCCGCCGAGCCGCTCGGAGACGGAGGGGGCGGAGACCGTCTCGCCGTCCAGCACGATCGCGAAGCGGTTCTGCGGGTCGGCCTGCATGGCCAGCTCGGCGGTGATGTCGGCGAACTTGTCGGCGCCCGCGTTGTTGAAGTCCATCTGAACGATCCAGCCCTGACCGCGCTGGGTGTCGTAGACGGCGTCGGCGCCGCTGACGTCCCGGCCGGGGACGGCCACGGGGCCGAGGGCGTACTTGGTGGTGCCGTCGGCGTCGCAGGCCACCACGGGCTCGTCGTCCTTGGCCTGGGCGGCGGCCCCGCTGGCCTCGAGGCGGCCGGCCTCGGTGGTGCAGTCGAGCGCGTCGAGCTGGGCCTGCGGGTCGGTGGCCGCGCCCTCGTCCGCCGCGCCCTCCTCCTCGCTCGGCGCCTCGCTCTCACCGTCCGTGGGCTGGTCCGTGGGCTCGTCCGTGGACTCCTGGGTGCGGTACGAGGCGGGGCTCACGGTGTTCGCCGAGGACGACCCGGAGCCCGGGGTGCCGAGGCCCTGGTTCTCCGTGTCGGGGGACTCGTCGGTGGGCTCGTCCGTCGGCTCGTCCGTCGGCTCGTCCGTCGGCTCGTCCGTCGGCTCGTCGGCGGGCGCGTCGCTCTCACCGTCGGTGGGCTCGTCGGCCGGGGCGTCGCTCTCGCCGTCCGTCGGCTCGTCGGTGGGCTCCTCCGCCGGCTGGTCGCCCTCCTCGACGGGGGCCGCGGACGTCATCGTCAGCACCGGCCGGAAGCCGAGCTCGGCCGTGGTGCCGACCTGCTCCCTGGCCTGTTCCTCGTTGGTGCCCTTGGGGATGTTGACGATGATGTTGCGGTCGCCCTGCGTCTGGACCTCGGCCTCGGAGACGCCCAGGCCGTTGACCCGGCGCTCGATGATGTTGACGGCGGTGTTGAGGTTCGTCGAGTTGATCGCGTCCTCGTTGCCCTCCTCCGCCACGGCCGAGAGCGTGATACTGGTGCCGCCGGCGAGGTCGATTCCCAGGCGGGGAGTGGTGTGCCCGGAGACGAACATCCCCCCGGTCAGCGCGACCACGATCAGCGAAATCAGCACCAGGGCCCGTCCGGGCTTCCCCTGCGCGCCCCGGGACCTTGAATCCCTCTTCGATGAGGACCTGAGGTCCTTCTTCGGTGTCGCCACCTTCTCGTCTCTCTCTGTCCAGCGGTCCGCGGCCGATGACCGCCGCGCGGCTCAGCGGAATGACTGACGGACGGCCGATGCCGTCACCTTCAGGACTGCGACCCCTTGCGGCCGTCCTCGTCCGTGGTGTCCTGCGGCTCCTGCCGGTCGCCGTCCACGGCGTCCGGCTTGCCCAGCTCCACGCGGTCCCCGTCGCCCTCGGTCAGGGAGGAGGCGTCGTCGGGGACAACGGTGTCCTCGTCGTCCTCGGCGTCGTCCGAGTGCGTGTCCCCGTTGATGATCCGCTCGTACTCGTCGGCATCGAGCACGGCGCCGATCGCGTTCTTCGCGTACACCGCGTGCACACCAGGGGCGACCTCAAGGAGGACCGTGTCGTCACGGACCTCCTTGACCTCGGCGTACATGCCGCCGATGGTCCGCACGCCGGAGCCCGGCTCCATCGAGTCCCGCAACTGCGAGGCCTGACGCTGCCGGTTTTTGGCAGATCGCGTCATCAGGAACATGACGCCGATGAGCAGAATGAAGGGGAAGAGAAACGCGATGTCCACGGCGGAGGGATTTCCTTTGTTCGGCTGCTGACGCGGCCTGGTGTATGGGGGGCGGGCATGCCGGTCCTGAGGGGGTCGGCAACGGCGGAGTCTAAGCGAGGCCGCGCCTGGGGAACAACGCTCAGGATGCTATCGGAGTTCCATACGGGGAAAATCCGGGAGGTGGATCAGCCTCACGTCCCGAACAATCCCTCTTGTCCGCCGCCGTTCGCCTGCCGCGGGGGCTCCAGGCCGAGGTGGCGCCAGGCCGCCGGGGTGGCCACCCTGCCCCGGGGGGTGCGGGCCAGCAGGCCCTCCCTGACCAAGAACGGCTCGGCGACCTCTTCCACGGTCTCGCGCTCCTCGCCCACGGCGACGGAGAGCGTGGACAGGCCGACCGGCCCGCCGCCGAAGAGGCTCAGCAACGCGTGCAGGACCGCGCGGTCCAGCCGGTCGAGACCCCGGTCGTCCACCTCGTAGACCGCCAGGGCGCGGGTCGCGGCCTCCCGCGTGATCACACCGTCCGCCCGCACCTGGGCGTAGTCCCTGACCCGGCGCAGCAGGCGGTTGGCGATGCGGGGGGTCCCCCGCGACCGGCCGGCGATCTCGGCGGCGCCGTCCTCGGTCACCTCGACCGCGAGCAGGCGGGCCGAGCGGTGCACGACCCGCACCAGATCGGCCGGCTCGTAGAACTCCATGTGCCCGGTGAAACCGAAGCGGTCGCGCAGCGGGGGCGGCAGCAGGCCGGCCCTGGTGGTCGCCCCGACCAGCGTGAACGGCGGGAGTTCGAGCGGAATGGCGGTGGCCCCCGGGCCTTTGCCCACGATGACGTCGACCCGGAAGTCCTCCATCGCCATGTACAGCATTTCCTCGGCGGGGCGCGACATCCGGTGGATCTCGTCCAGAAAGAGGACCTCGCCCTCGGTGAGCGAGGAGAGGATCGCGGCCAGGTCGCCCGCGTGCTGGATGGCAGGTCCCGAGCTGATGCGGATCGGGGCGCCCATCTCGGCCGCGATGATCAGGGAGAGGGTGGTCTTGCCGAGCCCGGGAGCGCCGGAGAGCAGCACGTGGTCGGCCGTGGAGCCGCGGGCGCGGGCGGCGCGGAGCACGAGGTCGAGCTGCTCGCGGACGCGGGTCTGGCCGATGAACTCCCCGAAGTCCTTGGGGCGCAGCGCCGCCTCGACCGCCGCGTCCTCGCGGTCCGCGTCGGATCCGACGAGGCGCTCCCCGACGTCCCCTCCCTGCTCGTCCCAGCTCATGGTGTTCGCCTTCCGGCCCGTGCCGTCCCGCTGATCACGGCGGCCTACCTGGTGCGGTTGAGGGTCTGCAGTGCGGCGCGCAGCAGGCGCGACACGGCGGGTGTGGCGCCTTGCGCCTCCTCGGCCTCGGCCTGGGGCGTGACCGCGGCGACCGCGCCGTCGGCCTCGCGGGGCGCGTATCCGAGGCCGATGAGGGCGGCGTGGAGCTGGTCGCGCCAGCCCAGGGGGCCGGCCGCGGCGGGGGGGGGGGGGGGCAGGGCGGGGGGGGGGGCGGGGGGGGGAAGGGCGGGCAAGACCGGGG